>PMTY01000090.1 GCA_003167155.1 Candidatus Cybelea tumulisoli
GACGGCCTTGAGCGGACGCTTACAGATCAGCGATAGTCACATCGGGTTCGCGCACCCCGAGAATCCAGACGTCGCCGGGACCTTTCAACAGACCATCGACGCGATCAACGCGATGCCCGTCCAACCAACCTTCGTCGTCCATACCGGCGATGTCACCCATCTCTCCAAGCCCGCACAGTTCGATACGGCGAAACAAATACTCGGTACGCTCAAGGCTCCGCTCGTCGTTCTCCCAGGCGAGCACGACGTCATCGGGACCCTGGGGGCGTTCTTCGCGGCCTTTGGGAAAAGCGACGCTCCCAAGGGCTGGTCTTCCTGGGATCAAGGCGGCGTGCACTTTCTCTCCCTCGTCAACGTCTTCAACTTCGAGATCGATGGAAAGCTCGGCACCGAGCAGCTCGATTTCGTCGAGAAGGATCTTGCGGCGCAGAAAAGCTCGACGCCGATCGTTGTCTTCGCACACGTTCCGCTCTACGCGCTCTTTCCGCCGTGGGGCTGGACGACCGAAGACGGCTCACGCGTCTTAGCGGCGCTGCGCCGCTTCAACGCAGTCACGGTGCTCAACGGACACATCCATCAGATCGTCCAGCACATCGACGGCAACATCCGGTTCGCAACTGCCGCTTCTACCGCATACCCGCAGCCCGCACCGGGCACCGCGGACAAACCCGGACCGTTGAAAGTTCCTAGCAGCAAGTTATTGAGCGTTCTCGGGTACCGCAGCGTGGAAATCGCACGCAACACGGCGACGATCACCGACCATTCACTCCAAACGTAACAACATCACCACCAAAACTACAAAGGAACAGAAAAAATGCTCACCTCAATGATCCTAAGCTCCCTGATCGGGCTCGCTTCGGTGGCGCCGGTCGAGCTCGCGAGTTGCGAACCCTCGAAGCCTATCACCGTCTCGAGTAATAATGACGACTCCACTGCCGTCGGCGCATCTGCCTTACATGTACGCTTCTCCGATGCCACCACCAAACCAATCTCACGGGTGATCTTCACCTTAGACGACGGCGCGACGGTTAACGACGTTGGAACCTTCAGCCCTGGTGTCGTTATCGATCATAACCGTCGACTGGCGACCACCGAGGTCACTTCTTGCAGCGTCTCGGCGGTTACATTTGCAGACGGAACTGCCTGGGATGCTAAATAAAATACACCACGCCACGGCGAAATGCACTTTCTTTAGACTAGCACTCACACTTTTTTAACACGCCTAGCTCATACTACTAACATCAAGAACTTCGCGACACCTTAAACTTCACAACACCCTTCTAGGAGAATCAAAATGAAACCACCTAACCACATTGGAGCCGTCTGTATAGTCATGGCGCTTGCAGCATGCTCCGGTGCCCAGAATGGCGCGACGCCAATGACGCTTCCCAGCAACTCCGGCGGCAACTCCGGCGGCGGCGGTATGACCCATTATTCCGTTCCCGGCTCCTCAACGCCGAACGCCAAGAACGCCCACAAAGCAACGAGTGCACTCCTTCTCGTCCTCAACGAAGGCGGCGGCACGGGCGGCTCGATTGGCGAATTCCCCGAAAGCGCGAACGGAAACGTCGCGCCGAGTTCGGTCATCTCGAAAGACGTGGGCCAACCGCTTGCCATCGCCTTCACTTCGACAAAAAACGGACGCATCGGGATTGCGGACGGCAACCTTGCCCACTTCGGTGGTGAGGATGGTATCGAAACGTTCGCCCTTTCGACCGGCGATTTCTTGACGGGAATCTGTGGCTTCCGCAAACCCAGTCAGACGAATGCCGTGGCGTTCGACAGTAGCGGCAGTATCTACGTTTCTGACACTAGCGCCGACATCTCGACCGTCGACGTGTTCGCGTCCGGAGCAAACGGCTGCAAGAAGCCGCAGCGCACCATCTCCGACGCGGGCGGCCTGGCCATCGACAGCAACAACGTTCTCTATGTGGCGAATAGCATCACCAAAACGATCGATATCTTTGCGGCGGGATCGTCCACCATGGAGGCACAGATCGGCGGAAGCAACACCGGACTGGAAGCTCCTAACACCGTCGCGGTCGACGCCTCTCGCAACGTCTACGTCTCCGATGGTATGACGGCGACGATCAGCGAGTTCGCAGCCGGAGCGACCGGCAACGTCGCGCCGATTCGCACCATCGCCGGCTCAAAGACCGGGCTGAACGCAGGGGGCGCACTCGCAGTCAGCAAGGCGAGCGGCGAGATATTCGTCCTGAACGGCAGCACGAACGCAGTCCTTGGCTTTGCGGCGACTGCAAGCGGCAACGTTGCGCCAATCCAAACGATCGCGGGCAGTGCTACGCAGTTCTCGACCCCGGTAGGCCTTGCGGTAACGGAGTAACGCTTACGGCAAGGGCAGACTCTCAACACCACCCGAGGCCAACTGCCTCGTTACACAGCACACGGCTTCGCGAAAGCGAGGCCGTTACGCTTTGCAGCCTCGATTGGCGCACGTAGCTCGCATGCAGCGCGGCCGCTTCACTTGCATCATCCTCGCGGTTTGGATCCCAATAACCAACCTTATAAAAGCATACCAAAGTAGTTCGCTTCTCTGATCTCAGTTCTGATTGGACTCGCTGGCGCCGCCGATCGGACTCGCAAGTTGTGAAGTGTCCAAGCCCGTCACTGTCTGGATTGAAAATGACGACTCCCGACTAGGACATATTTACACTTTTTTCATCAAACTACCCTATGCTAACAAAATCAATACACACCACCACACTTCTAGGAGAATCAAAATGAAATTACCTCATCACTTTGCGGGAGCCAGCCTCGCGTTGGCGCTCGCAGCGTGCTCCGGTGCGCAAACCGGGTCGACGGCGACCGTCGTTCCGAGCATCGTCGCGCCGCAGACCGCTTCAGTTACCGGCGCAGCGACGCCGGGCGTCAAGAACGGCCAACAAATCGCCGGCGCCCACAAAGCGCCGACTGCACTCATTCTCGTCGCCAACAACCCGACTGGTGAGCTCGGTACAATTAGCGAATATGCCGAAACCGCCACCGGGAACGTTGCACCGACTTCCGTTATCGCAAATCACAACGGAGGACCCAGGGCCATCGCGTTCAGTGCATCAAACAACCGTTTCGGCATTGCAAATGGCAACATCGACAACTTCCTCTCGGTTGGTGCCGAAACGTTTTCCCTTTTCGGCGAGATCGTGACCGAGATCGAGTGCTTCGCAAAACCCAGTCAAACGAACGGCATAGCCTTCGATAGTAAGGGTCACATCTACGTTTCTGCATTCTTACCCGAGGGCGGCCGCGGCATCGAAGTCTTCGCACCCGGAGCTAACAGCTGCGCCAAGCCGAAGCGCACGATCTCCGACGAGGGCGGCCTGGCCATCGACAGCAAGGACCTTCTCTACGTCGCGAATAGCACGACGGCAACGATCGACGCCTTTCCGTCGGGATCAGGCACGATGACAGCGCAGATCGGCGGAAGCAATACCGGGCTGGTAGCCCCTGGCGCGGTCGCCATCGACGCTTCGCGCAACGTCTACGTCTTTGACAATACGACGGCGACGATTAGTGAGTTCGCGGCCGGAGCGACGGGCAATGTCGCGCCGATCCGCACTATCGCCGGTTCGAATACCGGGCTCACCATTGGTAATGGATTCAACTGTGCACTTGCAGTTAGCAAGAATTCCGGTAACATCTTCGTCTCGAATCCAACCTCGAATGCGATCCTTATCTTCGCAGCGACCGCAAGGGGCAACGTTGCACCAATTCAAACGATCGCCGGCAGCACCACGCAGATCTCCAATCCACTGGGCATTGCGGTAACGGAGTAACGATTACGGGAAAGTCAGACTCAGAACACCGCAACGCGAGGCTATCTACCTTGCCACCCCGCACACGGCTTCGCAATCGCGAGGTCGTCGTTGCTTTGCGGCCTCAATTGGCGCGCGTAGCTGGCATTGCAGTTGCACATGCGCTCACAGCGCGGCCGCTTCACTTGCATCACCCTCACGGTTTAGATCATCCCAATAACCAATCTTATGAAAGCTACCTAAGTAGCTCGCTTCTCTGGTCTCAGCTTTCTGATTGGACTCGCTTTGGCGCCGCCGATCGAACTCGCAAGTTGTGAAGTGTCGAAGCCCGTCTCTGTCTGGAGTGAAAATGACGACTCCTGACGCCGCGTTTTGGCGACTGCGGTTATACGGGACGATCGTCTGAGATCGATGCAAAGATAGCAGCGCCAAACTCTACGAGGAACCCCAACGTGCACCGAGCCGTCAATGGCTTAAACCGAGTGTGGATGGAAGCGGGTCGAGACGAATTGCTGGAGCGGGCCGCCACGTCGGCCTTGACAGAAACGACCTTCTCATGGAAGCTCATAAGAGGGCGCCTGCCCTCCAACGGCCGTCTGGATTCTGCAAAACTCGTCGGGATTCGAAGGGACTAGCCGGGACTCAAAAACGCGAAAACCCGTACAGGAAAGGTCTGTACGGTATTCGACGGGAGCGGCCGAGACGTGTCATCCTGAGCTTGTCGAAGGACGCGGGTTCGATTCCCGTTGGCGCTACCACGATTCGCCTTATTTTACTGACGTTTTTCGCTGCCGGGTCAGTTTTTTGACTTAAGGCAAGTCTGATCAATTAAGCTCTGGATTGGCTATTGGCGGTAAAATCGGCCATTTTCGAGATCACTCCTGTGTTTTTGGTTCTCGCCCCGACTTTTTTGTGGCGAGAACCGTTTTTTTCCAGACTTCGAGAGATAGCTATGCCGTCGAAAGGCGTAACAATTTCTTCTTTGACATGAGCAAGTTCGAGAGCGCAAAGAGCACGTTGAGGCAGTTTTCGTTCTTCGCGATCCCGCGGTAGCGCACTTTCCTAAACCCGAAGTAGCCCTTGACCGTGCCGAAGATATGCTCGGCGCGCGATCGGACCGAGGATTTGCGACGATTCGTCTCGCGGTCCTGATCGGTCAACGGTCGATTGCGATAAGCACGCTTGTTAATGAACGCCCGGGCCTGGGGCGATTTTTCGCGAATCGCCTGCGCCTTGCCCGTGTACGCCGAGTCGCCGTAAACTCGCGTTTCGCTGCCGTGCAACAGGTCGGCGACAACCTTACCGTCATGGACGTTCGCGGCGTCGAATGAACGAGCCTGGTGCGGCTATCCGCGCCGATGTGCGCCTTCATGCCAAAGTACCATTGGTTGCCCTTCCTGGTCTGATGCATTTCGGGATCGCGCTCGCCGTCCTGATTCTTGGTCGAGCTGGGTGCATGAATGATCGTGGCATCGACGATCGTGCCGCCACTGATCGTGATACCGCAGTCGGCCAGATAGCGATGAGGTGCCGGAACTTGCAGATCGTCGTCTCGTCGGGAACGCCGGATTCCCCCAGATCGGCCCGCGCAAACGCCCGCATCGAGATCATGTCGTAGAGCGCTTCCTCGACGGCTGGATCGCTCAGGTTGAACCAGTGCTGAAGGAAGTAGATGCGCAGCATCCGCTCCAAATCGATCGGCCGGCGTCCTACGCCTTCCCCTTAGTAATAAAAGGGCCTGACGATCTTTCGCAGGCGCTTCCAGGGAACGATCCGATCCATCTCCAGCAGAAACTTCGTTCGCCTCGTCGTCTTTGCGTGACCTTCAAAGCTCGTTGCCGCCAAGGACAGTTGCTCTTTCATGCTCATGCGAAAATTGTACCACAAGCGCTCGACGCATGCATCTCACTTCACCCTTCGACAGGCTCAGGGTGACACAACGCGAACGCTGCGAGTAAATCAGACCTGCCTTAGCTAACTTTTCGACATTTTTCAATCAACCGGATGTACAAGAATACGTAACGAAATTTCTGAACATTGTGTTTGAAGCAATGTCAATCGTGATTTTCGGGGGCGAGCAATACTACACTCCCAAAAAGGAGAAACTAAAGGCCCTAATTAAACCCGTTCACGAAAAGTTCCTGGGCGATGGTGCTCTGTACTTATGGAATCCATCAGTTCAGGAAAGCGACCGCCTTATCCAAAACCTTGTCAACGCACTCTACAATCTTCAGGCCTGGTTCCCGAAACTACTCAAGAAAGCACAGAGAGAGTTGCCTGTTATCGAGTTGCCGCGTACGATACGCTTTGGTTTGTCTCGCGGGACGATTTATCAGCTGACGCGAGTGGACGGGACGAAGGAATATATCGGGATTTGCATTAATTTGGCAAGCCGCCTTCAGCGGTACTGTCCGGAGTTAAACTTCTTGGCGTCAGCGCGAATAAACGTAAGCGAGGCGTACTTAAACAAGCGGAAATATAGAAGAGTCGTCGCTAAGGCCATACCAGGATTTCCGCGCGAGGTCGTCATCGTGGACGAAGACGCGTTTAAGAAGCTTCATACGGAAACACGGGAGAGTCTATTCGACGAGCTTTAGGCAAACGGCGCCGATGAGTAGCCGCGCAGAATGCCTGTTCCCGTCTCGGCGCGGCCATGTGTTATACTTACGGCATGGAAAAGCAGCGTGCATATCTAGCCATCGACAGACTCACGAGGCTCGCGTTTCGGCGGTGGTGCAGCCTTCTCAGGTTTGGCGAGAGCCATGAGGAAGAAGCAGCACGTCTGCGCTATTGCGAGCTAGTAACTCTAAGCAACGATTGGATCCGGCCCGGTCGCTAGAATGATGCCTGAAACGCCCGGCAGCCCTCAGATGGGGGCGGCGCAGCAAGAGCAGGCGTCTGAGTCCTCGGCCAGCAATTTCGAAGTGCTTGACTCCGGACTTCCCACGTCCGGTCGGAGAGCTTTCAGTGAAATTCGGCGGCAGCTATCCGTGGAGGAGCTAACGTCGGCAGGTGTCCAAAAACTTATCATTGAGGACCTAGACCGTGCAGAGCTTGAATGCGAAGGCCTCCAAGGATACGTGGAGCGTTATCATGCGGCCGACAAGCGCGCGGCCGTGCTGGAAGAGCAAGTTCGAAGCAAACGCGCATTTGACATACTTCACTCGTTGTGTCTGACGATTGGCGGCGTCCTCGTCGGCCTTTTTCCTGCTCTATCAAAAAGCGCCCCTCTCGGGCTCGCGTCGTTAGGACTAGGGCTCCTATTGATTACGATATCTAGTATAGCGAAGCTGTACTTTCGATGAAACTTGAAATCGTTCGAATAGCCGAGGCTGGCGTAGCGTTTAAGGAACGGATTCACATAAGCGTCCTGGTTGCCGCCAATCTCGGTTTCTACAGTGTCCTAAACACGGTGCTGCAATCCAATGGTCTATTAGCTAACGTCATAAGACACGGCTACTTCTTTGGGCCGATTCAGGTAAAACCGGGCGACAACATAGTGCTTTACACTGGACCAGGAAAATATACGTCGACGGTTCGGACCGATGGAGGCACGGATTATTTTTTCTATTGGAGCCTTCCGCAAACGATTTTCGGTGTGTCGGAGTCTCGTGCGACCCTAGTAGAGATGGCTGGCTGGAACACTAACGGGCTGTAAGCCTGACTTGTATTTGTGGTAGCCTGCTCGAAAGAATAACGATGCATCTCGCCTAGCTCCGCCCCCAAGATTACCCCTGGCGCTGGCGAATGAGGGCACATGGTCAAGTCCGTTCCGGAAGTCATCCAAAGCCTGCCTCCCGTCACGATTCAGCATGTCGTGGAAGGACCGAATCCGTGGTTTGCGTTTCTTGGTACGGTCGCTATATCGTTTATCGCGCTTGTCGTTGCGCTTATAACCCTCACCCGAGTCAATCGTCAAATCAAAATCGCGAATCAGCAGATCGAACTGGCAAATCGGCAAATCACCCTTTCGACAGAACAGCTTCTCCTTGCAACCGACCAACTCGGCGTGGCAAAAGAGGAGCTACGTCTAGTCACGGACGACCTCGCCATAGCAGCAGAGATGAGGGCGCTAGCGCTTCGTGCCCCCGATTTGGTTCTTAACTGGGAGTTAGGAGTGGAAGTAAACCAAAAATCGGATGCCGGAGTATGGAGTAGAGAAACTTACTTGACGTTCGGCATCTCAAATAAGGGTACTAAGATAGCTAAGGGCGTTAGCGTTGACATTTTATTTTCCGTCGAAGGAGTCTTTGCGCCAGAAGATTGCGAAACGCGCATAGTAAATGGGTCCAACTATGTCGTCTATCGGCTATCTGAAAAGGACGTGAAAATCCCTCAAGATAACTGGTACGCAAATACTATCAAAGTGGATTTCGTTTCGAGGTATCCACGCGTTGGATTTCTGTGGCGCATCTTCGACAATGAATACGCCTATCCGGCGAAGGAATGGGGCCGCGAAGAAATTGTCTTTAGGCAGACGGGGATTGAGTCCTAACGTTCCCATCGCCTGAACCTCACTCGAAGAGAGAACCTAGGTGAGCGTCCACTCAGCACCGTCTTGCTCGGGTGACCTCGCGTCCGCGATGATGGCGGAAACACCGCCTACGTCGCGAGGTCTTCATGCCAGGATCGAAAGCTTCGAATCAGCGCCCCCGTCGTCGCCTGCCGCTATCTAAAAAGCGTCGTATCGTTGAGCTGACGTTGCGCGATGGCGCGTCGCTCAGATCGGTCGCGGGCGAGCAAGGCGTCAACCGCAATAGCCTCTATCAATGGCAAGCGCTCTATCGTGCCGGGAAGCTAAATGCGGAACGAGCGCCGCGCACTCGTCCCGTCGCGCCGAGGGCAACGTTTCTACCGGTGACAATAGCTGCTGCGGGACGTGCGCCGCAACCGCCTGGTACGCAGTCGAGCGCCTCGAGTATCGTGCAGCTGATGCTTGCCTCGGGTGCGGCGATGCGGATCGAAACCGGTCCGCTGGATGCCGGACTGATCTGCGCCTTGGTCGCCGAGTTGCGGCAATGAGTATTGTGCCGACGAGCGTCCCGACCGGCACGCGCGTTTGGCTGGCTGCCGGCGTAACCGACATGCGCAAGGGGTTCACCGGCTTGAGCGCCCTGGTGCAGCACGCGCTGGCGAGCAATCCGTTCTGTGGTCATATCTCCGTATTTCGTATTAGCGAGCTACCGCACTGGACATAGCGCACTTTTAGCGATGCCGTTCTTTGCCGCTTTCTCCAGTGATCTCGGCCCTGAATCGGGAGCCGGGAGTTACTGTGGGGTCTCTGCCCCAAACGGGCTACGGAGTAGCGCTCGGTCGTCTAACGGCCGTCTGACGGATTCCGCAAAACTTGTCGGGATTCGGAGGGACCAGCCGGGACTCAAAAACACGAAAACCCGTACAGGAAAGGACTTTCCGGTATTTAACGGGAGCGGCCGGGACCCCGATTGACGGGTTCGATTCCCGTTGGCGCTACCACGAAACGCTCGAATCTAAGGGCGTTTTTCGTTTGCAATGACATCACGTGGCACCGCTGTGGCGCGGACTCCTTGTCACCCTGAGTCTGTCGAAGGGTGGTAGTGGGATTAGTCGGGATGGGCGGTTTTGCAAGAGCGCCCGCCACCGCATTTCCCAGCAGTGCATCGATGCGTGCCGCCGCGTCGTCTTGCAGAGTCTCGACTGCGTGCAGGTAGATACGTGAGGTGATCGCTGTCGACTCGTGGCCGAGTGCTCGTGAAACCGTCTGCAGATCGACGCCAGAGGCCAGCGCGAGCGTTCCGAATGAATGGCGCAGGTCATGAAGCGAACATGCGGGAGTTTGGCGTTCTTGACGAGCCTTGCGAAGGCAAGCGAGAACGCACCGGGATAATTCGATTGTAGCGGCCGCGATCTGCAGCGACGCCGGCTCCGTGACTTCGATCCGCCGAGTTTCTTCATCCAGGGCTTGTCGCACGTGTGCTCACGCCAGCTACCACGTTGATGACACGGCCGATGACTCGACCTTGCACTCTGATTCGCGTCGCGCTGCTGCGTCATTGCATTGCGGCCATCAGGGCTGTAGCAGCGTTCGGATGCGATCGCGCTGCACTTCCACTTCCCTGACGCTGCATTGCCGCATCACGCCATTGAACGAAGCTTCTCTCCGTGTAATTGTCGCTTGACGGACCCCCAACTCTTTTTCACGACGCAAGCCGGTGGTTGTACGTACAACGCCTGCCGGCGTCGTCCGTCCAACCAGATCGGAGCGGGGTCGCGGTCCTGTCGGCCCGCTCAGCCCGCGATGAACGAGCGGTCAAGCCGTAGGGGGTGGCCGGCCCCTCGGAACCACAGTGGTTAGGAATCGGGTTGTGGTTGCTCCAACAAGATGAGCAACTCCTCAGCGCCTCCAGCCCCGTGAGCTGGTCCATGATGGAGTGAACGCGCCAACCGTCTTTCAAGTATGCCTGAAAATGGTCATAACGCACGCCGCTCTCAGTAACGGGTGGCGTGAGGGTAGTCATAATTTGGCACGACTGGCGCTCCTTGAAGCTGGGCAAGGTATGAGTTGAATCTGGTCTCTATAACGGAGACATCGTCTGTGTCGTAGCGGACCTCGCGCGCAAGCTCGGTGAGAATTCCGCGCCAGGCCGGTGGAAAGTCAAAAGAGTGGATCGGCCACGGGTGAGTCGCGCGCTCGTCAAAAATGCGCTTGCAGGCCGCGCGAACCGCGGTGTGATCGAACTCGACGGGCTGCAGCATAAGAAGTATGTCTAGCACATCGCGTGCCCTGGGATTTGGCCGGCGCTAAGTCAACCGGTACAGTGCCCCACGGGCGGCCGATATACTCGAGCGAGACTTCCAAAACGAGGGTGCCATTCGCTGACGCGCGGGCCTCGCCGCGACGGCGCAAGCGAAAATCACCTAACCCGAACTCAATAGCCGCGTCAAAATGTGGCAAGAGTTCCATCGGCGGCGCGCACAGACCGATATCGAGATCACGAGTCGCGCGCGCAAGTAGGCCGAGCCGCAACTCGATCGCGACGCCGCCTTTAACGAAAAAAACCGGAATGATTCCGCGAGCTGCCGCTTCCGAGAGCGTTTCGCAGAGCACTGCGAATCCAACGAGGCGGCGCAATCGGGCAGCGGTCGTACCTCGTTCCTTGGCGGCGCTCGTGATCCGCCGCTCGAGTGCACGTCGCCGCTCGCTTTAGCTAGCTGGCAATGTACGATCCCAATATCTCGTCCCCAAACTTGTCGACGAGTCGCTGCAGCTCGTCCTCTCGTAGGAGGTGCCTTTCGCGCGCTTCGCTGACGGCGCGGTGAGTCACATCGGCGCCATGCGTCGGTGCGACGTCTTCGATTGCTCGCGGCACGCTGACGATTGGAATGCCTTGCTCCCAAGCTCGGTCTTTTTCGGCAACGTCTGCGAAGTGGAGCCGTAGCCACGTCGGGCGTTCGCGCGAGATACGCGTTTTCGGGGGAAGCGTGACGTGGATGACGCCGGGGTTGAGCTGCGTCAGGGTATACAGTTCGAGTGCAGAGTCGTGTGAGATCAGAGCGTATTCCAGGTCGCGGTGCGCCCGCGGCCACAGCACGGCCTCGTGGTACTGCTGGAGGCGGGTGGTTGGCCAGTTGGGGAATCGGTAAAGGCCCTGGGCGATCCGATCCAGCCGGCCCCG
This sequence comes from Candidatus Cybelea tumulisoli, assembly GCA_003167155.1. Taxonomy (GTDB): domain Bacteria; phylum Vulcanimicrobiota; class Vulcanimicrobiia; order Vulcanimicrobiales; family Vulcanimicrobiaceae; genus Cybelea; species Cybelea tumulisoli. The sequence goes on from PMTY01000090.1 coordinate 11,429, forward strand.
ATGGGCGAGCTGAACTACCAGAACGTGAGCGACGCCTGCTTCTTCTGCCTCTCGTGCCGTAAAAAGACCCTCATGTTCGGCGGCGAGATCCCTGAGCGCGTCCTCAACCTTGGCCATGCGAATAGTATAGGATATTGATATAGTATCTGCACTGCTAGTGTTATGCGCCTAAAGTTCGTTGCATAAGACAATGGCATTTGCTATAATTTTTACATGGCAAGAGGACGCGGCTTACAAGCGTTGATGATTAGCGAAGGCGAGCGCGCTGAGCTGGAGCGGTTATCCCGGCGCCGCACAATCTCCCGACAGTTTTCGGAGCGCGCGCGCATTGTGCTGGAGTCTGGCCGCGGCTGCACGAACACGCAGGTCGCCGAGCGCCTCGGCATCACGAAAGCCACTGTAGGTAAGTGGCGCGAGCGGTTTCGTGTGGATCGGATCGCCGGACTGACGGACGCGCCGCGTTCAGGTACCCCGCGGCGTTTATCTGATGATCAGGTTGAAGACGTCGTGCGCCTGACGTTGTCGACGAAACCGCCGCACGCAACGCATTGGAGTTCGCGGGAAATGGCAGCAAAAACCAAACTCTCTCAGAACTCGATCCTGCGAATCTGGCGGGCCTTCGGCCTGCAGCCTGACCGCGTCGAGACGTTCAAACTATCGACCGATCCGCTATTTATTGAGAAAACGCGCGACGTCGTTGGTCTCTATCTATCGCCACCGGAAAATGCCATCGTGCTATGTGTCGACGAGAAATCGCAGGTTCAGGCGCTCGATCGAACTCAGCCCGTATTTCCCTTGCGGCCTGGCGTTCCGGAGCGGCAGTCGCATGATTATCTTCGACACGGTGTAACGTCGCTGTTCGCAGCGCTCAACATCGCCACGGGCGAGGTGATCGCTTCGTGCCATCGCCGCCACCGCCACCAAGAGTTCTTGCGGTTTCTTCGCAAGATCGAAGCCGAGGTTCCCAAAGAGCTAGAAGTCCATCTGGTTCTCGACAACTACGCGACACACAAGCAACCCACGATCCATCGTTGGCTTCTGCGGCACCAGCGCTTTCACTTACACTTCACACCGACGAGCGCGAGTTGGCTCAATCAGGTAGAGCGATTTTTCGCCGAGATAACCCGGCGACGCATCCGACGCGGAACGTTCACCAGCGTTGTCGATTTGGAACGGGCAATCCGACTCTACATCGAAGATCATAACCTTCATGCAAAACCGTTCGTGTGGACCGCAACTGCTGATTCGATCCTCGATCGGATCAAGTCATATTGCGAACGAACTTTAGGCGCATAACACTAGGCCCCCTTGGATGGTTCCCTTAATGCTCGGTCAAGCGCAACGCAGAGGGCTTGTCGCGATGCGCGGACAGCACAGACAAGCCGGGGCGGGGCGCGACCGGCACGCCGAGATCGTTGCAGCCGCTAGCGCTGGCAAGAAGTAAGCCATGGCACTCTCGCTGACCGAATTTCTAGCGCCACTGAAGCGTTCGACAATAGTTAACCGCGTTCTGGCCATCATGTATTACGAGACCGTGTACGGCCAAGACGCGGGTGTTCGGGAGCGAGGATATCCGGCGGCTCATGGTCAAGGCGCGCGACCCGAAAAAGAATACGAACGTGGCCGTCGCACTGAGTCAACTGATTCCCAAGGTAGAGATGATCGGTCAGGAAAACGGAAAGAACCTTTGGCGGATCACTGATTCGGGCAAGAAACACATACGCGAATTGCTCAGCCTTCCCGACGACAGCGTTGAGGCGCAAAACGAGGTTGCATCCCTTACCGCAATCGCCGGCAAGGTTAAGGACGCCGTAATCCACGACTACCTGCTCGAAGGCATCGAGTGCCTCCGTTTTAACGCTCTCCGCGCGGCAATCGTCTTCCTTTGGTCGGGAACCATACGCTAATTCAGGAAGAGATCCTCAGGAAGTCGTCAACCTCGATCAACGCCGGCTTGCAGAAGCAAAATCCGAACGCACGCCTTGTAAAGACGATAGAGGACTTCAGCTACGTCAAGGACTCCTAGGTGCTTCAGACCGCGCGCGACCTTGGCATATTCTACAAGGCGGAGCAGCGCGTTCTCTGTCAATGCCTGGACCTGCGAAACGACTGCGGTCACCCTACGAAGTACGTGCCGAAGGTCAACAAGGTGAAGAGCTTCGTCGAAGACATTATCGGCATCGTCTATACCTAGCGAACCGAGCGGCGGGAACCGGCGGGTACCGCGTGAGGGCAGGACCGGCCTAGGGTCTGCAGCGCGGTGCACTTGCCGGGCGCCATGCCCGAGACCCGCGCCGGAGATCGTCGACCGCCTCGGGCCAGGTCAGTCGTCGGGCGGCCAGCATGCTAAGGCTCAGCGTACGCAAGCTGAGTCTTTTCAAAGGTGCCAGCGCCCAGCCAACAAATCTTGTCGATCCTCTATGGACGATGCGGAAGAACGCTTGAAGGCAGTCATGACGCCGGACTTTGACCGGCGCCTTAGCGATCTGATGTCCGCGGCAAAGTCGAAGAACGCCGTGCGCAGCGTTTCCAAGGACGTGGCGGAAGCCATAACGGGCCTCTATGCAGCCTTTTCGCGCTACTCAATGTCCGATACATTTGATTTTTGCGACCACTGCCTTAGCGCAGAAACAGTGGACGAGATTCGCGGGACGCCGTTACGCGATCTAACGTTTGATCAGCTTTGGACGATAGCGTCAAACATCGTTTTGACGATCGGCGGAATCACCGATTTCAAGTTTTTTCTACCGCGGTTGATCGAGGGTTCCCGGTACGGTGCTTCCTACTACGTCGAGACAGTGTTTACACGTTTTCGGAACGCAGAATTCGAGAGGTGGCCGAGCGCCGAACGTCAGGCGGTCGAGAACTACGTGCGCAGTCAGTTCGAAGAGAATTTAGCGTCCCCCGTCGAGCACTCGAGTGGCCCCACAGATATGGACGATCTCTTGTGCTGCGCCTACTATGCCGGGATTCTGACGCAACTTCTAGAGCGATGGAGCTCAGACGCTCGTGAAACGGCACGGCAGCAGTTGCTGGAATGGATCTTGTCCGCGTTTGGCCTACCGGACGATCCGTACGCGTTCCTCGACGAGCCGCGTGCGCCCGTTCAACCAATTAATGCCTACTATGATGCGCCCGGTCGCGAGGCACTGTTGACCTGGTTTAAGACCCGGGAAGGGCAGCACGCTGTTTACGCGGCCCGCGCTTTGCTCGCCGACTTGCCCCCAGAGCGGCGAGGTCGCCTGGAGCGAATCTTGGGCGCCTTGGAAGCGAACTGAAGATTCCGATACGACGAGCCGGGCGGAGCGCTGAGAGTCATTGGGGCCGCGCCGACATCGTGGAGTGGCACCGTTGTGGCACGGACGCCTCAGGATCGACCGATATTAGACGAGATCGGTCGGGCCAGCGAAGTCACCAAAAGCGTTACCCGATAACGCTTTCCAGCACAACGACTCGACCTGATGATTGGCAGCAAATCTAGGAGCGATCTGGAACTGTATAGGACGAGTCTAATGGAAAATGGATTGTCGGTAGGTGAAATTGCTCTAGACCAATTTTTCGGTCACTATTACTTCCAGTTGGCCGATCCTGATGGCAATGGAATAACGGTTTATACGAGCCACACAGGAGAATTACCGGTCTAGAGTCCGGGGATTAGGTATTGGGTGGTTCTGGGACAAGCATACTCACGGTGCTGCCGCTGATACCATGAGTACCATCAGCGATGGCGACGCCGGTCGAGGCAAGCACCGCGATGATTGAAGGTATTATCCGTTCGGGATTAGCAACTCGGTGCGATACTTGGGAGCGAGTTCGAACAAGAGGCGCTTGCGGCGTTCCTGCTCGGCCGCAGAGACTTCTGGCGGCGGAGAGGTGCGCGTCGGCACGCGATCGCCGATGAGAAGAAAAAACTCTTCTTGCCCGGCCGGCGTGCACATGCAAAGCATGCGAGCGGTCCGCCCCGAAACGTTCTTGAAATTGTGCGGAGCGTTCGCGGGGATGTTGATCGATTCTCCGGCGTGGACGACGTGTTTGTCACCGCGGAACGTGAACTCGATCTCACCGTCGAGAAGGACGAACAGCTCCTCGAAGTCGTGACGATGCGGCGGAGGTCCGCCTTCATCTGCCACAAGCATGTCGATGAGTGAGTAACGCTGATTGGTTTGCTTTCCGCTCACGAGAATCGTATAAGTGTCCCCGACGACACACACGTGCGGCAAGGTCTCGTCCGTTTCGGGCCTGGCGATCGCCAGTTCGCGGTTCGGATCGTCCGGTGGGATCACGGATCTCTTTGCAGTCGGCTCCATAGGCGCGTCCTCCGTAATGGCTAGAGCGGTGAAAACAGGTCTATATTCCTTCAGCGCGCGGTCACGATTATAGGGCGCCGCGGGTATATCAGTCAAATGCATCGAAGGCATTATACGCATGCGTAGAACGCATAATGCTAAAGACGTTCCCGGCGAAAGAGAGCGGCTTGCCGACCTCGCGGCCCTAGACCTCAACCTGCTGCTGCCCCTCGTCGCACTGCTCGAAGAGCGTCACATCACTCGGGCTGCCGCGCGCTGCAATCTCAGCCAACCGGCGATGAGTCGTAGCTTGGAGCGGCTGCGCGAAGCGTTTGCAGATGATCTGCTCATCCGCGTCGGCCCCGGGTATGAACTCTCCGCGCGCGCTCGTGAGCTGCTCGACGGGATGCTCGTCATTCTCCCTCGATTGGCGAGCGTCGTGCGTTCGGGCGACTTTCGGCCGGTGGATAGCACGCACCACTTCCGGCTCGCCACGACGGACTACGGCGCTACCGTCCTTGCTCCCGCGGTTGCCAAACGTTTGGCTCGCGTCGCGGCTGGCGTTCGGCTCGACGTACTGCAATGGTATGACTCGGCAGCGAACGATATGGCTGCAGGACGGATCGACGTCGCGATCGTAGGGCGTGATGCAATTCCGGATTTGTCGTGCGAGCCTTACGTTGAGGACGAGTTTGTCTGCGTGGTGGCGCGACGCCATCCCGTACGTGGCAAGCGGTTCACGTTGAGGGTCTACGCGCATTACCCGCACGTCGCGATCTCCGCGAGGCAGTCGAGGCAGCCGTGGCTCGAGGAAGTACTATCCGCCAAGGGCTTGCAGCGCCGCGTCGTGCTCGCGACGCCATTTGGTGCGTCCGCGGTGTTGGCCGTTGCGCAGACGCAAGCGCTTCTCACGATTCCACGGCGAATGGCGATGGCGCTTGCAAAGCTTGGTGATGTGCGCGTTGTCGGCGCGCCACGCGAATTCGAACGCGCGCGATACGTCATGGCATGGCATCCGCGCGTCGAAAGCGATGCCGCGCAGATCTGGTTTCGCGATCAGCTCCGCGATTTAGCAAAATCTCTCGTGGGGCGGGAGCGAAGAGCCTGACGTGCCTTGGAAGGCAGCGCTTGGTCTTCTCTCGCTCAGACTTTTTTCAGAAGTCCCGTGCAGAGTAGCTAGAACCTCACCGCTCGTTGGAAAAGAATGGAGTTTTCGTGCGTACACTGGCCCTCGCCGCCGTATTTGTAATTATTGCGCCCCACGTCGCTCGATCTGCCGAGATCCCACAGCCGGTCTTTCTCTCGGGAACGGTCGTCTCCGCGGACGGCGCGAGCCTGGTTATCGATGCTTTATCCGGTCGGAAAAGCGTCTCTTACAATTCCAAGACACGAATCTTTGTCGTTAGCCGCTCTACGCTCGCCGACGTTACCGCAGGGTCGTTTATTGGCACGACCGTAGCTCCGCAGCCCGATGGAACATTCAAGTCTACTGAGGTGCATATCTTCGCGCCATACTTGCGCGGCACCGGCGAAGGTTTCACGCAAATGAACGATAGCGCAAAGCATATGATGGCGAACTCAACTGTTCGAACGGTCGCAGTTCCCAACATGATGGCGAACTCCACGGTGCGAGCCGCCCATTCGACCGCAGCCGGAACGACCATCACGATGAGCTTTCCGAGCGGCACGAAGACGATCATCATCCCCGCCGACGTCCCCGTCGTCTACATCGAACGCGGCACGCCGGCTATCCTTACGTCGGGCGCTCACGTTCGCGTAGGCGCCATTGCTAACGGCGAAGCACTTGCCGCCAGATCCGTGCTCGTCGGGAAGAATGGCCTAGTTCCACCGATCTAGCGCGCCAAATTCTGCGTGGTGGCGACGCAACGACGGCCTCGCGATCGCGAGGGCGTCTGCGGCGTAGCGAGCGAGTTGGACGCTACTCCGTTACCGCAAGGCCCAAGCTCGTCTCGCTGCCGTTTGCAATGCCGATGCCGTCTGTTGAATTGAAAGCGATGGCGAAGGGTCCTACCGTTTCGGCACCGACTCGATGGCACTGCGCGGCAGACGCTGCGCATCGCTCGCACTCCCCGTGTCACCCTGAGCCTGTCGAAGGGCGCGACGTGATCGCCGTCAATTCGTGGCCGAGCGCTCTGGCACTGGAGTGATCGCCATGACCGTGCGTGATGTAGACGGTGACCAGCTTCTTACCGGTCGCGCGGATCCATTCGACGACTAGCTCGGCCTCGGCAAACGTGATCAGGGCGTCGATGAGGACCGCTTCCTTCTCGCCGGTGAGCAGCGAAACCGAACTCGCCGGCCAGGTCGCTTGTTCGGCAGTATTCCATTCGGGCAGCACGCTAACGACTGGTTTATACGAACTGACGTAGACATCGAGCTTAATCATCCGCGGACCCCTTTCAGAGCGCGGCCCCACGAGACGACCTCGTCCAGCATGGCGTTGACGGATGCCTCGTGGTGTGGCAGAGGTTTGAAAATCGAGAAGTTCTCGAAGTCCGCAAGCAGCGAGAGCGCAACCTGCGCGCGTACCGTCGCAACCTGCAGTTCTGCCATTACGAGCCTGAGATGTTCGACTGCCCTCGTTCCGCCCGCGCCCCCATAGCTGACGAATCCGGCGACCTTGTTGTTCCATTCCTTATACAGAAAGTCGATCGCGTTCTTCAGCGCGCCGGAAGTGCTGTGATTGTATTCCGGAGTGACGAAAACGAAGGCGTCGAATGAACCAATCTTTCTAGCCCAGGCGTGAGTGTGAGGCTTGCTGTACTGATTCATTATTGGCGAGATGGGCTCATCGAGATGAGGCAGATTGTAGGTCGCAATATCGACGAGCTCGTACGTGGCATCGTCGCGCTTGCGAGCAATCTCAAAAGCCCAGCGGGCAACGGCTTCGCCGTGGCGCCCGGGTCGCGTGCTTCCGATGATGACGGCGACGTTAAGCATCAAACGAGACCTCCTCGACATCCAGCGATACCAATAACGGCTCCGGCGAGTAACCGCCGTCCGGGTTCAAAACGTACACCCGCTGCTTCGTTCCGATCGTTATACCGGAAAACACTTTGTTCTGTGTTATGTAGTGCGTGGCTACCCGCTCTTTGGTAACCGGTTCTGCAACGTAGTCGTGACGCCGAAGCAGCCCGTCGCTGCCGAAATAATACGTCTGCTCCCTCGCGTGCCGGGCGAGATAATCCGGAAACGTAACCTTCAATCTGCGCCACGTCTCGCCGTCTTGCTGCCAGGGCTCGATTTCTGCCGTTGTGAAACCCGGCATCGTGAAGCAGAACGGTGCGGTCATGTAACTCCAGATCGCATAACCCACGAAATAGATGAGTTGCAGGGCGTTCCAGGTCGTCTGCAGCGTTTGTTCCTGCAGTGATTCAGCCGGCCGCAGCAACTCGTCGATCACGGTTCCATCAGTCGTCTCAATGGCCACGCGATCCGCCTGAAAGGTAGCCTTTTGACCCGATTGCATGAAATTGGGGAAGCTTCCCCGCTGATGATGAAGATCGATGCGGTAGCGAAAATCGGTGAGGATGCCCGGGACGCCTTTCGCCGCCCATACGACTCCGTTCACGGCACAGTGAATGGACGCGGATTTCAGCTGCCTCCAACGGTCCAGGCCCCCGTGCGCCTCGATCGCTTCGTCAAGCAAGGACTTCGTAGAAACCTTCATTACCCTACCACCTTTCGGCAAGCCAGTGAGATCATAGGCCGTCTTCGAAGCCAACCGCCGCGTGTTGGCCATCACAAAACGGTTTGTTCGCAGACGCGCCACATCGGCACAACGTGACGCGGTTGCGGACTTCGTAGGGCGTGCCGTCGGCGGATTCGATGCAAATGCCGCCGCGCACCCAAATCGGCCGCTGCACTTTTTCTTGGAGCAGGCATTTGGATTCCCTTCGATGGTCGGACCTCAACCGGAACATAGTACCAAGTTGCGGGGTTCCATCTATTGACCGTTTCGCGCATCTCTTGGCGAAAAAATCTGATTCTGGAGGGGCATGCCGGCAACCGAGGATTCTCAACGTTCAGCCGAGCTCGATGGAGCCAAGGTGTTCATGGTCTTCGCGCGAGCGTTTCGATCGGCCGACGCGTACCTTCAGGCGCGGGTCACGTCGCGCGGTCTTTACGTTGCCGACTTTGCGGTTCTCGAGGCGCTTCTCCATAAAGGTGCGTTGACGGTCGCGGTCATCGCCGAAAAAGTCGGGATGGGCGAAAGCTCGATCGTTCCGAGTGTCGATCGTCTTGAGCCGCTGGGTTTCGTTCGGCGCCGGCGCGCCCGCAGCGAGAACCGCATCGCGCCCGCAGCGAGAACCGCATCGCGATTACGATCGAGTTAACGCAGCCGGGTCACAAGCTGATCAGGGAGATCTATCGCAGTCATGCCGGCGATATCGAGCGCATCTTGCGCCCGCTTTCGAGTGCCGACCGGATCGAGTTGTACCGGCTTTCGAAGAAGGTCGGCCTTCATAGCCAGGGGCTCCAACGCGCGCGCTTTCGGGAGCGCCAAGGTGGGTTGTCCCGTTCGCAGTTGCGGCAGGCGGCGGTGTTGTTGGCGAAGGGGTCGGGTGCTCTGGCGTCAGTCTCGAACGTCGCCGCGAAACTTGGCCTGTCGCCGTCGCAGTTTTCCCGCGCCTTTAAAACCACGACCGGGTTTCCGCCGCACCGGTGGCAGTTGATTCATCGGATTACGAAGGCGCAAGAACTGATGCGATACGGTGGCCTTCCGCTTTCGCAGATCGCTCTGGCGACCGGGTTCGCAGAGCAGAGTCACTTCACGCGCGTTTTCAGGAAGGTCGTCGGCGTGTCGCCCGGCGCCTGGTTGCGCGACAATCGTCAATAATAATTCCTGTCAACAAAAGTCATCCATACCAGACGCGGCGGAGGACCAATTTCACGCAAGCGTTGCGTGAGCGGCACCGTCGCAGGCGAACATAAGACGATCGCCTACAATGCTGTGTCGACCGCCCAGTCGAGTGCGTCCTCCAGCGCCTCTTCGCCCCAGAACAGCTCCCCATTGACGACGCAATTTGGCGCTCCAAATATGCCAAGATCGATCGCGATCTCGGTATTCCGTCGAAGGCACCCTCGATATTCCGGGGAGGTTGCCTTTTCGGCGAAGTCCTTCGGCGCTCCGACTTCATGGAGTATTGTGGCGAGTATCGAGGGGTCACTGATGTCCAAATCCTCGCCGAAATTGGCAACGAACACGCGTCTGATGAAGTCACCGCACCAAGTTTCGGAGTCGGCCGCGCAAGCAATGCGAGCCGCGAGGATCGAGTTTCTCGGAAATACGGACGGCTTACGCCAGGGTAAGTTTCCCTTCTTCGTGAGTCGTTCTATATCGCGCCACATGTAGGCTCCACGCCGCACATTGAGGTTGAATGGCGAGTTATCCCACCCTTGCATTTGAAAAATCGGCCCGAGCGCAAAGGGTCTCCACACGAGATCGACTTCTCGCTGACTGCACAATCCCTGGATCCTCATTGCCGCGACGTACGAATACGTGCTCGCAAAAT
>PMTY01000140.1 GCA_003167155.1 Candidatus Cybelea tumulisoli
TTGAACGAATTGATGATGACGTTGTTGTAGGTGCGCGTCTGCGTAATGCCGGCTCCCCATTGCAGGCCGTTAACGGTCTGACCGCTCACCCCCGACGCAAACGAATTCTGATGCTGGATGATGTTGCCGTGGCCGTTTGTTGCGCACGGATAGGGTGCGCCGACTCCAAAGCGGCAAGTATAACCATACCCGAAGGTTCCCGGCCCGGCGAAGAAGAGATTCTCCGGCGGAGTGACCGAGAAGTTCGACGAGGGCTCGACGTGGAGCTGTACGTCGAAGTTGCCCTTATCCTGAACGACGCGGTACCGCGCGATCCGAACGTTCGAAGCGGAGATCGCCAACTCGGGATTCTTCACTAGCGCCATTCCGACCGCGTCTTGCAGCGAAATCCCCACAAACGGACTCTGCGTAACGCCGATGATTCCGGGGCTGCTTGGCTCCGCTTCGGGCGCTCGGTATCCCGGCGCCACCTTCGGTATCGGAGCAAATCTCGGCGTCGGAATCGGCGTCGGCAGGGTCGCGCGCCGCGGAAGCGCAGCGCTCATCTGGGCCGAGGTACGCTCGCTCGGCAAAGCCGCTATTACCAGGGCCGCAATCGCGACGACGGCCGGAAGCGCGCGAACTCTTACGTGCTGCATCGTTTAGTGCGCGAGCGTCTGGGTGCCGAGCGTCTGCAAGTTGACGCCGTTGGTGGTGAGGATCGTGCCATCGACGCGCTGCAGTTCGACGACGGATTGGTTGAGCTGCGTCTGCGATCGGAGTTCCAAGCCGCGCGCCTCCGCGAGCTGCACCTGGCGCTGGAGCACGAGAAACGTCGTCGATTCGCCCCGGTGGAACTTTCGGACCTCGCTTGCATAAACGGCTTCGGCGGCTTCGCGCGATTTGCGCGCCGCGTTGAGCTTCGCTAGCGCCGATTGATAGCTTTGCAGCGCATTGCGCGCCTCCGCGCCGATGCGTTCGTCAACGCGTTGCATCAAAAGCGTCGCCTGCTTCTCCTCCTCACTTGCAACGCCGCGCATACCGCGCGCGAGGTGGCCTTGGATCGGGTAGCTGACGACGAGCGCAGTGTTGAAGGTTGGGAAGTATGCGGCCCACATATTGTGATAGGCAAATGCCATCTTCCCTTGGGTCTCCGGGGGCGGCGTCGGGCACGTCGTCAAGCTCGCGGCGTTGGCACATTCGCTGAGCAAGAAACCCGGCACCGGAGTAAGTAGACCCGCGAAACCATTGCTGAGGTACTGCATCTGCACGTCGGCCTGCGGCAACGACTGGTTTGCGGCATAGCTTGCGTCGATATCGGCGGCGAGACGTTTGTCCTCGGCCTGGCGCACCTCCGGACGATTGCTGCGGCCTTCGGCGACGATCAGCGCCAGGTCGCCCGCACGCGGCAGCTGCTCCACCGAAGTGGAAGGCACGAGGTTCGCGGTCCAGATCGCGTCACCGGGATCGGCGACGACGAGGCTCTTGAGCTGGACCTGAAGCTGCGAAACCGTTTGCAACGCCGAGAAGACGTCGTCCTGAAAGTTCGAGACCTGCGTCTGCGACTCGACCGCTTCGACAGGGGCCAGCGCGCCGCGCCGCGCGAGGCGAACGTTGCTCTGCTGCTGCGCGAACGCTTCCTTGAGCGCTTCCTCTTGAATCGCCACGTTGCGCCACGCCGCGACCAGATTCCAGTAAGCAGTCTCTACTTGAGCGATCGTGCTCGACGCGTCGATGAGCGCCTGGGCCGCCGAGGCATCGGCGTTGACGAACGCGAGCTTCAGCTGCCGTTTCGTTGCGTTCATTCCGGCATTCTTGAGCAGCGGCTGCGTGAGCGCCACATTCAGCGTCGCGATGTAGTACGGATTGTACGCATTGAAAATCGTGTTGTTATAGGTTCGGCTCTGCTGGATGCCGGCCTGATACGTCAGGCCGTTCTCGGTCTGTCCGCCGACGCCGTATTGGAAGGCCGACTGATGCTGGATGATGTTGCCGGGACCGGTCGTATAGACGGGGCCGGGCGAGCCATAGGGCGCGGGCGAATATTTTCCCACCTGTCCAGGTCCGGCTTCGAACGCATTATCCGGAGGCTGGACGGAGAAACTCGACGACGGCTTGAGCTGGAGCTGCACGTCGTAGGCGCCCTTGACCTCGACGATCGTGTAACGCGCGATGCGTACGTTCGATGCCGAGACGGCGAGACTTGGATTCTTTAGCAGCGCCATCGCAATAGCGTCCTGCAGCGTAATGCCGACAAACGGCTGCTGCGTCACGCCGACGATCTCGGCCGCGCTCGGCGCGACTTGCGGCGCGCGATAGCCGGGAGCGACGCTCGGCACGACCGGGAACTGTGGCTCGAGCTGCGCGGCGGTGCGCTGCACCGGCAGCGCCGCGAGCACGACCGCCATGACCCCGACGATGGCCGGAAGGCTGCGAAGCTTCACGGCACCCCGGTGCCTAAGGCCGAGGCCTGGCTTCCCAGCGTCTGAACGTTGACGCCGTTGCTGGAAAGAATCGTGCCCTCGACGCGCTGCAGTTCGACTACGGCCTCGTTGAGCTGCGTCTGCGCCCGCAGCTCGCTACCGCGTGCCTGCGATAGTTCGAGCTGACGCTGCAACACGAGGAACGTCGTCGACTCGCCGTTGTGGAACTTGCGAAGCTCGCTCGCGTAGACGACCTCGGCGGATTCGCGGGCTTGGCGCGCGGCATTCAGTTTCGAAAACGCGGACTGATAGCTCTGCAGCGCGTTGCGGGCTTCGGCGCCGATCCGCTCGTCGACGCCCTGCATGAGAACTCTGGCCTGCGTCGTCTCCTCGCTCGCAAGGCCGCGCAGACCGCGCGCAAGGTGACCTTGGATCGGATAGCCGACGATCAGCGCAATGTTAAACGCCGGGAAGTAGCCGGCCCACATATTATGATAGGCCCACGGCATCGCGCCTTGGGTGTTCGGCGGCGGCGTCGGGCATTCGGAGAGACCGAGGCCCCCCTTACCGCAATAACCGGCTATAAATTTAGGAACTGGGGTCAGGATGCCGGCGAAGCCGTTGCTCTGATACTGCGCCTGCACATCGGCTTGCGGCAGCGACTGATTCTTTGCAAAGACTACGTCGACGCCGGCCGCGAGCCGCCTATCCAGCGCCTGCCGAACCTCCGGCCGCTTCGCTTTTGCTTCCGCCACGACCGTCGACAGATCACCGGCGCTGGGAAGTTGCTCGACGGACGTCGACGGCACGAGGTTCGCGCTCCAGATTGGATCGCCGGCATGCGAAGCGACAAGGCTCTTGAGCTGATTCTGCAGCTCCGAAACCGTTTGCAGCGCGCGGAAGACATCGGTTTGGAAGTTGGCGACCTGCGTCTCCGACTCGACGGCGTCGATCGGCGCAGCGGCGCCCCGCTTTACGAGGCGGAGGTTGCTTTGCTGCTGCGCGATGGACTCTCGCAGCGCTTCTTCCTGAATCGCTACGTTACGCCATGCGGACAGCAGGTCCCAGTAGGTGTTTTCGACTTGCGAGATCGTGTTCGATGCATCGATGAGCGTCTGTGCCGTATCCGCATCGGCATTGATGAAGGCCAGCTTCAACTGCCGCTTCGTGGCGTTCATGCCGAAGTTCTTGAGCAGGGGCTGGGTGACGGCGAGGTTCAGCGACGCAAGGTAGTAGGGATTGTACGCATTGAAGGTCGTGTTGTTGTAGGTGCGGCTCTGCGTAATCCCCGCCTGATAGGAAGTGCCGTTCTCCGTTTGTCCACTCAGGCCGTACGCAGTCGACGATTGATGTTGAATGATGTTGCCCGGCCCCGAGGTAAAGGTGGGCCCCGGAGTGTACTCACCGACCTCGCCCGGACCGGCTTGGAGAAAATTCTCCGGCGGGTTGACCGAAAAGCTCGACTGCGGTTCCAGGTGCAGCACTACGTCGTAGGCGCCCTTGACCTGCACGATGTTGTAGCGTGCAATTCTGAAGTTCGAGGCGGAGACCGCGAGCTTCGGATTGTTGAGCAGCGACATCGCAATCGCGTCTTGCAGCGAGATCCCGACGAAAGGCTGCTGCGTCACGCCGATGATCTGCGCGCCGGTCGGCGCCGCTTGCGGTGCCCGGTAGCCCGGAGCAACGCTCGGCACGGGCGGCTCGTTGAGCTGCGCGGAGATCGGCTGTAACGGCCAGACGGCCGTCGCCAAAGCCGTAACGGCGATGAGCGCAGATAACGCGCGAGTTCGGATCACGTTATTCTGCCAGGGCCACGCCGATGCGCGGCCGCCGGAGCAAGAGCACCAGTGGTGCCAGGCCGAGCGTGATCACCGCCGTCCAACGCGAGGTGTCGGCATAGGATTGCACCGCCGATTGAGACTCGACGAGAACCGTCAGACGCTGCATCGCTGCGCTGTTCTGCACGCCGCCTTGCGAGTTCACGTATTGTGCCGTCGGCGCATGAGCGAGCGTTTGAGTGCCGGCGAGCCCGGTCTGGTAGATGGTGAAGCCCCGCACGAGAAGGGTAATCAGAATCGCGGCGGCGACGCTTCCGCCGATCTGGCGCGAAAGATTGAAGAAGGCGGCCGTTGCCGGCACCTCCTTATCCGGCACGCTTCCGATGACGGCAACCGAGAGCGGCACGAAGATCTGCGAGAGCCCGATCCCGCTGATGATCAGCGGAAGGATCAGAGAGTGGAAATCGGATTGCGGCGTCGTGATGTCGGCGAGCATCCAGTTGGAGGCGGCCAGCAAAACGAAGCCGATGGCCGCCGAGAGACGGGGATCGATCAGGCCGCGCTGCGTCATGATGGCGGTGAACGGCGTGAAGAGCATGACCGCGCCCGCGCGAATCATGACGGTCGCGCCCGACAGCGTCGCCGTAAACCCGAGCGAGTTGATCAGATACTGCGGCAGAATGATGATCGAGCCATAGAGGCTCACGCCGAGCACGGCCCCCAGCACGCTGCCGGCCGCCACTTGCCGCAGGCGCAAGACACGTAAATCTACGATGGGAATCTTCGACCGCAGCGTCCACCAGACAAACGCCGCCAGTCCGGTGATCGAAAAGAACGTGAACCATCGAATCCGCGCGTCGTCGTACCAATCGTACTGCTGGCCGTTCTCGAGCACGAACTGCATCGAGCCCAAGCCGATGCACAACAAGATTAAACCGACCCAATCGAGCTTGCGGTATTGGGGTTCTGCCGGGTTGCGCAGGAAGTTCCAAATGAGCGTGGCGGCGATGATGCCCACCGGAATGTTGATGAAAAAGATCCAGTGCCAGTTCCAGTTGTCGGTAATCCAGCCACCGATGACCGGGCCCAGCGCCGGGCCGACGATCACGCCCATCGCGAAGACGCCCTGCGCTTTGCCTTGCTCTTTGATCCCGTACGTGTCGCGCAGGATTGCTTGAGAGGTCGAGATCAAACCGCCGCCGCCGAGCCCTTGAATCAATCGCCAGAAGACGAGCTGACCGAAGCTATTGGAAAGGCCGCACATCAGCGACGCGATCGTGAAGATGACGATCGAGCCAAAAAAGTACTGCCGCCGGCCAAACCGAGCCGCAAACCACGGGTTGAGCGGAATCACGACGACGTTGGCGATGAGATAGGCCGTAACGATCCAGGCGCCGAGATCGACGCCGATTCCGAAGTTGCCTTGAATATTCGGCAGCGAGACGTTGACGATCGTCACGTCGATGATCTCGAGCAGCGTCGCGGTGATGACCGCAATGCTGATGATGACCCGGCGCGCGCCGTGCTCGACGACCGGGCTTTCGTAGGTGCTGCGCATCATCGCAGTTTACTTCACGTTGACGTAGGTTTCGACGCTCATGCCGGGTCGCAGGGGCAGGTCCGAACGCTGGTCGTCGACGTCGATGCGCACCGGAATCCGCTGGGTCACCTTCACGAAGTTGCCGCTTGCATTTTGAGCAGGTACCAGCGCGTAGGTGTTTTCCGACGCCGGATTGATTGAAGCGACGTGCCCGTGGAACGTCACGCCCTTATAAGCGTCGACGCGGATATCGGCTGGCTGGCCAACCCGCATCTTGCCCATTTGCGTTTCTTTGTAGTTTGCGGTGATGTAGATTTTGTGCGGGACGATCGTCATCAGCGTTATGCCCGGACCGATGGTTTGCCCGATCTCGGCGCTCTTCTCGCCGACGTAGCCGTCGGTCGATGCGTAGATGCTCGTGTATTTGAGGTTTTGCTTGGCGAGGTAAAGCTGCGCGCCGGCCGCCTCGACTTGACTGGGATCCGAGGCTTGCTCAAGCTTTCCTTGTGCGGTGGTAGCGCCTCCCGACGCGGCGCTTACGCCGGCGTCGGCGGCCGCGACTCGGTCCTGCGACGCCAAGACGTTGGCTTGCGCCACGCTTACTTGATCCTCCGCGCCGCGCAGCTGCGCGGCCGCTCCGGCGCTCTGCGCGCGAACGGCATCGAGTTGTTGCGCGGCGACGTCGCCGGTCTTAACCAAAGAGCTGACGCGGTTGAAATCGGCTTGGGCCTTATTGTAGGCCTGCTGCGCCGCCGGAACTTGTGCTTGCGCGGCGTGCAACTGCGCTTCGGCCTGGGTGACCGAGGCTTGCGCCATGGGAACCTGCGCCTGCGCGTTAGCGATTTGGCCGCTCGCCTGCGAGACGCCGCCCTGCCCTTGTTCGGTCGTGGAACGCTGATTTGCAACCGCGAGATCGTATTGCGCCTGCGCCGCACGAATCTTTGCAAGCTCGTCTTTGTTGTCGAGGACGATCAAGAGCTGTCCGCGACGGACCGGCTGGTTCGTATCGACCAATATCCGGTCGATACGTTCGGGAACCTTGCTCGTTACCGCGACCTCGTCGGCGGCGACGTGCGCGTCGTCGGTTCCCTCATGCGCGAGCGAGTACGTCAGCCACGGCACGCCCCAAACCACCGCGATGACGATTACGACTACGGCGACGACCGCGAAAATGATGCGCTTGCGCGGCCCCGAGTGCGTCGTCTCCACGACGTTGCCTGGACCGTTAGCCTTTTGACCGGCGACCGTCTTTTGGTCGACCTCTCGCGTATCCATTACGAGTTCCTTACCCCGTTGAGAAAAACGTCAATGTAGAATCGAAGCGCAGCCTCGGGCTCGCCGCGGTGAAGTGCTGAATCGGGAAACTTTCTGCGCCCCAGCGCATGCATGAAAACCAGGCCCAAGAAAACCAGCGCGAGCTTCTCCGCGTCGCCACGGAGCTCTCCGGCTTCGATGCGACGCTGCATGAAGACCGTCAAAACCGCCAAGATAGCGAGCTGCGGCCGCCACGTCGTTTCGGCAAAGATATCTTTTTCATAGTCTTGCTCGACCAACGACCAGCGAATCATGTCGCCGAGCGCCTCGAAGCGCGCGAACATCAGGCGCGCGAGCGCGAGCAGATCTTCCTGGAGATCCCCGGTTAGACCGGCCGCGACGTCCGCGAGCTGCATGTATCCGCTAAAGTGCTGCGCGCACGCAACTAAGAGGGCTTCTTTCGTGCCGAAGTGACGAAAGATCGTTGCCTCGTTGACACCGGCGACGTCGGCGATCTCGCGCGTCGTCGCGCCGCGCTTTCCTTTACGCCCGATTACCTCGCGAGCCGCAATCAGGATTCGCTCGCGAGTCTCCTCGGGCGACGCGGAACGGACGCCTTCGGGAATCTTGCGCGTCTCGATCACTGCGCTCGCGCTCCCGGGGATCCGATGGGAACGTTGATTTGGTAGGTGCCGTAAACGGCATCGGCCACGGCCCGCGCGTAGGGCATGTGAATCGTTGCATGCTGCTGCGAGAGGACCCAATATTTGCCTTCCAACCGGTACTGCTCCGACATGGTAATCTTGCCGCCGCTGGTGTAGTACCACTCCATTTGTTGCAGCGTATACGATAGCGCATCGACGTAAGCCAGGGTGTGATCGAGGATGTCGCTATGGATCTTTTTTGTCAGCCGCAGAACCAGCATCTCTCGACCGCCGAGCACGGTAGTTCCATCCAGCGTGATGTTTTGATCGTGCTCCCAAGCCAGCGGATTGCCGACGTCGTTGAAGAGCCGCCCGAAGCTTCGCGCGTAGCTGGGCATGCGATCGAATTCGACCACGTAGAGATCCGGCCGCTTATAGTAGGATGTGCCGTCGAGCTTCGGAGCCAGGAATGGAAAGCTCAGCATCCGGATATCCACGTGAACGCGGGCCTGGTAGCTCTGCAGCGACGGATTCCGAGCTGCCATCCGTTGGATCACGGTCCGCGCGTCCGCGGGCGGGGCGGTTACGGCAATGCCGGCCGGCGTGGCGCCCAGCACGTAGACCAGGGAGGCGAGGGTTACCGAGAATAAGACTGTTTTCATACGCTCGCTTGGCTGCAAGTGAGTACTTGCACGCAGATGCTACCACAGCCCTAAGGGTGAATGCAAGTGCTTACACGCAGAGCTCGTCACCTTTGAATTGAGGTCAGGCAGGGCGGAGAGAAGGCAAGCAAGCCTTCCCTGGCGCTCGTACGCTTCGCAGCCGCGACGACAGGGGGAGAACCGAACCGGCCGCGCTCGCCAGCTAGTTGCTCTAACGCCACCGCAAAATGAGGAGCAGGACGCCTGCGGTGACCGCAACGCAAAGGAACAGCTTGACATTCCTTTCGGAATTGTCGGTCGTTGCTTCTTGCTCGGCAAGCCACTGTCTGCAGAGCTTACAAAAGGATTCCCAAAGTTCGGGGTCCTCATCCTCCGCCTGGATCTCCTGAATATATTGTTCAGCAAGCCCATAAAGAAGAGTAAAGTCGGATCTCAACTCGTATCTAAGCATTTTATTGTCGTATATGCCTTGCACGGCACCGCTTGCGATAAATTCGTAATCGTCCAGCTCGCCGGAAACCGCCTCGCAAATCGGCTCACCTTTGTTGCTCCGCAGACTGAGCGTTTGCGCAGTTTTCAAGAACTCGTTGATTATTCCCCAGCGTTTCTTGCTCTCAGGACTAACGCGGTATTCCGCCAATACCCGCAACGTGTATTCCAACTCGCGGCTTCGGATATTATTGAGTGAAGTGACCATCCACCCAACGGCAACCAGGAGTGAGCCTATAACGGCTGCCGCGTGCCATGTATTGGTATCGTGGCCTGGCAGGCCTTCCACTATAAACCAAACCGACGCGGCTAAACCTATTGCGATGATCAGCCCTCAAACAACCCAAAACCACGTTTTTGACACTACTTACCTGCGACCATATCTTATGAAAAACCCCGCCTAAATGGGGCGGGGTAAATTTAACAGGGGCGACGATTCGCCTGCTAGCCCTTGGGCTTAGGCTTGGGCTTCGCCTTCGGCTTTTTCCCCTTGTTGGAAGCCTTGAAGTCAACTCTTTCCATGCACCTATCCTATCACAAATCGCAATGCCCCAGCAATTAAGCGCGTGCGCTTCAGCCGAAGGATGTTACAACCCGCAGAGCCTTTTCGCGATGAGTGCCGTCTCGCTGCGAGCCCGCCGAGCCAAGGGCGAGGCCTCGCCGAAGTAGACCCGGCGACCGTTTACAAAGGTCGCCTGAACCCACGCGTCCTGCCCGCGATAGACTAGGGCGTTGGACTCCGGGGACCAAGGGTCGATCCCCGAAGCATCGAGCACGACATAATCCGCCGGTCCTCCGTCCAAGAGATCGCCGGCGTCCAGCCCCAGTGCGCGTGCCCCTTCGCGCGTTCCCATCGCGAAGGCTGCTCGCGCGGTTAAAGCCGAGCCGTCGAAGCTTCGGAGCTTGGCAAGCAATGCGGTCGAGCGCATTTCGTCGATCAGCGACGGGCGGATGTCCGCGTCAGTTCCCAAAGCGATCGGCACGGCGAGCGAGCGCAGCCCGACGACGTCGCAGATTCCGTCGCCGAGGTACTGGTTCGTCATCGGATTATGCACGACGCGCGCGCCGGCGCGGGCGAGCATCTCCTTCTCGGGCTCCGAAAGGTGGATCGCATGCACGGCTACGGTGCGTTCGGTTAGCGCGCCCAGCTCGTCGAGGAGCGCAATCGGCGTCGATCCAAAGCGCGCGATCGTTTCTTCGCCTTCGTATGGCGCTTCGGCAACGTGAATGTGGAGCATGCACTCGAAGCGCCGCGAGAACTCGGCGGCACTGCGAATCATCTCCGGCGATGCGGCGTGCAGCGAGTGAGGAGCAACGCAAACATTTGCATCGGGATAGCGTTGCATCAGCTCGAGCGTTCGCTGCGCGGCGACGTCGGCCGTTTCGCAGAACTCTGGGGGCGCGTAGGTCGCGTCCATCCACGTGCGCGCCAGAATCAGTCGAATGCCCGCGTCGCGCGCCGCGCGGATCGCGGCCTCGGCACGCTCGTTGCCGGCGCCGTTGAGATAGAAGAACTCGGCAACGGTGGTGATTCCCGCCGCCAGCATCTCCGAGAAGGCGGCGACGAAGGTCCAGTAGACGTCGTCCGGGGTCAGCTGCGGCACGACGCGATAGAGCGCCTCGTTGCGCCACTTCGCAAAGGGCCAATCGTCGGCCCAGCCTCGCAACAGGATTTGATACGCGTGACTGTGGCCGTTGATAAAACCGGGAACGACGAGCCGGTCCGCTGGGAAAGAGCGCGCCTGGAGTTCGCGCCCCAGACCGCGCACGTCGAGAAAGTCGCCGCTGGCGACGATGCGGCCGTCACGCACGACGAACGCGTAGTCTTCGCGCGTCTCGCCAGATACGAGGGCCCGCGCGCAACGGACCAGTTCGTCGGTCATCGCACGAGCTCACCGTTCTTTACGACGGCGGCGGCGAGGTTGCCGCCGAACTCCCAGCCGAACTCTTCGGGTGAATCCATTTGCAGCGCGACAAAGTCGGCGGGTCCGCCGACGCGCAGACTGCCCGCGTCACGGCGCAAAGAGTGGGCGGCTGCGCGAGTGACGGCGTAGAGCGCCTCGGCGGCTGAAAGCCCGAAGAGCTTGCGGCCAAAGTACGCGACGCTCTGCAGGTTGAAGCAGGGCGAGGTTCCGGGGTTGTAGTCGCTGGCCAGCGCTACCATCGCGCCGGCCTCCAAGAGCGCGCGAACCGGTGCGCGCTGGGGCAGGTCGAGAAAGAGTATCGTTGCCGGGCAAGCGACCGCGACGATGCCGCGCTCGGCGATTGCTCGCACGTCGTCTTCCCGAATGTAGTTACAGTGATCGACTGCGTCCACTTCGAGCTGCGCCGCCATCGCGGCGGCACCGCCGTAGGCCATCTCGTCGCAGTGCACGCGCAGGCGCATGCCGTGTAAGCGCGCGGCGTCGAGATACCGGCGCGTTTGCTCCGGCGAAAAGAATCCGGGCTCGCAGAACGCGTCGGCATAAACCGCGCCGTGCGCGGCCGCTGCCGGAATCACTTGGTCGATGAGGTAATCGATAAATCCCGGCTCACGCTCGATCTCGAACTCGGGCGGCAATGCGTGCGCGCCGAGAAAGGTTGCGACCAGCCACGGAACGTCCGGGTCGTCGCGATGCTGGGTAATCAGGTCGAGCAGCGCCGTTTCGCCCGGTTTATGCAGCGCGTACCCCGTTTTGGTTTCGAGCGTCGTCGTGCCGTGCGCGAGCATCGCGTGCAGCCTCGGCCGGATCGTTCGCTCGTAAAACGCGACGGGGTCGAGCAACGCCTCGCGCGTTTGCTCGATCGTGTACCGCATACCGAGCGGCGGAGGCTCGCCACGCGTCCTCGCGGCGAAATCCGGCTCGCGGTTTCCCGCGTAGAGCGGATGTGCGTGCGCATCGACAAACCCGGGGACGATGATGCAGTTGCCGAGGTCTAGCTCCTCGGGCGAAGGTTTTCCGCCGTGGCGCCCTTCGGCGAGCTCAGGGTGACACAGAGAGGTTATAATCCCGTCTTCGATAAGCATTGCCGCGTTGTCGATGCGCCCGAGAGCCTCGAAGTCAATACCACACTGCGGAGCGTCGGTGTCGCAGGTGATGACCATCTTGGCGCGCACGAGCAATCGTTTCGTTTCAGGCACGGCTGACTTCATCCGCCGCAGTAGGCTGCTCGCCCTTTATAGGTCTCCCGGGCATTGGCTGCCCGCTTTACTTTGTGATGCGAGCGCAAACCTGACGGTGAAGACCGCTCGCGGAGACCATCGCTTACGAGTTACCCCGCCGGATCCGTAGCTGATCTCCCACGCGGGGCGTAATTCTTAAGTGGCCGCACCTTCTCTCGCCACCGTATCACCCCGAGCGCGCACCGAGGGCGCGCTTGCAGCTTCACCCACCCGGCTTCCGCGCAAGGCCGAAGCCACCACGAGCGCACGGGGAACCGAGCCGACGGTGAGCCACGCAACGACACGTCCGGGAGCGCGAGAGCTTCTCGAGTCGTTCCAGCCCTGCTGCACCGCGAGCCCGGTGGTATGCTTTTCTTAGCCGTCTACGGCGGCTTGCTTGAGTCCCGCAGCCGGCTCCCGATGCGTTTCTCGAAACGGAAGATCCGCGGATGCGCCCACCAGTCAACCAGCTCAGGTTTAAGGTTTGCGCACAAGTATTTGCCGGCATGATGCTAGTCTCGGTTTTGATGGTCGCGGGCACTGCGCTTCCGTCGAGCCCAGCGTCGCCTCGAGCAGCTCAGTTTGGCGATTCAATTAGCCCCGGCTTCTTCAGCCCGCCCCCGGGCGTGCAGCCGGTCAACCGGGTCGCCGCGAGTCGGATTCCTGGCGCTCGACGGTCCTACGCATGGCGAATCCACGGGAATAAACGCGAACTCATCGCCTTCAGCACCCCGATCCAGCACGTGGTCGTCATCTACATGGAGAACAGGACACCGGAAAATCTTTTCGGGGCGTTCTTCGGCGCGCTCAACCCAAGGACAGGACACTTCTTTGGGGTGGACCTCGACCTGGCCAATCCGCAGGCGACTAACCAGTCCCCTATGCCATCACCGCTGGCAGCCCACCCTTTGACTTATCCGAGCAATCCCAACCACGAGCACAGCGACGAATTTATAAGCGAGGCTAGCGGTACCTGGGATAGCAACGCTGGATATTGGTACGTGCCGACGCCGACGGCACCCGCTTCGGCGTCAGTTTCAAATTACATCACTCTCATAGAGGACTGGGCCTACGAGAATCATACCCTGCAGTCGAACGAAGGGCCCAGCTTCGAGGCGCACCAGTACGCTATCGCCGGTCAGTCCGGAGGGTTATCGGACTCCAATATTACGCCCGAAGGGATGGTGGATAATCCAAAACCCAGGGACACGAATGGCCCGCCTGGTAACGGAACGTGCGCGACGCCCGGCACGACGCAGAGCGCCCTAACGGTGAACATGTACTCGCCTTATCCGTTGCCTTCCGAATCGGCGGCGCCCCCTTGCAACGAGTACCCAACGATCCTTGACTTCATGGCGAGCGCAGCTCCGAGCGCATCGCCCTACGAACAATGGCAATACGTGCCTTCGATCAGTTTTCGATTTGGTCTGCGCCGATGGCAATTCAGCACCTTTACGCTCCCTACGCGTCGGCTTCGCCCGCTATACCGCAACAGCCATTTGCCGTCGATCCCGACGCGGAAAACTGGATTCTCAACGAGTCGGACCACCCGAACAAACTGGCGCCAGGCAACAACGGCTTCGACGATGGGCCGGATTGGCTTGCTTACGTGCTTAATGCCGTCGGCGGAAGCGCCTACTGGCAAAACACTGCCGTTGTCGTGACCTGGGACGATTGGGGCGGCTTCTACGACAACTACAGCCCGACACCTTGGCCATTTCACGCGACGCCTAATCCTTACGGCACTCCAACGGGGAACCCGCAGGACCCCAACGAGTGGGGATTCCGCGTGCCCCTGATCGTGATTTCGCCTTATGTGAAGAGCCGCGGCTATATCTCAAGCGCGCGCATAAGCCAGGGAGCAATCCTCAACTTCATTGAGACAGTATCCAGCCTTCCGCTAAACGCGCTGGGGGGTGACGACCTTACAAACCAATCAAATGATCTTACCGACATGCTGAACCTCTCCGCGACCCCGCTGCCCTGGATCTCGCTGCCAAGTCACTTCACGCCGCTGAATAACCAGATGTGCCCCACACCCACGCCGTCCCCGACTCCCACGCCTTAGCAAACGTGGCGACATGGCAAGCCCGGAAGAGTCGCCGCGCGAGGTGCGTCGGAAGAGTTGCACGTAGCTGGATGGCCGGGAGCCTCGTTGCGGCGGTGTTTAGCGGGTGCACAGGAAGCGCCCCTCAACCCCAGGTCGTTCCCAGCGCTTTGGAGCGGGCGTTACGCCTTGCGCCCGCGCTAGGCGACGGAATCCGGTCAGGCGCGCATCCAGCGTGGATGCGGTTCACGGGCGACTCAGACACAAGATCTGGATACACGTACGTCGGCGAGTGGTGGGCGCAAGCGGTCAGCGCGTACCCAACCACCAACCGCCGCAACAGGGGACCCGTCTGCCAAACGCAGGAGGTCAGGTTCGCCGAAGGCATGACGGTAGATCGGTCGGGAACGCTGTACGTCGCGGGACACCTCCTCCGTTCCGCCGGCGTGGCGACATTTGGACCGAACTGCGGCGGCGCGGGAGCGTCGTTTGTCGATCCGACCGACAGTCCACAAGACCCCGTCGTAGACGGTGCGACGCTTTACCTGACGACGATCGACGATGGCTCTCAGGCCGCAAGTATCTTCGTTTACAACCTTACGACCGGCCCAGAGCCGATGAGGCAGCTTACCGATCCAAACGCCGGCTTAGGGATCGGGGTGGCGGTAGACTCGCATCATGACCTCTTCTGGGCGACCAACAACCCTTGGTCTTTGGGCGGTCAAGTCATTGAGTTTCGTAGAGGCCAAATGCCCGGCACGCTCTTGAAGGCCACAAGCATCGGGTCAGACTATCCCGGTGGCGTCTTGGTCGACCGCTCCAACAACCTGCTCTTTATCGATCAGAGCAGGGCGGCGATCTATATCTATGCGCGCCCGTACGACGCCGCTCCGTTCTCGACGATTTCGCTGAAGGGCTATGCAGAGTACTGCGCGCTGGGCGTTAATCAAACACGGATCTATTGCATGGACGAGGCCTACGCTTCCGTGGATGCCTACACATACCCCAAAGGAACGTACCTTTACAGTTACACCAACGGCATAGACGGCAAACAGGGGCCGGGGGGGATCGCCATTGCAGCGCCATCGAGCGGCTCATCCCGGTGAGGGTGACCCTGGCGATCGTTGGAATACTCGTCGGCTGCGCGGGAGCGCAGGCCCAGATCACGGTGCCTACGCTCGTCCACCGCAGCGCTGCAACGGCATCCGAGACAAAAAGCGAGGCCCTCCTCTACATCACGACCGCAGACATAATCTGGATATTCTCATTTCCGAGAACTAAGTTCGTTGCGAGCTTCTCTGTGTACGGCGCCGAGAACCCCTGCGCAGACGAAGACCATGTTTTTGTGCCCCAGTACGGGCCAGATGATATTGTGGAGTACGCGCATGGCGGAACTGAGCCGATCGCAACCCTGGAAGACGCGGGTCAGGATCCCTTCAGTTGCGCAGTCGACCCTACCTCGGGCACTATCGCCGTTACGAACTATGGCAACGCAACGCGTCCCGGCAACGTGGCCCTTTACATAAGAGCGCAGAACGTGCCAGTGATTTACTCGGACCCGGACATCTACTACTACTGGTTTTGCGGCTACGACGACAAGGGTAATCTTTTCGTCGACGGCATAAGCCATAATGGCACCGCGTTATTCGCCGAACTTCCGGCCGGGGGCCGCACGTTTACGGACATCACGCTGAGCGAAAGAATCAAGGACCCCGGCAGTGTGCAATGGGACGGAAACTATATGACGATCGCGGACGAGCCCGCGCACTCAATCGATCGCCTGGATTTTTCGGGATCGACAGGAACGATTGTCGGTACGACTCGGCTCAGCGGCTGGCGCAGCAGGCGGGGCGAGCAGTCGTGGATTGCGGGTAACACCGTGGTCGTGCCGACGGACCGGTATCAGCTCAAACACCTGGGTTTTTGGAGCTACCCCCTGGGAGGCAGATTCACCAAGACGTTGTCACGTTTTCCGGCGATACGCGGCGTTACGGTCAGCGCTGCCCCGAATGATCGCTGACCATAACACCGATCGAGGAGGTTACGTGGCTGTTATCGCTTTGCCGATGGCTCGGATTTCAGGTTTCAACCGTTGCGCGCTAGCCCGCGCCGTGGTTGCGTTATTACTCGCCGGGTGCGGCGTCCTTCCTCTGAGCCCGGCGAAGGTGAGCCCGTCGAATGGTCAGCCACAAATCTCGGCGCTTGCCGCGCAGCGCGATCATGGGCATTCGTGGATGCTGCCGGAAGCCAGGGGTGACAACCTGCTGTATGTTTCCGACGGGGTATCTGGAAACGTTTTTATTTTTTCGTACCCGCAAGCTAGGGAAGTTGGTGAGATCACGGGTTTTAACGTACCCGAGGGCGCGTGCGTCGATAATGCGCAAAATGTCTTCATAGTCGTTCAGGACTCTGGGATCATTTACAAGTTTCGGCATGGAGGTACGAAACCGATCGCGAGCATACGTGACCGGGGTGGCTCGAGCCCCTTAGGCTGCTCTGTTTCATCGGCGACCGGTGATCTCGCAGTCGTCAATGGGGTTGGTGCTCCAATCAGCAGTTCGAGCTACGGTCCCCCCAACGTAGCCGTCTACACGGTAGCTCGCGGAAAGCCGAAGATCTACAGCGACCCTAATCTATCCGAATTGTATTTTTGCAGCTACGACGACGCAGGCAATCTCTTTATTGACGGCACCGACTACAGCAATAACACAGTCTTGATTGAGCTCCCAAAACGGAGCAAGACGTTCCGAAACATCGCTGTACAACCGACGATCAAAGACCCCGGCGGCGTAGGGTGGGATGGGAGGCATGTTGTCGTTGCCGATAGGAAGGGCCCCAGCGGCTACGCCGTTGTTTATCGGTTCACGATAAAAGGCGATAAAGGAATTGAAGTGGGCAGCACTGTCCTTGGAGGCGACGTTTACGTCATTTCCTTTTGGATCCAGAACCGCACGCTTATCGGCGGCGATCCGGGCGCTGGGGCAGTACGCTTCTGGAAATACCCAGAAGGCGGCACGGCCACCACGACGATCAGCGGCTTTCGTGATCCGGCAGCCATGACAATCAGCCTGGCATCAAAGTAATCGCCCTTCGCCCTTCGACAGGCTCAGGATGACACGGGTAGTGACACGGTGGTCACACGAGGGACGTTAGAGGCGCCAGTCGAGGCCTTCGGTGTCGGCGGTTTCGATCGCGAGGTCGTAGCCGGCGTCGGCGTGGCGGATGACGCCGAGGCCGGGGTCGGTTGTCAGCACGCAGGCGAGGCGCTCGCGCGCTTCTTCACTGCCGTCGGCAACGACTACCATTCCGGCGTGCAGGCTGTAGCCGATGCCGACGCCGCCGCCGTGATGAAAGCTCACCCAGTGCGCGCCGGCGGCCGTGTTGAGCAGCGCGTTGAGAATCGGCCAGTCGGCGATTGCATCGCTTCCGTCTTTCATTGCCTCGGTCTCGCGATAGGGCGACGCTACGCTGCCGGTATCGAGATGGTCGCGTCCGATGACGATCGGGGCCTTGACCGCGCCCGAGGCAACCAGCTCGTTGAATGCAAGCCCGGCGGTCGCGCGACGTCCATAGGGAAGCCAGCAGATGCGAGCCGGCAATCCTTGGAAGGCGATCCGCTCGCGGGCGAGGCGTAACCAGCGCGTTAAGGATTCGTCGTCGCCGAACAGCTCGAGCAGCTTCGCGTCGCAAGCAGCGATGTCGTCGGGGTCGCCCGAGAGTGCCGCAAATCGGAATGGGCCCGAGCCGCGGCAGAAGAGCGGGCGAATGAACGCCGGAACGAAGCCCGGGAAGTCGAAGGCGCGCTCGAATCCGGCGCGCTGCGCTTGCGCGCGGATGTTGTTGCCGTAGTCGAAGACGATGGCGCCGGCGTCGAGATAACGCACCATCGCTCGCACCTGGTCGGCGCAACTTTGAAGGGCGCGCCGCTGATATTCGTCGGGATCGCGCTTGCGCAGCTCGGCGGCAGCGGCGAGCGAGAGGCCCGCAGGAACGTAACCGTCGAGCAGGTCGTGCGCCGACGTTTGATCCGTTACCGCATCGGGACGAAAACCGAGTTCGTAGAGCTGCGCGAACTCCTCCGCGGCGTTTCCTTCGTACCCAATCGAGACGGCCTCGCCCGAATTGCGCGCCTCCTCGATTTGAAGCAGTGCGGATTCCCGCGATTCGGCAACCCGGTCGAGATAGCGAAGCTCGCGCCGGCGCTCCAGACGAGCACGATCGACGTCAACGATCAAACAGATGCCGTCGTTCATCGTAACGGCCAACGGCTGCGCGCCGCCCATGCCGCCGACTCCGGCCGTCAGCACCACGCGGCCGGTAAGCGCTCCGCCGAAGTGGCGGCGACCCAGCTCCGCGAAGGTCTCGTAGGTTCCCTGGACGATTCCTTGCGTGCCGATATAAATCCACGAGCCCGCCGTCATCTGGCCGTACATCGTGAGCCCCAGCGCTTCGAGCTCGCGAAAGACGCTCCAGTCCGCCCACTTCGGGACGAGATTTGCATTGGCGATCAGGACGCGCGGCGCGCGAGCGTGCGTCTTAAAAACGGCGACGGGCTTGCCGCTTTGCACGATCAGCGTCTGGTCGTTGCGCAGCCGGCGCAGCGTGCGAACGATCGCGTCGAAGGCCTCCCACGACCGTGCGGCGCGGCCGTTGCCGCCGTAGACGACCAGATCCTCGGGACGTTCGGCAACCTCGGGATCGAGGTTGTTCATCAACATGCGCAACGCGGCTTCTTGCGGCCAACCCAGGCAAGTCAGTTCCGTACCGCGCGGCGCCCGAACCGCGCGAGAACCCGCGATTGCGCTCATATCAGGCCCGGAATTCTTGGAGCCGCGGACAAGACCTCTCGCACGGCGCAGCGAATGACGGGCTCGCATGTGCGGATGGTGCCGACCAAGGTGGTCACTCTTCGTCCTTGCGCTCATCATCGGCTGCGCGGTCGCCGCTCCGCGCGCGTTCGCGGGAACGACGGGTTCGATTACCGGAATCGTCGCCCGCACCGGCGGGGAGCCAATCGCCGGTGCCCGCGTCACCGCCATCAGCCCTTCGCAGACCGTAACGGTTACGACCGACGCGTCGGGCCGCTTTTCGATGCTTTCGCTGGCGCCCGACACCTACACGATTACGATCTCCAAGGAAGGCTTCGAGACTTCAACGACCACGGGCGTCTCCGTCTTCGCCGACCAAGTGCAGACGCTTCGACTTCCGCTCCAGCCTTCGCTGCGCACGATCGCGCACGTGACGGCGCGCTCCTCGATGGACCTCGTGAAGTCCGGAACGACGACCGACGTGTATTCGGTCAATGCGACCGTGACGCAGGCCGCGGCCGGCATGGGCGGCGGCGGCAGCTTGAATAGTGCCTATTCGGCAATTGCCGCGGTTCCCGGCGCCTTCGTGCCGCCCAATCAGCAGGGGTGGAATCAGACGGTCTACATCCGCGGCGGGAACTACGATCAGATCGGCTACGAGTTCGACGGCGTTCCGGTCAACCGATCGTTCGACAACTATCCCGGAAGTACGGCCGGGACGCTGGGACAGCAGGAGCTTCAAGTCTATACTGGCGGCGGAACGGCCGGCTCGAGCGCGACCGGGTTGGCCGGCTTCATCAACCAAGTCATCAAGACCGGAACCTTCCCCGGATACGCGACGGTCGATACGGGCATCGGCTCGACGACGTACTATCACAACCTTCAATTTGAAGTCGGCGGCGCTACGCCCGACCGTATGTTCTCTTACTACATCGGCGTCGGCGGATACAATCAGGATTTCCGCTATCTCGACCAGTTCAACGGTTCGAATCTCGGCGACGTCTGGGGCTATCCCGCGATCGCGGATAACACCGCGAACCTCTATTTCGGCGGTGTCTTTCCGACTTGCGGCTACACGCCGCCGGCGAACTCGGGGTGGTATTCGGGAGCAAATGCCTCTCCCGTCTACAACCCGTTCGGCTACGGTCCCGGTCTTCCGGGTACGCTGCAGCTCCCCGCGGGCGTTCATAAGAATCCGGGTTGTTATCAAACCCTTTCGCCGGCCTACGCCAGCTACTCGAACCTCGCAGATCGCGAGAGCGTCATCAACCTGCACGTCGGCATTCCGCACCGGTACGACGCCGGACGCGACGACGTGCAGCTGCTCTACAACGTAACGGCGCTCAAGAGCCAGTTTTACAGCTCGCAGAACGATCTCGGTCCGCACGTCATCAACCAGCTCAGCGACGTCATATACGGAGAGAACGTGCCCGAGGTGTGGGGCGATTTCGTCACCTGGCCGAGCGACACGCATTTTGGTGAGAATCCGGCCAATGTTGCGCCCGTGCCCTACTTCGATCCGGGTTCCCCCGGCAATCGCTGCGCGAACATCGATCCCTACGGTTTCTACAGCCAAACGATCAAAGGCGAATGCGCGCCGGGAACGTTTTCAACCGTGCCGGCCGATGCGCGCGACGGATTCTGGAACGATGCTTCGATCGCCAAGCTCCAGTACCAAAAGAACATCGGCTCGAGCGCCTACTTTCGGATCTACGGATATTCGTTCTACTCCGACTGGCTGCAGACCAGCCCGCTGAGCTACGGCACGCCGTTCTTCGGCTTCGGCGTCACGTCGTACGATTACGAACTCGAATCGCACACGCGCGGCCTGGCCTTCAGCTTTGCCGACCAGCTCAGCTCCGCGCACTTGCTCACCGTCGATGCCAACTACACGACGGCAACCACGAACCGCTTTAACAACACGAACTTCAACAACTTCCTCGGTACCGCTGCGACAAACCTCACCAACGGCACGGAGTGCTTCGCTTATGCGTCCGGAAGCTATCTCGGCGAGCATTACAAGGCCGGGCAGCCGGCGCCATGCAACAGCCCGCTCACGAGCGGCTCGTTCATGGAGCCCGAACCCGGACCGGCCGTTCCGGGCGCATCGTGGCAGATCACTTATACGGGCAACTCGGGCTTTCTCAACAACGTCGTGCCGAACTTCACCTCGGTTGCGCTCGAGGATCTGTGGAATCCAACCGACAAGCTCAATATCGACCTCGGCTTACGCGGCGAAGAGTACGAATACAACCTCGCCAACACGTCGAATAACGGACAAAACTTCTGGTTTCTCGCCGGTCAGCGGGAGTTCTGCTATAACCCGGTAACGCTCGCACCGTACGTCATTCCCGAGCCGCCCGCCAGCGGCAAGCCGGCGGTACCCTTCGTCGGCTTCGACTGTCCGATCGACAACTCGATTCCGGCACATCCGGTGCAGACGGTTCATCCCGACGGCAAAGACGGTCATCTGCTGCTGAGCGATACCTATAGCCCGACGCTGGCCGACTACGCGCTTACGCCGCGGCTCGGCGCGACCTATACGATCAATCCCGACACCGTGCTGCGTTTCTCCGCCGGGCGCTACGCCCAAGAGCCGGAGACGTATCAGGTGCAGTACAACGCCGCCGCCAACAATCTGGCGTACGATCTCTTCCAGGCGTTCTGGCAGTACGGATTCACCACGCCCGTGCACGATCCGGAGGTACAGTACTCCGACAACTACGATGCGTCGTTCGAGCGCCGCTTCAAAGGCACGGACATGTCGATTAAGGTAACGCCGTACTATCGCTACGCGACCAATCAAGTCTACGGCATCGGGCTGCCATTCGGGCTGAGCGGCGGGCTCAACTCCGGGGTCGAGCGGGTCGACGGCGCCGAGTTCGAGTTCACCAAGGGCGACTTCGACAAGAACGGGCTCTCGTTTCTGATCTCCTACACGTACACCAACGCCGCCGAGCGCTGGGCCAACTATCCCGGAACCACGATCAACCCAATCGATCCCTACAATCAGAATATTGCAAACTTCAACGGCCTGACGCGGGCCGGCGGCGGCTCGCAGTGCTACGAGGACCTCCGCGACGGCAACGTGCTTCCCAATCCGACCTGCACGCGGCTCCGGCCCAACGCCTACGCCCCGATCTGGAACCCGTACTACTCGATGTCGCCCCAGCCGCTGCTCAACCGCAACGGCTGGTATCCCGTGGGTCTCGACTTCCCCTATCTCTCGCCCAACGTTTTGAGCGCGATCGTCAACTACAAGCGGAATCGGTTCACCTTCACGCCGGCGATGACGTTCAACGAAGGCCAGCCCTACGGCAACCCCGGGGACGTGCTTGGGATGGACCCGCGAACCTGCAAGCACAACTCCTCCAACATCCCCACGGCGCCTCGGGTCACGCAAGCCGACTACACGACCTGCGGCCTCGCCGCGACGCAAAATGGGACGTCACCCGGCGAGCTGTTCATTCCCAATCCGCAGACCGGCGTCTTTGACTCATTCGGGGCGTTTCGCCAGCCCAGCCAGCTGAATCTGAGCCTGCAAATGGGGTATCAGATCACGCC
>PMTY01000041.1 GCA_003167155.1 Candidatus Cybelea tumulisoli
GGCGGGGGCGGCGGTGGCGGTGGTTCCTCGTACGTCGAGAAAAGCGCCACCCACGTCAGGAGCTCGCAAGGCGTGTCCTCGGGGAACGGGCTGATCGTCATCTCCTGGTAGCGACGCATAACATAAGGAGGAACAAAACTGTGACCTACAGCTTAAAAGGCACGCTGCTCGAAGCGTGTTCGTGCCGGACGTTATGCCGCTGCTGGATCGGTGAGGACCCAGACGGCGGTGCCTGCGATTCGTTCCTTGCCTACAACATCGAGAAGGGCGAGATCAACGGCGTCGACGTAACCGGACTGACCTACGTGGAAGTCGTCAAGATTCCCGGAAACGTTCTCACACCGCAGAGTTGGAAGCGCGTGAGTTACGTCGATGCGCGAGCAACCGACGAACAGCGGGGCGCGATTCTCGACGCTTGGCACGGCCGCTTAGGCGGACCGTTAGCGGACCTCAACGCCTTGGTCGGGGAAGACGTCGCGGTTGAGACGCAGCCGATCGAACACGATCTCAAAGGCGGTGAAGGCACGCTTGTCGTCGGCGATAAGATTCGCGCGACCATGGCGCCCTATCGCAGCGCGTACGGAGCGGTCACGACGCTGCGCGACACCATCTTTAGTACCATCCCCGGCGCACCCGCATATATTGCAAAGGCCTCCGAACACGTCGTCAACATTCCCGAACACGGAATGGTGTGGACCTTTAAAGATCGCAATGCAATTCAGGGCGACTTTCTGCTAGAGGCGTAGTTTTATGACCGCGAACGCCGCGTACCGGCACGTGCGCTTCAATGCTGTCGGCGTTCTCGGTTGCGTGATTGCGGCCGCGTGGGCGGTCTGCGCGTGGGCGGAGGTCAGCGGCAACGCCGCGCAACTTCACCATCACGCGCTCTACGAAAGCGGGCGGCCGTATTGGTTCGCGGCGCTCGTCGTGGTTGCCGCATGGCAGTTCATGACCGCTGCGATGATGCTGCCCTCTTCGCTCGGATTCATTCGGCTTTATGCGACGGCCGCCGCCCGCGCGCCGGACTTCCCGCTCGCGCTGATCTTGTTCTTGGGCGGTTACTTCGCAGTTTGGACGGGGTTTGCGCTGGCCGCATTTACCGGTGATATGCAGCTCCATCGAGCCGTCGATGCGTGGCCCTGGCTGGCGGCGCACGCGGCGCTGATACCGGCGGCGACGCTCGGTCTCGCCGCCATCTATCAGTTCACCCCGCTCAAAGATGCCTGCCTAAAAGCGTGCCGCCATCCAGGCATCTATCTCATGCGTCACTATCGGCGCGGCGCACTCAACGGGTTGCGAGTAGGCTTCGGTCACGCGCTTTACTGCGTTGGCTGCTGCTGGGCGCTGATGCTCGTGATGTTTGCGGCGGGAGTCGCGCATTTAGCGTGGATGGGCGTGCTCGCGGCGATTATGTTTGTCGAAAAGGCGACGCCGTTGGGAAACCGAATCGTGGCGCCGGTCGGCGTGGTCTTCGCTGCACTTGCCGTTATCGCACTCTTGGCACCCGGCGCCATCGGGGGCTTCTGAGGAGGTTGGCGATGCATGTTGGGGTTGCAGGCACGGGAAAAATGGGAAACGCAATGGCACGCAATCTTCTCGATCGCGGCTATCGGATATCGGTTTGGAACATCGATCGCGCTATGATGGATCCGTTGGTCGCTGCGGGTGCGGCCCCGTTCGAGAACCTCGAAGAGCTCGTAGCGAGCGTCGATGCGACGATCGCGATGCTGTGGGACGATGAAGTCGCGCGAGAAATCTCGCTTGGCCGGATCATTCCCGCTGCGCGCGAAGGCGAGCTCGTTATCGAGTTGTCGACGCTTTCGCCACAGATGTATGAGGCGCTTGCAACCGCAGCGGCGCAGCGAGGTGTGGACTTTCTTGCGTGTCCGATTCTTGGCAGCGTCGACGGCGCGCGTGCCGGCACGCTGACGCTCTTACCGGGCGGCACCGGCGAGGCGTTCGACCGCGGCCGGGAGCTTTTGAGCGCGATGGGTTCGACGATTAAATTTACCGGTTCGCCGGCGGCCAGCGGGCATCTC
Source organism: Candidatus Cybelea tumulisoli (assembly GCA_003167155.1). Classification (GTDB taxonomy): domain Bacteria; phylum Vulcanimicrobiota; class Vulcanimicrobiia; order Vulcanimicrobiales; family Vulcanimicrobiaceae; genus Cybelea; species Cybelea tumulisoli. Next base: position 2,040 of record PMTY01000041.1, read on the forward strand.
AAGCTCGCTTATAACTCGATGCTCTGCGTGAATGCCGATGCGATTGGCGAGTTGCTCGGGATTATGGCGCGAGCCGGGGTCGATCGCACGCTTGCCATCGACACGCTCGTACTGGCGCTCGAGCGCGTCGCTACCAAGCGTCAGCAACTTATCGAGCGCGACACGCTACCGCGCTTTTCGGCGAGCGCGCTTCTCAAAGATCTGCGCCTTGCGCGCGTAGCCCGGCAGAGTCTGGATGTGGATGCACCGCTGATGGAGTGTGCGCTCGCAGAGTTTGAAAGAACCGTCGAGACGGGCGTGGGCAACGAAGACTACATCGCCGTCGGCTTGGCCGTGGAGCGCGGGCTATTCGTCTAGGGTTCGTCATAGGCACGGCGGCCGGATGGTGCGTCGGTACGAGCGTAGGCTACGCTGTGCTGCTTATACTAGTGGCGTGGGGGCTGGCGACGCTGCATTGGCCCGGACCGGCGTGGCTGGGCCGCGCACTGCTTTATGCGATAGCGGTGATCTTCATCGTGCCCTCGCTCGCGATCGCACGCCGTTCTCACGGCTGGCTCCCCGGCGCCTGCCTCGGATTCGGCGCAGGCGTACTGTTCGACCAAATTCTCGTCTCCCTGGCGGTTGCGGTCTTTCATGCGACCCATCCGCACGCCGGCGGCTTTTTTGTAGACTAGAGATTCGCGCCTAAATGGTGCTCTTGGAGAACCTTCGCAAGGAAGAGGATATGCAGCGCGCTGCCAACGTTATGGGCTAGATGCATGATCGCATGCGACTCGTCGGGAGCGTACGATTCGCCCGATCGTTTGGGGCCGAGCACGAGCGCGCCGACTAACCGTCCGCGCGCGACCATCGGAAAGGCGAACTCGCCCTGCAGTGCAGTCGAAAGCGTCTGCAGATCGAGCGCCTTATGCCGCTCATGCAGCGCAACGATTGCCGGATCGTTCTCGCTCACATCTCCGAAATGGCCGGTGTGGTCTTTCATTGCGAGCGTTACGAACGACGCGCCGGCATGCATCTCGAGCGTTTCTTTCGTACGCCACAGCAACGTTGCATCGTCGGTAACCTCGGCCGCCTCGTCGGCGAAGGCGCGAATCGCGGTTTCGTCCTCGTGGCGCTTGCGGAAGAAGACCCGATCGAGCGCGCCGTCAACGCGCGTGTGTATCGCCCGCACCGAAAAGCCCAGGCCGATCGCCAGCGCCGCACTAACCTCCAGGTTCGTCATATGACTCGCTTTGCTGAACCACGTGCCGAGCACCCACTCCCCCAGCATGAAGATGCCGACGACGATGATGGAAACGCCCGAGAACACGGCCGCGCGATTGACCGCGAATCCGATGTCCAGCAAGCGGCGACTCAGCAGAGCGTACGTCAAACCAACGGGCGCGACGAATATGGCGATATTATTCACGATCAAAAATATGTACGGGTTAGCGCCGATATGGAATGTACCAATTACGCCTGTCGCGATATTCGCCAGATAAAGAAACCCAAGCGAGGTGCTTGCCCACGCCATTCGTGCGCGTTCCGCTCCGCTCGTCTGCGCAAGTGTGACAAGGGCGCAGAGTAGCGGGAAGAGCATAGGTAAGATGCTCGTTATGACTTGAGGAAGCACGCCGGAATACCAGGTTTGGATCGGATCCGCGAGCATGGTCCAAACGCCGACGACGGCTAGCATCCCATAGAGCGCCGCAATGGCCGCACTTCCATACGAAAGCCAAGCGAGACCGCGGCGCAGAAGAGTCGACGGAGGAGCAAACAGCATTGCGTAGGTCGCAAACAGCGCGGAGCCCAAATAAGTCAGAAGTGCTCCAAACACGCTCACGACGGCGTCCGGAGCGGACCATGGCGTCACCCAGTTATTGGGTTGAAAAGTTGTTGCTAGTACCCAGGCGACGAGCAGCACTCCGAGCACGCGGGCTTCGGTGCTCTCTGCCCGACGCCAAACAATCAAGGCCGCGAATAGCAGCACCCAAACCCAGCCAATATACGCGAGCGCCGAGTCCCAGCGAACGGGAGCCTTCTCGGCGGTGACAGAGATTCGGTCGACGCCGTTGCGGCGCACGACCGGCACCGATATGCGCTCGCCGGCCCAAAAGTGTTCGAAGATCCAACGGTACCGGTCCGCTGGCGAAAGCTGCCGAAGGTCGACGAGGTCGCCGGTCCGTAACCCGGCGCGAACGGCCGGGCCATACGGAAAAACCGTAACGCGATCGACGAAGGGTGGGCCACCCGGGGTGCCCGCGACGAAAGAGGGGCTTGTGGTAGACCGGACGATTCCGAGACTGCCTGACACCGCGAACGCGATCCAGACGGTGACTCCGGCCTGGATCAGCGAAAAGCCGCAAAGCCCCAGCAACAGTCGGCGCCAAGCCGAGGTGCTCATGGTGCTACGTTCACCGCTCCGCTTCTGCGCCCCCTAACCGCTAGCGCGCGACTGCCGGATCGGCTAGAGTTCTAAGGCATGTTTTCTCGAGTGAAGTCGATGTCCGTGAGCGAGCTGCGGCGACGCCTCGACGACGATGGAGCGCCCTTCTTGTTGGACGTTCGCGAGCCGGAGGAGATGGCCGACGGCGTCATCGCCGGTTCGCTGAACGTTCCCATGCGCGAACTGAAGCACCGGCTCGGCGAGTTGCCGACGGATCGCGACATCGTCGTGGTCTGCCATGTCGGCGCTCGCAGCGCTCACGTCACCAAGGAGCTCAATGCGCTCGGCTACGATCGCGCGGTAAACCTTGCCGGCGGAATGGACGCATGGCTTGGAGAGACGGGCCCCTAGCGGTAGCTCACGACGCGGCGCAAGCGGCGCAGCGGCCTTCGAAGGTTACGCGTTCGCTTGCAATCTTGAAGCCGTGCTGCAGCGCGAGCGTTTTGAGCGTGCGTGGGGGGATCGCGTAGGCAACGTCTTCGATCTCGCCGCACGCACTGCAGCGGAAGTGCGCGTGCCGCGGTCCCGACGGCTCGTAGGTCGCCGCGTCGGCGCCCGGCACGTACAGCTCGGAGACGAGCCCGAGTTCGCGCAACCGCTCGAGACCGCGATAGACGGTCGAAAATCCGATACCCGGCCGCCGCTTGTGCGCTTTCGTGAAGATATCGGAGGGCGTTAGGTGGCGGCCGACCCCGCTTGCTTGCACGATGTCGTAAATGAGCTGGTAGTTCTTCGGTAACTTTGGCTTCACGGACGATGCCATATTACTTGACGATGGCCGCGGGCAGCAGGATTCCGCCAAGTGTGAAAGTGAAAGTCACATTCAGGCCTTCGCCGGCACCACCAACCTTCCCCCTGGAACGGAGAGACTAGCAACAGATGGAAAATACGATTGCCGAACTATCGGACGCCGACCGCGGCTGTCCCGTAAAGCACGTTCCCGTGCGCCCGAGGATTAACATCGACTGGTTCCCGGAACTCTTGGACGTTTCGGTGCTTCATCGGCCGTCGGCACTCTCCGACCCGATGGGTCCCGATTTCGACTACGCTCGTGAGTTCAACAGCTTGGATCTCAAAGCGGTTAAGGCCGACCTTTTCGCGTTGATGACCACTTCGCAGGATTGGTGGCCGGCCGACTACGGCCACTACGGGCCGCTTTTGATTCGCATGGCGTGGCACGCTGCAGGTACGTACCGCGTCGGCGACGGCCGCGGTGGTGCGGGCTCGGGCCAGCAGCGCTTCGAGCCGCTCAACAGTTGGCCCGACAACGCAAATCTCGATAAAGCGCGCCGCTTGCTGTGGCCGATCAAGCAAAAGTACGGCCGAAAGATCTCGTGGGGCGATCTCATGATCCTGGCGGGAAACTGCGCGCTGGAATCGATGGGATTCAAGACGTTCGGATTCGCCGGCGGCCGCGTCGACGCGTGGGAACCCGATGAAGTGACCGACTGGGGTCCCGAAGATGTCTGGCTCGCCGACAAGCGCTACACTGGCCAACGCGATCTCGCCAACCCGCTGGCGGCCGTGCAGATGGGACTGATTTACGTAAACCCGGAAGGCCCCAACGGCAATCCCGACCCGCTCGCCGCGGCAACAGATATTCGTGAGACGTTCGCTCGCATGGCGATGAACGATGAGGAGACCGTGGCACTAATCGCCGGCGGCCATACCTTTGGCAAGACGCACGGTGCCGCCGATCCCGCGCAGTACGTCGGCCTTGCGCCGGCCGGCGCCGGCATCGAAGAACAGAACCTTGGCTGGCGTAACTCATTTGGTAACGGAAACGGCGACGGCACGATTACCAGCGGCCTCGAAGGCGCCTGGACCCAGCAGCCAACGCGCTGGAGCAACCTCTATTTCGACAATCTCTTCAACTACGAGTGGGAGCTGACGAAGAGTCCGGCCGGCGCCTATCAATGGAAGCCGAAGGACGGCGCCGCGGCGGGCAGCGTTCCCGACGCGCACGATTCGTCCAAGAGGCATGCGCCAACGATGCTCACGACGGACCTCTCGTTAAAGGTCGATCCCGTCTACGGGCCGATCTCGAAGCGTTTCCACGAGAACCCGCAAGAGTTTGCCGATGCCTTTGCCAAGGCGTGGTACAAACTCACGCATCGCGACATGGGCCCGATTGCGCGCTATCTCGGTCCTGAAGTTCCGGCCGAGCAGCAGATCTGGCAAGACCCGCTGCCCGCCGCCGGCCATCCGTTGGTCGGCGAGCAAGAGATCGCCGATCTAAAGAACCGCATTCTCTCCTCGGGGCTCACAGTGTCGCAACTGGTGACAACGGCGTGGGCGTCGGCCTCGACGTTCCGCGGTACCGACAAACGCGGCGGCGCAAACGGCGCGCGCATTCGCCTTGCGCCGCAGAAGGACTGGGCCGTCAATGCACCGGCTGAGTTGGCGACGGTGCTGCAGCGGCTCGAGAAGATTCAAACGGAGTTCAACGCTTCAATCTCCGGGGGCAAGAAGGTCTCGCTGGCCGACGTTATCGTTCTCGGCGGCGGCGCCGCGATCGAGCAGGCTGCCAAGAGCGCCGGTTACGACGTGCAGGTCAAGTTTGCGCCGGGGCGCAGCGACGCGACGCAAGAAAACACCGACACCCACTCTTTCGCCGTACTGGAACCGGCCGCTGACGGATTCCGCAACTACCTTGGCAACGGAGACTCGCGTTCGCCCGAGCAACGGCTGATCGATCGCGCGCAACTGCTCACGCTGACGGCCCCCGAGATGACGGCGCTCGTCGGTGGCCTGCGCGCGCTCGACGCGAATTCCGGAGGCTCAAAACACGGCGTCTTTACGAAGCGGCCGGGCACGCTGACCAACGATTTCTTCGTGAACTTGCTCGACATGACGACCAAATGGCAACCGGCCGGCAGCGACTTCACGTATGAAGGTACCGACCGGCGCACCGGCGAGCGCACTTGGATCGGTACGAGCTGCGATCTAGTCTTCGGCTCGAACTCGCAGCTTCGTGCGATCGCCGAGGTCTACGCGATCGAGGGCGATCACTTCGTGCGCGACTTCGTCGCCGCGTGGGAAAAAGTGATGAACCTCGATCGGTTCGATCTCACCGCGTCACGGCGATGATATCGAGGTCCGCGTGTAGCGATATTCGTCCGTTGGTTCGCCGCGAATGATTTCAGCATTCTTGGTGAACGACTGTCGGGTAAAGCCCAGACGTTCGAGGAGGCGAATAGAACGCTGATTTCCCACGTGAACCGTTGCCGTGAACCCTCTAACGCCATAATCGCGTTCCAGGCTGAGAAGCATTCTGCCAACGGCTTCGTTCGCATACCCGACTCCGCAAGCGTTTAAGAACAGCACGTATGCCACCGAAGCGCTGCGATCCTTAACCGTTGCCTGAACGTGCCCCACAAAGCGCCCCGTTATTTTCTCGCGCAGTAGCCAGTTCAGCCACAGCTCCGAAGAGTCCGGAGAGCGGCCGCCTTCGAGGCGCCGGTACCGCTCGCGGAGCCATTCGCGACTGGGAGGCGCAGAGTCGGCGATGTACTGGTAAAGCGCTGGAGATTGAAGACCATCGTACATGTCATCCGCGAACTTCTCCGCCAGCGGGATCAGCTCAAGGCGTGCAGTCTCTAAGCGAATAGAAGCGGGCGCGATCATTTTATAAAGGGGACGTTCTCCGGCGTTACGATCTTCGCAATGTCGCGAAATATGGCGTTTGCGACTCCGGGAAACGGTCTTTCCACCTGGCTGTTGACCAGGACGATGATCGTCGCACCGGTAGCGGGCATATAGTACGCCCCGGTGTTATAGCCGGTGATGCCTCCGGTATACCCGTACCATCCGGCCGAGCAACCAATACCAAGACCGAACGAGAGGTTTCCCACCCCGGTCGACAGGCATGCGAGACGCGCACGCTGCGAGGCGGCGCTGTTCGTGCTTCCGGTTACGTAGGCTTTGACCCATTTCTTCATGTCGGCCATGTCGGAGATCATGGCACCGGCCGCCCAAGAGACCGATGGCGCGAGAGCTTCCGACTCGTCGATCCACTGCTTCTTTTCATTGAGAGAGTAACCGCGGGCGTAGGGCGCCGGCATGCCCCAGTTCGTTGTCGGAAACGACGTTTGATCTAAGGCCATCGGAGTGAGGATTCGATTCTGGATTTCGCTTTCGATCGTGTCGTGGGTTACCTTCTCAATGATGAGTCCGAGTAGGAACCAGTTGGTATTGCTGTAGTTATACTTCGCTCCCGGCGCGAACAACGGCGGCTTCTTTGCGGCAATTGCCACCCACTGCCTCGGCGTCTGGCGAGACCACCAAGCTTCGCTCTGCTTTTGGACCGCCGGGATGGAGTAGGCGTCGATGATTCCGCTGCGCATCTCGGCTAACTGGCGCAGCGTGATGCGCTTTTCGTTCGGGACGGCCAGCCCGAGGTCGAACTGGCTAATCGTGTCGTCGAGGCTCAACTTTTTCTCGTCAACGAGCTGAAGCAAGACCGTCGCGACAAAGGTCTTTGTATTGCTGCCGATGCGGAAATGATCGTCGAGCGCCATTGGGCGTCGCCCGGAAAGATTTCCATATCCAAAGCCCTGGGCGAACGCGACCTTCCCCGGTAACCATACGCCGATGACCGCGCCGGGCACGGGCTGCGGGCCGCCGTAAGCCGCGAGCTCCTTGTTCACGGCTGCGGCGATCGCATTTGCAGTGCCTGGATTAAGCTGCGCGGTCGCCGCGCTGCCGGCAACGGGCGCGGCTAACAAGAAGATCAGCGCGACAGTTGCTAGCCGAAAGTGTTTCATAACGATAGGTCCTTCGACGGGAAGCGCACCATCCCCAGGAGCAGGGGGTGATGCGCGGCGTGCGAACGGCGTTGGCGGAGGAAACCGCAATGCCGAACGTTTCGCGCAATCGTATTCGCGTCATCGCCGCGCTGGTCGTCCCTTTAGTCTGGTCGAGCTTCGTGGTCTCACGCGCCGCGGATAGTTCATCGGGCCCCGTAATCCAAAACATCGTGCGTAGCTCGATGGCGGCAAACCACCTCAAAGCGGTCATCGTGCAGCTGCGCTCGAATGGAACGAACGTTTATACCGGCGCTCTTGGGGACTCGATGACGGGCGTGCCGGCGACGCCGGAGATGCACTTTCGCAACGGAGCGCTGGCGTTCACCTACATGGCGACGCTGCTGCTCGAGTTCGTCGATCAGAAGAAGGTGACGCTGGACACCAAGCTCTCCACCTACTTTCCCGCTTTTCCAAACGCCGGCCGCATCACGTTGAGGAATCTGGCCCAAATGACCTCGGGCTACGCGGATTACGTGTATCAGCCCGAAACGATGCAAGGCGTCTATGACGATCCGTTCCGCCAATGGAGCCCCGAAGAGCTAACGCAAATCGGCATCACGAAACCCATGGAGTTCGAGCCCGGGACGAACTGGGGCTACTCGCACACGAACTACGTGATCCTTGGCCGGGTGCTCGAGCAGATCGCCGGCATGCCGCTCGCCGAGGCGATACGCACGTATGTCTTAGAGCCGATGGGCCTCAAGCAGACCGGCGCGTTGACGACGCCGGAGATTCCGCAGCCCGTCTTGCACGCGTTCAGCTCCGAACGGCGCGAGGCGTTGGGCATCAAACCCGGCGTGCCGTTCTATGAGGAGGCAACGTTTTGGAATCCGTCGTGGACCACCGTTGAGGGCGCCGTCGAGACGACCGACATAGCGGACCTCAGCGCGTCGATCGAGGCGGTCGCATCGGGAAAGCTGTTATCGCCCGCATCGTCCACCGCGCAGATCGTGCCGAGCCTGATCGGATTCGGCCACACCCAATCGGGGTGTCCCTCGTGCCGGGAGAACACTGCGGCGTTCAACTACGGCCTCGGCGTAATTATAGCCGGGCCGTGGATCTCTCAATCGTTGGGTTTCGCCGGTGCCTCGGGCGTCGTCGGCTACTTGCCCGCGCAGAAGCTCACGATTGCCGTGGAAGCGACCAATGGCCCCGGTGCGTATGACGACAAAGGCAACGCAGGACTCGGCGCGGTCGCGGTGTTCCATGCGCTGGCCGATGCGCTCGCGCCGAATACGCTGCCCGAGCTATCTCACTGACGCGCCCGTTACAGAGTTTGTTGGAATGCGCGCGAAATTTCGTGCGCGGTAAAGCCGCGGTGCCGTAGCCCCTCGACGAAGCCCGCGACCGCTTCGCGCAAGCCGCGCGCGCGTTCGCGGCCGGTTGCGAGCGGGGCGTTTTCGGCGACGCGCGTGCCACGGCGGCCGTCCCCGACCAGCCAGCCCTCGTTTTGCATCTCGGCGTACGCGCGCGCGACGGTGTTGGGGGCGATGCCCAGGTCGCCGGCCAGTTGCCGCACCGTCGGCAGCGTAACGTTGGGCATCAGGTCGCGGCGCTCGATTGCGGCGCGAATCTGTTCGGCGATTTGCCGGTACGGGGGCGTCTCCGACGACTCGTCGACAACGAGATACGAAGCGCTCACGCCAGCGCGATACCTTCGCGCAGCGGATTCAGGCTGACGACCCTGGTCGCGATGAAACCGGCGATCACAAGCAGCATCATAAGCCAGAGAAGGCCCGAGGGCGACGGCAGCTGCGCCCACGCGAGCAGTGCGAAGACCGTCGGCGGGGCGCACGCGAGCGCGACGAGGCCGGTCGCGCGGCAGAAGCGGACCCGTTTGTCGACCGCGTATTCGACTTGCGGATCGGCGCCGAAAAGCACGGCCGGCGCAACGGCGATGCGCCATGCGATCGCAACCAAGACGATCATAGAAACGACGACCAACGCGGCAGCGATGCGAAACTGCGGAATGCTTGCAAATGCCGCGGTTCCGATTAGACAGAGCGCCGCGGAGACGATCGCCACCGGGGGAAGCGCCTCGAGCGGCGTGCGGCGCACGAGCGGCGCGAAACGCAACTCGGTCGCGCGGCGGAACTGGCGGTAGGCCATCCACGTCGCGTAGGCCATTCCCAAACAGCTCGCCGCGTACGGCATAACGTACGGGATCGCGGGCCACAATCCGAACAGACCCATCGCGATGGTGAACAGGCCGGCGGCGTAGCGAGCACTTCCGCCGGCGGCCTCGGCACGAGTGCGCGCCTCGATCACCGACTTGAGCCGCTCGGATTGTTCGTTCGAAAGGCCCGCCCAGGCACCACGAAAATACATCCGGATGCTCTCGAAACAGGACGGTGAGAGGAGTTGGAAGATTCCCAGCCCAGCCAGAGCGATTGCGGTCACATCGCGCGCAAACTGATCGTGAGTGATATGTGCGAACGTCATTGTACCAAGACTCTAATACAAACTCAGCGTTTGTGTCAAGGCCCTTGATACAAAGAAACCGCCGCCGCCAGGCAGCCCCCGGTTAGGGCTGCTTTACTCGTAGTCCGGAGCGAAATAGTCGCTGTCGAACTTATGGTGTACGAAAAAATTGGCCTTGTGCGGCGCTTTGATCGCCACGAACGGACGCGGCGCCTGCGTAAAGTCGAAACAGTCGCCGGCAGGCGAGTTCGCGCGCGCGTCGGCTGGGGCTAGTTGCTTGAGGCCGTAGAGATCTTCGGCGAAGCGCAGGACGCTTGCCGTTTCGTAGTGCTTGTGCGAGACGAAATGCTTCTTGGCGTAGGGAGAGATCACCAAGAGCGGGACGCGAAAGCCGTTTCCGTCGTAATCCTCGTACGGCGGTGGAACCGGATCGTAGAAGCCGCCCCAGTCGTCCCACTGGACGAAGATCGCCGTCGAATCCCAGAACTTGCTTTGCCCAACCGTGTTGACGATAGCGGAGACCCACGAGGGGCCGAAGCCGCCGCCGCATTGTTCGTGGTCGGACTCGGCGCATTCGGGCGTGATCCAGGTAAAGTTTGCCAGCTCGCCCTTGCGCACGTCGGTGATGAACGTCCAGTTCGGCGATTTAACGTCCTTCTTCCAATCGGGACCGTAGAAGATATGCTTGACCGCCTGATAGCCGGACCAGGTTCCGCCGTTGCCGCCCTGGTCGTTGCCGTAGCGCGCTGCGTAGAAGCGCCACGTCAGCTTCGCATTGTCGAGTTCGTCGCCGAGCGTGGTGTAGTCGAAACACGCCTGCTGGTAGCCGCCGTACAGATTGCGATCCTGAGAGATCGTACCGACCACGTCGCTCGAGCCTCCCGCACAGCCCCAGAGCAGCGAGTCGGGCAGATCGACGCTCGACTGCGCTTGCGCGGCGATTATGTATTGATGCGAAACAAAGCTTTCGTCGAGATGCGATTGGAACATATGGTCGGCGACGACCCACTCACGCGCCATGTCGAAGTATGGTTTCGACTCGCTATGCGGTACGTAGACGTACTGCGGGTTGGTCGGTCCGCCGTACGCTTCTTCGTTGTTGAAGCCGTTCATCTGGCAATTGGTTCCGGGGAGCGTTCCGGTTCCATTGCAGGCGGCGAACATCGCCTGGGCCGAGTGATCGACCTCGAAGACCGTTTCCAGCGGCACCGGTTGCAGCGTAATCGTCTGACCGTAGGAGTTCTTTCCCGTGGGAACCGTCTTTGCACCGGGGTAGCCCTGGAACAGGTTATTGAAGCTTCGGTTCTCCTGGACGATGTAAATGACGTGGGTAATCTTTCCCGATCCGGTGGCATTGATGGCTCGCAGCATCGCGCCATTTTGCATGTACGGCAGCGAGCGTTGCGCGCCCGACGCGCACCCGGTAAAGAGAAGAATCGAGAGAGCTGCGACGCAACGAACCATCATGACGTTAATTTCCGCAGCGCCGCCGCGCCCGCCTGCGAGACTTAGGAGCCTAGTGGGAGACCGCTACAACCGCCTCGGCAAAGGCTTGCGGGGCTTCCTGAGGCACGTTGTGACCGATGCCCTTAAATATTCGGTGCGAGTACTTGCCCGAGAACTTGTTTCGGTATGCGATTCCGCTCGCGCCGGCGCCGTCGAAGTCGCTGGCAATGGTGATCGTAGGCACGCCGATTAACGGACCTTGCTCGAGCCGTGCTTCCAAGTGGGCGTATTGCGGCTCGCTTTTGACAAGCTTTATCCGCCAGCGGTAATCGGAGATCACGATAGCGACGTGGTCCGGGTTGTTGAAGGCCGTTGCGGTTCGATCGAACGTCGCATCGCTGAAGTGCCAATTCGGGGAAACGATCGTCCAGATCAGCTTTGCAAAATCGTGCCGGTACTTCGTATAGCCGAGCACGCCGTTTTCAGTGGCGAAGTAATACTGGTACCACCATCCCAGCTCGGCCTTAGGGGGCAACGGCAATACCGTCAACTTACGATTGGTGATCAAATAGCCGCTCACGGCGACGAGGCCCTTGCAGCGTTCCGGCCAGAGCGCCGCAATGATGGCGACCGTTCGCGAACCCCAATCAAAACCGCCGAGAACTGCCTTCTCGATCTTCAGCGCATCCATCAGCGCGATGATATCCAGGGCAACCACCGCTTGTTCGCCGTTGCGCGCTGTCGAACTCGAAAGAAACGTCGTTGTGCCGTAGCCGCGCAGATATGGAACGATGACCCGATAGCCGGCCGATGCCAAGATCGGCGCGACGTCGACGTAACTGTGGATGTCGTAGGGCCAGCCGTGCAGCAGGATTACCGCTTGACCGTCGGCGGGGCCGGCCTCGGCGTATCCGACGTTCAGGAGGCCCGCCTTGACCTGCTTGAGTGAGCTGAAGGACGTGTGCGTTCCCGGTTGAGGCGTTAAAGTCGTCGTCGTGTCCGCCGAGTTCGCGTCGCCAGTTTGCGCATCCGCGGCGCCGAACATGCCGAGCTGGGCGCCGGCAAGGGCCATAGCCGCGGTGCCGAAGAAGCGGCGGCGGTCGAGATTGAACGGTTCGTTGATTTCAGCCATATTTGCTCCTCAAATTGCGCCACGCGGGGAGGACGCGCCTGCAGGCGCGGGAGTGCATGGCAGAGCTTGTGAATGTAAGCGCCATGCAGCCTTCAGAGCACACCCACCAACACACCCACGCCGACGGAACCCAACACGCGCACCCGCACGGCCACCCCGACCCCGAGCACGATCACGCGCACGAACCTCACGAACACGAGCACGTGCATGCCGATGGGACGAAACACTCGCATTCGCACGGCCATCCGGGAAGCGAAGACGCGCACGACCATACGCACTGACGGCCGGTAGCGCGCGGCTACGAGAAGATCGCTTAGTCGGTGCGGGTGCGCCAGCGCCGAATAGCTTCGTCGCGAAACTCGACGCCGGCGGAGTCGACTTGCCACGCCTCGGAGAAGCGCGCGCTTTGGCTGCGCGGCCGTTTCTCGGGAGGAAGGTTATCGAAACGGATGTGCATCGGTAACGAGACCGCTTCCCCAAAAACCACCGCCTGTTGAGCGGGCAGGCTCGACAACGCACCCATCATCATCTGGCCCGTGTCCGGGAGCGCTCCCTCGACGAAACGCTGGTCGAGGTCGTTGCCCAAGCGCAATGCGAAAACCGTTCCGCACTGCGACAACGCCTGCGGTGAGAGTTCCGATGGGCGTTGCGAGATCAGCGCGAGGGATATGCCGTATTTGCGTCCCTCTCTTGCGATGCGGCTAATGGCGCGCGTGCAGGCTGCGAAGGCTTGGCCTCCGGCCGCAGGTAGATACCGATGCGCCTCTTCGCATGCCAGGAGTATCGGAGGCCGCCGGGCCGGATCGGACCACAACGTGAAGTCGAAGAGTACGCGGCTGGTAACCGAAACGACCACGTCGGCGATCTCCGAGGGGACGCCGGAGAGGTCCATGATCGTGATCGGCTTTCCATTGACTGGAATTCGCAGCAATCGGCCGACCAGTTCCGAAAGCGAATCCTCGGCGGCGAGTTCGTCGCCAAACATGAACGAGTAGCGCCGGTCTTCCGATAGAGAGGCCAACTGCGCTTCGAGGCGCCGATAGGGACCAGCGGTGTCGGTCTTATTGACCTGACCCATCATCTCTCGCAAGTTTCGACGGAGCTCGTGAATCGGGAACGGCACCGGCGTATCGACGGTGATCCAAGAACCCGCTTCGCTCGAGGTTGCGTAGCGCTGGCGCGACTGCCGCAGTGCATCCTTGAGAATGATCTCTTGAACTTCTTGCTCTTGCTGCGTTCCGCCGCGCACCAATATTCTGACCGCTTCCTCGAGGTTGAGCAACCAGAACGGCAACCGGGCATTTTGCACGTTCAGAACCTCGGCTAGGTCGCCGAACGCCGTGGAATATTCGTTGTGAGGATCGAGCAGGACCACGTGGGCGTTGGGCTGATTGGCGAGAATTTCCGAGAGAATCAACGTGACCGCACAGGATTTTCCGCAGCCGGTCGAGCCGACGATGGCAAAGTGCTTTGCCAGCAGCTCGTCGACCATGACGAAGGCCGACTGCAGCTCGTTGTTACCGAGCGTGCCGACGCGAACGCTCGGCACCGAAGGCCGAGCGTACACCGTCAAAAGGTCCGTGCTCGTCACCGTCGTGACGGGGGCGCCCAGTGGCGGATACCGCGAGACTCCTCGTTGGAACAGGGCACCGTGTTCGCCAGAGCCGGTGATCTCACCGACGAGACCGACCGAGATTACGCGCGTCCGGGTTGCGCCTTCGAGCTCGATCGAGTTGGCAATCCCGATGACGTCTCGATAGCCGCAAATCTTGACCAAGGCCCCGGCGCCAACTGCGGCCTTGCTCGACTCATCGATTTGGCCGGTAACGATGATCTGGGAGCCGGTGATCTTCGTGACTTGTCCCAGCGGTTGGCCGGTCTCGGCCTTGTGGGAACCGTTGAGCTGGGGGTCGCCGTTTACCTGAGGGTTTAGGGAGGAGAGCATAGTAGAGAGAAGCTTTCTGCATGCTGAATGTGCCGGCCCCAATAAAAGGGCCAGGGTGGTGCTTTGGACGTTTCCAAACTATCCAAGGAAGCGCATCTACAATCCTTATCGGGCTGGGGGAGGGCCTTCTGAAGGCTTCGGCGCGCGAGCGACCGCAGAGGGCGCCGTGGACGATAGCGTAGCCGCCGTGCGGCCGATAACCATCGGCGAGATCGAAGCGGCTGGGGTCAGAATCGCCGGAACCATCCTGCGGACGCCGCTGGTCAAACTCCAATCCGGCGTGCCCGGGCCCGAGATCTACCTCAAACTTGAGAACCTCCAGCCGATCAACTCGTTCAAACTGCGCGGGGCCGCGAATGCGGTCGCCTGCCTCGAGGCCGCTCGACGCTCGATCGGCGTTTGGACCATCAGCGCCGGCAACGCCGGCCAAGGCGTCGCCTACGCAGCCCGCCAAGCGGGCGTACCGTGTACGGTCGTGACGATTGAGACCGCGCCCGAAACCAAGGTCGAGCGAATGCGCGCGCTTGGCGCGCACCTAGTGCCGGCGTCGTTCGACGCATGTTGGGAAGCGATGGAGCGGCGCACGTTCCCCGGCGTTCAAGGCACCTTCATTCATCCGTTTGACGACGACGATTTTATCGCCGGCAACGCAACGATGGGGCTCGAGATCGTTGAGGACCTTCCCGAGGTTCAGACGGTGATCGCCGCCATCGGCGGAGGCGGCCTGGTGACGGGTGTCGCCTTGGGCGTGCGAGCGCGCAAGCCTCGGGTCGCGGTCTTTGGTGCCGAGCCGGAGACTGCCGCGCCGGGGGCAGCATCCTTTGCCGCCGGCAGGGCGTCG
The DNA here is from genome assembly GCA_003167155.1 of Candidatus Cybelea tumulisoli. Lineage (GTDB taxonomy): Bacteria > Vulcanimicrobiota > Vulcanimicrobiia > Vulcanimicrobiales > Vulcanimicrobiaceae > Cybelea > Cybelea tumulisoli. The sequence continues at coordinate 17,058 of PMTY01000041.1, forward strand.
CCGTTTCCGCAGTGGCAGGCGACGTTCGTCGATGGCGCAGGCGGAAAAAGCGTCTTCCCGCGGATGTGGGAGCGGATGCGACCGGTGGTCGACGGCTCGATCGTCGTTACGTTAGAGGAAACCAAACGCGCGATGCGACTGCTAGCCGAGAAGGCGCGCGTGATAGCCGAAGGTGCCGGAGCGCTCTCGGTTGCCGCCGCGCTCCGCTGTCAGGCAGACGCCGGCCCGATCGTCGCAGTAGTGTCGGGCGGCAATATCGAGCTTGCGACGTTTTGTGAGCTGATCGGCGCGTATAAGGAGCCTAAAGGCTCTTAGCGCTTGTCCATGCTAAACGGGTCGGTCGACTTCGCAACGTAGGTGTACTTCTCGCCGCAGATGCGGCATACGTTGAGCGGGCTTCCGAAATGTTCGTGCGGTGCGTAGACTTTTGGGGCGGCCTTGGCACGCTTCTTGACAACGCGTACGGTAGTTTCGATGATGTCCTCATTCTCGCCCCCGAGGCTGGGCAAGCAAGTCGCTCCCAAATTCGAAAACGTGGACTATCTCTTCGTGCCGGCGCCAAAAAAGACCCCTTATAACACGGTGTAGACGTCCGAGGCCATCTCGCCTAGCGTTTGACCGGCGTAGTGAGCGGCGTCTCGGTTGGAATCGGCGCTTCCTTTGCCCGCCATTCGGTTGATGTAGAACGCGAAGGCAATGCGGCGGCCATGGCTGGTCGTGACGTAGCCGGCGAGCCCTTTTGTGACGAGCTCGTCGTCGCCGAGCAGATTCGCCGAGCCCCAAGTGCCCGTCTTCGCGTGAACGTGACCTGCGGCCGCAACGCCGTTTTGAACGTTGAAGAGCGTGCCGTCCACGCCCATGACCGGCAAACCGCGCTCCAACGAGGAGAACCACGCTTGCTGCGAAGCCCACGCCAAGTAACTCACCATAAAGCGCGGTGTGAAGAAGGCGAAGGTACCTAGGCCGTCCTGTTGCGCCGCCCCTTTGAGATCGAGCCCCGCGGCCGAAAGAAGCGCGTATTCGCGGGCGAATGCGGCTTTTAGAAGATCTTTTTTTGCATGCGCGACGTAGATCGCCCACAAGTACGGCATCAACGCCGCATGCAAGTTATCACTGACTTTGAGCGTGACGTAGACGTCTTCGGAGAGCGGCGGCGATTGGTGACGGGCTACCAGATTCGCCGGAACGTAAAACGGCGCGGAGGCATCGTGGCTGAAGGTAGCTGCACTGGAAGGCATTTGCACCGTCACGCCCGCGTCCCGCAGTGCAACGGTGAATGCCGCTTGCGCGAAGCGCTGGGGCTCGGGCACTCGGTACGCAAATAAGATCGGCCTGCCGGCAGGCATCTCACCAGTAATCGTCACAACGTGCGATCCGTCGGAGTTGGTTTTGTCGCCGGAGAGATCGATCGTGGGTTCGGATTTGGGCGCTCCGGTCGTCGCGCCGTTGACGAACCTAACGTAGGGCGTTTGCGGAGAGACGGCAATTGAAACGGGATCGCCGGCCTTCGACCCGGGCGTTACCATCACGTCGACAAGGTTGTCGTTCACGACGATCGGTGAAACGATCGCGCCCGTTCCGCCCTCGGGCCCTTGATCGGGAAAGATTGACGCGTCGACCGCAACCATACCGTCGATTTGCCTGATCCCGGCGCGCGCGACTTGCGTCGCGAGGTCGCGCAAAACCGCCAGCGGATCCCCCGGAACGGCCTTCGTGTCGTAGTTGCCGGCATAGGAATGATCTTCGTTTTCGAAGGCGAGCGTGCCGTCGGGGCGTATTCGCTGAGAAAGATTCGGGTCGCCGCCCGCGACCAGCACGAGGTCGCCGTGCAGCACGCCGCGCGAGTCGATCGGCCCGGTACGATAGACCGGCGTGGTCCAGCGAAAGTTCGGGCCGAGCAATGCCAGGCTCGTCCCAGTCGTCAGCAGCTTCGTAGTCGAGGCCGCCTCCATCAAAACGCCGGCATTTCGAGCGTAGAGCGGGCGCTTCGCGTCGAGATCGTAGACCTCGGCGGCCACGAGCGCGTGCGCGAATTGCGGCCGTGCGACGATACGATTGAGGGCAGCCGCGATCGACGAAGGATGCGCCGGCGCGGCCTGCGAGAGTAAGGCCGTCGCGAAGGTTAGGAGCAGCGTGAGATTCATTAGCCTCCGTTCATGTCGAGAAAGAGTTCGGTCGCAAGGGCGAGGATAAAGCCCGCGCACATCGTCGCCGTTACGGAGACGGTCAAACCGGTGCGGCGCAGCACGCTCCACAGCTCGCCGATGACGAAGACGAGCGCGCCGATCGCGATGGCTAGAAAGAGCACGGACAGCGTCGGCGAGTAGAAGCTGTAACCGATAATGGTTCCGAGGAAGGTGGGCCCGCCCGCGATCAAGCCCGCTAAACCGATTTGCGCCCACGACGGAACGACTCGCCCGACCAGCGGTGCCGCGACTCCGAAGCCTTCCGTCGCGTTGTGCAGGCCGAAGCCGACGATTAGCGCCAACGCGACCGCCGTCGCTCCCGATGCCGCCGACGCGCCGATGGCCAAGCCTTCACCGAAGTTGTGAGCGCCGATTCCGATGGCGATGATCGCCGCGAGGACGATTGGATTCTCCGCATGCGCCGCGGCTTGTCGCGTGAAATGGGTAGCCGCGCTGCCCAAGCCGACCAAGCCAATCGCCAGGCCAACGACAAAGACCGCCATAAGGGCTGCGGGGAACGGCCCGGCGCCGGCGTGCCACGCGTTGAGGCCCGAAGAGATCGGCGCGATGGCGTTCTGCGCGATTTCGACGACGAGGTAGAGCAGAATCCCGATCGCGAGTGCGTTGAGGAGCGCGATGGTCTGCGCGGAAAGGCGTCGCGCGCGGGCGATCGGCAGCCCGAGGAAAATCGTGAATCCAGCGATGGCGCCGAGCAGCACGGTCCACCAAAAGCTCAGGGCATGGCCGGCGGCGCCGCCGACTGGTTTCATCGCGCGGTACATTGAGAGCAACGTGTTGGGCGTACCGGCATAATGAATCGCGGTGATCAGACCCGCGGGCATCCCGTTTGCGTCCTCGATATGATCCATGACGTGGCAATGAATGAGCCAGGTGCCTGGCCTCGCGTCGGCCCGAACGACGACGTCGACGCGTTGCCCCGGGGCCACCAGCACCGTATCTTCGACGTCACGATAGTCGAGCGGCTCGGCGTCGCGCGCGATGATTTGCTGGTAATGCCCGTGCGTGTGCATGGTGTGGAACTCTTCGCCGGAGATATTGATCCAGCGGATTCTAAAGCGCTCGCCGGCGCGAACCTCGAGTGCGCGCGTCGCTGGATACTCTTTACCGTTAAGCGTGAAGTGATTTTCGGCAGCGCTTTGAATTTGCCAGGACGAGATCACCTCGAGGAAATCGTGAGCCAAGCCGCGTTCGACCGGAAGCGGTTGCGACGGCTCGACGATAATCGCGCCGTACAATCCGGAATCCAGCATCGCTTCGTCGTCGTGGCTGTGATAGATGAACGTGCCGGGTTGGTCGGCAACGAAGCGGTAGACAAAGTGACCCCCCTGCGGAACGAGCGGCTGCGAGATGCCGCCGACCCCGTCCATCGATACCGGAATGTCGTGCACTCCGTGCAGATGGATTGAGTCGGGCATCGCGCCGGCGTTCGTATAGTCGATAACCAGCGTGTCACCCTGATTTACGACGAGCGCCGGCCCGGGAACGACGCCGTTATAGGTGTTCGCCATAACGGTCAAGCCCGGCGCAAGGGTCCACGGCGCGGAGCGCTCGACGATGTGAAAGAGCCTTGTGCGTCTCTGCTTTAGCGGGATGGCCTGATAGGCTCCATCCGATCGCCGGAACGTGGCCGACTCGCCCGGCGCCGGGGTCGCTTGCGGAATCGGCCCCGCGATCGGCTGCAAGCCCAGGGAGGTCGAGTTTGGCGAGACCGGTTCGTCGGCGTCGGCGAAAACCGCGACCGGCATCGCTACCGATATCAGCAGAAGGAATGCCGCGGCCCCCACGACCAGCCGAGTAAACACGATTTTCATTGTTAGGAGCGCCTAAGATTGCCGCTAGGCGCGCCTTTCTCCTAGCGAGCAGCGGGCTTTGCACAAGAACCCCCCGGCTGCACAAAAAGGTGGACCCTCGCTTGACTAGCTTGAGGGAGCCCGGGGCGGATTGGCGGATAGGGGCGCTATGGAAGAACTACTACTCGCAGGCTTTGGGTTTGGCGGCGGCTTGATCATGGCAGCCGTACAGAAAAAATGGCCCGAGCGTTTCCCGAACTACTTTTTAGCAATCGGCATCGGTCTTTGCGTTGCAAGTCCCCTCGCGGCGGGAGTCTTCTGGGTTCTTCAGCGCCCCGAAGCCACCACGGCGGTAGCGCCTCCGAGCGAAGCGCCCGTTCCGCCCACTAGCATTACATTCACGCAGGAGCCAGCACCACAACGCACTCCTGGCTATCCGTATGTTGTTAAGGTCGTTTTACAGACTGACCATAAGATCGACCCGTTCAATGTTTTCTTGGCGCTTACGCCCGGAGCGAAACCGGACAACAACGTGGCTGCGTTTTGGGGCGTTGCCAATGGAGCGACGGAGTCTCTGTATCCGAGATCATATCTCGCTTCAAATTCAAGCAAAACACAGTATGGGGTCCTATTGCGGTGCAACTGTATTCCGGCCTTTGACCAGGAAACGCCCTATCAGGTTTTCTTGCAATCCAAGTCCCCGTTGACGGTACAGTCCGTCAGGGAAGGGCAGCCCTAAGCCACCGATTCGATGTTCCAAAACTTAGCGTCAATACCCAACTCGAAGAACGCGGAGACTAAGCAGCAGAGATTATGACAAAGAATTTTGGCAAGGACCTCGTTGACCTGAGCGGTGTGCGTCTTAGCGCGAACGCGGGCTCCGAACTTGGCCTTGATCATGTGGAACGTCGTTTCAACGTTAGACCGCTGATGGTAGTGCGCGAGGAACTCCTCGCGATTGTGGACGAAAAACTCGTACATCTTACGCCACAACTCCCGACTCCCTTGGGAGACCCGGCTGTTGCTCCGCTTGCTCCAATACCCGCCGCCGGGGTTGTGGTGGCTCTTGAAGGGTATCAGCGGAAACGCGCCAGCGCAGGCGATGGCGTCGAGGTTGGAGTGGCTGATGTAGCCTTTGTCAGCGGCGACCGTCTTAACGTCGAACCGCTTGGTGGTCGTCTTGAGGAGCGCGGGTAGGTGCGGGCTATCGGCGGAACGCCAGCCCGTGACCTCGACGCCCGTCGCGACGTTCGTCTTGGTTCCGATGAAGATATGCGCCTTGACCCATTGGGACTGCATCTTTTGTTTGCCGTACTTGTGGTCAAACCACCGTTCGTAAACGCAGGTCGAGAAGCCGGACGAATCGGCGGCAAAATCGGTTTCGACGGTACGGAGAGGGCGGGCGCTTTCCTCGATCAGCGCCTTGAGAATCGGCGTGACCTCTGGGTTTTCCAGCACGTTAAGGATGCTGTTAAAGTGCGGAGCCTTGTCGATATATCCGCCCTCGACGTACTGCTCCATATCGACCATCGAGCGGCGACCGCTGGCCCCGCCGTAAACCTTCATAACGGCGCAAAAGAGTTTGTCAGAGAGCGGAAGGCTCGGACGCCCGTTCTTGTGGACCGGGTTGTCGATAGCGGAGCAGAGAGCGTGGAGCAGGTTCGCGACCCGTTCCTTCTCGACGGTCTGCGCGGCGTTGTACGCGGCCCAATTCTGCCGGTACGTTACGCGCACCGTCTGCTCGACCGTCGTCTCGCCGTTGGGCTTCACCGAATGGCGAACCGTGTATTCGATCGCGTAGAGATGCTTGCACTTGAGGCCGCGCTCCTCAAAGTCGGGACAAGTGCAGTTAGGCCGCTGCGTTCCCGGCTCGACCACATAGGTTCCGCTGCCGGATTGCGAAGGCACAATCCACAACGCACCCTTCTGCTTGATGCCTTTGGACTTGGCGAGAGCGATACCGCGCTGTTCCCTGGTTTCCATACTAGTATATTACTACAAGGTATAGAGCAAGTCAACGCTTTAGGAGGTCCCTTGACGTATATTCTCAATGGGTATATGCTTCGCGTATGCCAAAGGTTAGGATATGGGGCTACCGCTGCGAGCGGTGCAATCACGAATGGGTCCCGAGGGACAAAGATCAGGAGCCCCTGGTCTGTCCAAAGTGCAAAAGTCCCTATTGGAATACGCCTCGCAGGACGTAGCCCTCTGGGGTACGCCGCATGAGCGGGTTCAAGGACGCGGAGTTTAGTCTAGACGCGCTTCGCAGGGCCGAGTCGCATCCTGGATTGTCTACGGAATCCTTGGGCGACTTTCATCACGCTCTGCTTGTTGAAGGTTGTCGAGAGCGGCTTTCAGTTTGCGCTCGACTGATCGAGCAGAGGCTGGCAGAATTAGAAGCTGAGCCTCCACTATTACGCCAAGCGTCATCAGAATCAGACGATCATTCGTTCGGCTCTGAGACTGGCCATCGAGAAGGCGATCATCCTTGATCACGGGATCGGTAAAGCTCACGGTGGGTTACCCTTTCCTGGGGGTCAAAAAAAGTTGCGGGCTGGGCTACGGGGCCGCCGTGCGGCCCGTTGGAATCCGAAATTCGACGTTGGTCGTGCGAGGGCGTTTTCCTAGTAGAATAATACAAGAGACCCAACCCCGGGAACTTGTGGGTCGCTTGTGCATAAGGAAAAACTTACGTGAGTTGTGCGCCATACCTCGTGGCACACAAGAGCGGAAAATAAGAGAGGACCGGCTTTCACCGATCCCCCCGACTGCAATTATTGGTTTATTGAGACTTCAACTAGGGTCGAAAAGTATTGTGCTTATGAGGGCGACAAGGGCTGCGAGCGTCGCCTTCGCCAACTTGCGGCGCACGGTGCTCGTTTTCCACAAGACCGCCAGGAGCCCCCTTTTTGTGCAGCCCCCACCTGCCCAAAAACCCCGGTGACGACGCCGGGGAGCCTCCACGGGGTTGGCGCAAAGGACGGACATGGACAACAGGGGCATCGACACAGACCGCTCTTTACGGGGCTGGCTCTTGGCCTTATACAACGACGTTCACAAGCAGTTGGTACGCGCCTTGACCGGCAGTACGGCGATCGCCCTCTTGTGGGTGGCGTCCACTATGGCTGGCAATGCATATCCGACGATCACATCGGTCCTATCCAAGATTGCGATATCCTGGCTGCTCGTCGCGATTCCTGGAGTCACGCTACTCGCATATGCTGACCAACGACGCAAGCGGATTGACATATTGACAAGAGGGAAGCCCGCATTTCGGATTAACGGACGCAGGGGCTTTGCCAGGAACGGGTCCTCAACGCATACGGACGTGGTTTTTTGGCTGGAAATAACTAATGACGGGTCAGTCCCCGCGTCTGCGCGTAACTGGTCCGTCTGGTACGAACAAGACGGCTTGCGCCTCTACGGGGTAGATCGCTGGGCTCTTCTGGATTTGCTACGGTACGCGCCTGGGATGGTGGAACGCCCTGCGCCGTCATTGACGAAAAGCTATGCTTAACGAGGCTGGGTATGGAAACGCGATTAGTCCCCAGCGGTAAGTCCATTTCTGGTGCGCTGCAGTTTGTTCTTCCAGTCCCGTTGGACTCCATAATTCTCGACAAGGTTAAGGTGTCATGTGAAGCGTCACATGATGGTCCCTGCGGACTTGTTTTTACGGGCGGTTCATTCCATGGCGTTGATGATCGCGCTCACCCAGAGGGGCCGGAAATGATGGTTAATGACGTAAATCGCGGCTTCTTCTTAAAGCATCCAAGTGGCTAGGCAACTGATTCGATGTTCCAAAACTTAGCGTCGATACCCAACTCGAAGAAAGCAGAGACTAAACAGCAGAGATTATGACAGAGAACTTTGGCGAGAACCTCGTTGACCTGGGCCGTGTGCGTCTTAGCGCGGACGCGGGCTCCGAACTTGGCCTTAATCATGTGGAAGGTCGTCTCCACATTCGACCGCTGATGCGAGGGGGTTTTTGGGCAAGCTGGGGGTTTATGGGCAAAGCCCGAGCAGCGAGCAGCGAGCAGCGGAGCAGCGAGCAGCGGGGTTTGCCCTTTTAATCGCGCTTGCCCATAAAATCGGGCGTTTGCCTATAAAAGACGGCCCCGCTAATCGCGAAGCCGCCAAAAACGAGGATCTGCGGAACCCTTATCCTCTTTTGCCATACCAGGAAATGACGACGTAACCGTTACCCGCGGGAGCGCCACCTTGCTGATCGGTGACGTGGGTCGCGCTCTTCTCGACGTAGGATGACCCCCCGCCGCCCCCGCCACCGTAGCCATCGAAGCCGGCCGCTCCACCACCGCCACCACCGTAGTAGCCACCGCCTCCACCGCCCCCACCCAGGATGTAGGGCTGCTCATTGCAGGAACTATTCCCACCTGTGCCGCCGACGCCGAGCACTCCAGAGGCACCGGTCGCCCCCGGGCCGCAACTGCCGGTACCCGCGGCACCGCCAAGCCCGCCGGCACCGCCAGCACTCTGCGAACCGCCGCTTCCTCCTCCGCCGCCTCCCTGTCCTGAGCCTGCCTGCCCAGCTGCACCAGTAGTACCGCCGCCAGCACCTCCAGACGCGCCGCCAGTCTGGCTCCAGTCTGATTCTCCGCCGCCGCCTCCAGCGACGAGGACGCGGTCGCTCAACGCAGCGCCTCGCTCGCGGACGTCTGAAGCCCCACCCCCGCCAGCGCCGAAGTTGTCGCACGAACTGCATCCGTAACTTCCATAACCTCCCGGGCCGCCGCCATTGAAGCCGCCTTTGTCGTTCTGGATGTTATAGAGCGTCGGGGTGCCCCCGACGTAGACTTCAAGCAACTCGCCAGGCTTGACGGGGATTGTCGCCTCCACGTAACTGCCTCTCCCGCCGATCCCCGGGGAGCCATATTGTTGCCAGTAGCCGCCTGTCGCCCCGTCTGCCTTGATCGTAATTGTCTTCTGGTCCCTAGGAACCTTAAAATACTCTACCTGCCCAGCGTAGGCGAAGATTCTCTGGCGCTCTTTTAGCTGCGGCGCGACGGTTGTTGCGCCGGGTGCACCGGTTGGTGGCTGCGATCCGCCGCATCCCGGCAGCATGGCGATCCCCGCGCAGAAACCTAAAGCGTGACGGCCCAAACGAAAATCAATCATCTGCCTGCTCCTATCGGCCGCGCAAGGGTTCGACAGGGGCTAGGCGTTCCCCAGGCGACTAACTCGGAGCCCAGTGACGAAGCCGGGCTGGATCAACCGCTCGACCGGCTTTCAACGCCACCAAAGCAGCAGCGTGGCAGACCTAGAATCCCGCGAGGTGAAGCGATCTTCTCGGCCGTCCTGAAAGTCTATGGAACCGCTTCCGGCAGGCGCACGGCGACCAACCTTCGAGAGCACGAGGCCAAAGGCTACCTTCGCCGAGCACCACACTACAACAGCATTTTTAAGACGCTGGAGGACCCGGCTTTAACGCCGATCCTGAAGCGTATGATTGAGGAGTCGGCTGCGCCGCTACGTGAGATTGAAACCGACTTTGCGGTTGATTCAACGGGTTTTTCAACCTCTACTTATGAGCGCTGGTTTAGCCATAAGTACGGACGCGAGGTGAAGTTTGCGCCATGGATCAAGGCCCACGTTAGGGTCGGCGTCAAGACAAACGTCGTCACGAGCATCGAGGTTACGACGATAAAAGGTGCAGATTGCCCGCAGCTCCCGCAACTGCTCGAAACGTCGCGAGAGCGATTTAATGTCAAGACGGTCGCCGCCGACAAGGCGTATATCAGCCACAAAAACCTCGACACTATCGACGCTGCTGGTGCGTTCCCGCTGATCCCGTTCAAAGAGCACCATAACCCAAAAGGCGCATGTTGGCGTGGTACGGGTGGCGGCAAAAATCCGAAGGCTAGCCGCGAATTATGGAAGCGAATGTACGACTACTACCATCAGAACAAGGAAGAGTTTTATAGCCACTACCCTCAAGCGCTCGAACGTCGAAACGACGTTCTCGATGATCAAGGCGAAGTTCGGTAGCTACGTCCGCTCTCGGACGCTGACGGCTCAGATCAACGAGGTCCTGGCTAAGGTCCTCTGCCACAACCTGTGCTGCCTCGTTCAGGCGTCTTATGAGGGTCTAGCGGCGTAAGGGCTTCGTCGCAGAGGGGTGGGGCCAGCCGATGCGAAGCCCCACTTGTGCCGATTCTGGATCGCTCGGAACCATGGTAGTTCCCGTACATTTACGGGCTACCCTAGGTTATCGATCCACGTCCACTCTCGCGGAGATTCAGCGTGAGGTCGAGGCATACGATTACAAACGGGCCTTCGACACAATCGCTATTCTGCCTAATGAGGTGGCGCTAGACAGCCCGACTGGCTCGCTCCGAATAAGCACCAAGTCGGCGTTTTTTTCTGCCGCTGGAGAATTTACGGACAGCCCGACTATCGCTGCGGCCTTCGATATTTTGGAGCGTGCGAAGGTAGGCCCGGTGGTTCACATCCGTCCCACCGTTTACTTCGCTGCTGAGGTGAAGGGCTGCGATCTTGCCGCGTTACTTCAGACCCACATCGAGATGCTTAGCTTCCCCGGCTTTGACATAGGGGCGCTCGGCCGGATCGCAGATACAGCCGTAGTCTTCAGTCTTGATGGTCCAGAAGAGATTGGCACTTTCAACGTGCAGTACGGACCGATGGGGCGTAACCAGTGGGGCGTGTTTGGGGGTCCAGAGGCGGAAGCTATCGAAGACTCGCTGCCCGCTGTCGCCTGGGGTGTAGGATTTTTCTACCCAGGGGCAAGCCCGCGTTTTCGGTTAACTATCACGGAGGCAAGGGAACGCCTACTTGGGATGGTGAACGATTGGCGCAACATGGCATCGAAGTTTATCGTACTTTAGTTATAAGGATTACAAAAGGGAAATATAGAGGCAAGTATGAGTAGTTCAGTCTGGACCGAGGGACTCGGTTCCTGGTGCCCTGAGCCAGAAAAGGAGCGCGTTATTGAGCGCCGCGAGCTTTTGCCGCGAGGCCGCACCTTGCCTATTCCCGTTGCTTACCAATTTGGGAGGCGTGCCGATGATGTACTCAAGCTTCAGGTAGCCTCTGCGGGCTCACGGCTGGAAATCCTAGGGCTATGGCTGATGCAGTTGGCGGTGACGCTTGGATTTGTCGAAGCGCTTGTTCATCGCCAGGTTGTTGCGCCTCGAATCCTCATCGGGCTCTTTATTGTTGGCGTTACATACTGGATCACGATTTTCGAAATGAGGCGCAAAGCCAGAGCTGACCTTGGCATTTGAGCCAGTTTCGTGAGGTCTTTGAGGCAATCCGGACCGACCTCACGACAAGGTTCGGCGGGTTTAACCTCGTCGGAACCCTGGCGGGTCTGATATTTCTCTCGGGCGATACGATCTGGGACAGGGGTTACAATATCGTAGCGGGAGGCATGGACGGCTACTGGCACGACAAAATTCCCCTAGTGCCAATCGCGCCACCGCCACCAAAGTGGGAAGACCTTTTAATCTTTCTAGCTATTTGGATTCCATGCGTTGCTATCAGCGCCCCTGAGTATCGCAGGGTAACCCGCCGTAAGCGCTAGACGACTTAGTAAATCTAGGAATTTACGGGCAGATTCTTGGGGAACTAACCAGCCGCTTTTATAGGCAAACGTCCGCCTTTATGGTCAAACGCGATTAAAAGGGCAAAGCCCGAGCAGCGGGCTTTGCCTCAATAAGCGGGTTTGTCTCAAAAACCGGGCGGTTGCCTCATAAAGGCGTCGAGGCGTTCCTCAGCTACAGGTTTTGTTTTGCTTGCCCGTCATGGTGAACGTCCCGCCGCCGGATATGTAGCCGTTCACACCGCTGACGATAAATGTGCCGGAGCCTTGCTTCGCGTTGACGGACCCTTGCAAGCTCATATAGACCGCCGGCGACGGGAGCCAAACCGCAGATGCGTATAACTCTTTTCCCGAGGTAAGGTACGTTCCGTTGAAGTTTTCACTTCCGCTGCTTGACCAACTTCCAGACGACTTAAACCGAATACAAAGAGAGGATCCGGGAAGACTATACCCGACGACGGTAGTGAATTTAGTCAGATAGTACCCGTTGAGCGATTGATGCTGAGAGCGCGTTGCGGGTTGAACCCCCGTACTCGGCGCACCCGTCATTGGCTGCGATCCGCCGCAAGCGGCAAGCATACCGATAGCCACGCAGGCTCCAAAAGCGCGACGGAAATCAAACACTTTACGATGCTCCTTTCGACCCAGTAACGGTTCGACATGGGCTAGGCGTTCACCAGGGCTGGGTCGTCCGCGAGTTTTTTGAAGCCTGCACGTTAGGCACAAAGATCGGGAGCAAACGTTCGTGGTCCCAAGGGGTAACGGGCTCGCGATCCGTTGGGCCCCGCCAAAGTAGCAGGGCAATGCGCTTGGCTAGCCAAATAAAGCCAGCCCTAAATTAAAAACTTGAGGCGGTTATGTCCAGGATTGAAGCCTTCCACTCTCGCCGTGAAGCCCGTAAGTCGACCGATACGGGCGTGTTCCACAACAACAGCACTTGCCAATGTGGCCGCGACATCAAATTGAGCAGCGACGACCGGAACGGGACCGGCAACTATCGGCTCTGCCAGGATTGCGACGACAGAAACTCCCAAGGCAAGTAGCACTCAGACCGGCCAAGATAGTTGTCGCCGGCCACTAATCTTTCGTTATAACGACTCCGCCGATGACCGGCCGGGATAGGCTGTCCTTTGGATCCTGGCTGTCGATCGTCACCCAAGTGAACGCCGTGAACTGATGATTCGATATTGATCTTCACTGTTTTGACGGTCGGCGGAGAGCCGCCCCAGGGCGCTTAAGCCTGGAAGCGCCAGCGCGTAGAGCGAACTAGTTGATTTTGTTGACGGGTTAACGCCAGTGTGTACGGTCTAAGGGATCAAGGGGTGGCCCGTCGGGTTATGGCCACCCCAAGGCGCTTTTAAGTTTGGAACTGCTTGCCGGCCTTATCGGTAGGCCGTTCCTCTCTACGCTGCATCGGAGGGTGCCTTAGATGATGAACTTGTTCGCTGTTCTCGGCGTGATAATGGTTCTCGCGCTAGTGCTGCTCAACGACTATCTCACCACGACGCCGCGATAAAATTCGGCTTTCTAAGAATTGATGCCTAAAGCCGAGAGCTGCGGGAGCCGATAGCAGTAGTGACGAGTAGCCGTTCAATTAGAAGGGCGGCTCCATTTATCGCTGACCCTGCCGCCAATCATCTAAGGAGAAAGGAATGCTCTCGACCGTCTGGACTATGTTTCAAAACCTCCGCCGCGATGAAGACGGCGCGACCATGGTCGAATACGGCCTGCTCGTCGCCCTTATCGCAATGGTGGCCCTCGCCGGGATCTCGGTTCTCGGCATTAACCTGCAGACTCTCTACACGACCGTCGCCGGTTCGGTCTAAGCCCTAGCGCGTAAACTCTAGCGTCCATCGCGCCGATACAGGTAGTAGCGGCAAGCAGCCTCGTTTAGCGCGGAGAATCTCTGCATCTCAACCCAGCACTTCGCCGTCTAGTCCGAATAGCGGTCAGCCAGGCTGAAGTTCGTCCCTTCTGCCCAACCCGCCGCGAAAAGGGCCGGTGTCAAGCCGGTCCTTTTTGATTTCCTTGCGAAAGAGGACGGCGTGCCGGAAGTTCGACTCAAACGCAGTCTGCGGATTCCAGCCGACTTGGCCTCCCAGGCGCTCGGCGACCTGCTGCTGGCGATCGCAAAGCAGGAGGGGCCGTGGCGTGGTTTTGCGCTGCACGTGAGTTTTGGCAATTTGCATCTCCCCGATGTCGGTTACGTCGCGGTCCCGATCCACTTGACCGTCGAGAAGAACGCGAAGGAACCGCGCGCCTACGATATCGCGTTTACCGCCGCCAATCTTCCCGCCGCATTTCCCGGCTTTACCGGTACGATGAGGGTGCAGCCCGGCGAAATCGGGCAAAGCGAGCTTCACTTGTCGGGCGGCTACGAGCTGCCGCTGCAATTCTTCGGAAAGCTGCTCGACGGTGCGCTGATGCCCAACGTCGCGGCGCTCTCGCTCGAGAACTTCATCGACGAAATCGCGGCAGCGTGCCAGGCGCGCGTCGACCAGCGCGAAGCCGACTTTGTCCGCTACCGTTTCTTACAGTAGGACGATGCGGTGAACGAGGCGCGGGTCGGCTGCTGCATCGTGGGTGGCGGTCCAGCCGGAATGATGGCCGGACTCCTTTTTGCGCGCGCGGGCGTCCGGACCGTTTTGCTCGAAAAGCACGCAGATTTTCTGCGCGACTTTCGCGGCGATACGATCCATCCGTCGACGCTCGACGTAATGGCGGAGCTGGGCATACTCGAAGCGTTCTTGAAACGCCCGCATCAAGAGGTCACCACTTTAGCGGGTAACCTCGGGGACCAGCTCGTTACCGTCGCGGATTTCACGCATCTTCCGACGCGCTGCAAGTTCGTCGCTTTTATGCCGCAATGGGACTTTCTCAACTTTCTTGCAGAAGAAGCCAAGCATTTCGGGACCTTCGATCTTCGAATGCGGGCAAACGCCAAGGAGTTGTTATGGGAAAACGGACGCGTGGCCGGCGTGCGTGCCCAGACTGCCAACGGCATGCTCGATATCCGCGCCGATCTCACGATTGGTGCCGATGGACGCGAATCGGTGGTGCGTAAGGAAGCCGACCTGGAGGTCGTCGAACTCGGTGCTCCGATGGACGTGCTGTGGCTGCGGCTGACCAAACGACCCGACGATCCGCATGAAACCTTCGGGTATATTCGCAACGGACGGATCATGGCGCTGATCGACCGCGCAGAGTATTGGCAGTGCGCGTACGTGATCCCGAAGGGAACCCTCGCGCAACTCCACGAGCGCGGATTGGGCGAGTTCCGCCGGCAGATCGGCGAGATCGTGCCGTTTCTGCACGATCGAGCGGACGAGTTGCAGACCTGGGACGACGTTAAGCTCTTGACGGTCCGCGTAAATCGCTTGCGGCGCTGGTACCGTCCCGGGCTGCTCTGCATCGGCGATGCCGCGCATGCCATGTCACCGATCGGCGGCGTCGGAATCAACCTCGCGATTCAAGATGCGGTTGCGGCATCGAACATGCTCGGCCCCAAGTTGCTCGATCAGACGCTTTCGATTCGCGATCTGCGCGCCGTTCAGCGCCGGCGTGAAATGGCGGCGAAGCTTACACAGGCGCTGCAGCTCTTCATTCAGAGCAAGGTCATCGGCAAGGTCCTTGCAAATGGGCGCGCGCCGCTGTTGCGCCGGTTGCCGGCCTTGCTCCGGTTGCTGCCGTTCCTGCCGCGTATCCCGGGGCATCTCGTGGGTTTGGGTTTCCGCCCCGAACACCTTAGCCGGAGCCGCTCTTCTTAAAGATGGCACGTGCGGTCGTACTGGGAGTCGTCGCCACGCTCGTAGTCTTGGGGCTCGGCGCATATCTGGGAATCGAGGCGGGCTTGATGCCCGCCAATGCCGACGGCAAGCCGTCGCGGCTGGAGCGCTGGGCGGCGCGAACGTCACTTCACGCGGCGCTGGCGCGCGAGGCGCCCAAGGCTCCTAACCCGCTGCCGCTCGACGATGCCGGCTTGATCGCCGGAATCAAGTTGTACGTTACAAACTGCGCCGTCTGTCATGGCGCGTCGGACGGCCGGCCTTCCAACATCGCGCTAGGCCTCTATCAAAAGCCCCCGCAACTGGCCAAAGACGGAGTCGAAGACGATCCCGACGGCGTGACCTATTGGAAGGTGGATCACGGCATCCGGTTGACGGGAATGCCGGGGTTCGGCAAGAGTCTCGACGACCGGATGCTGTGGCAACTGACGCTGTTCCTCAAACACATGAACGGCCTTCCGCCGGCGCCGCAGCGCGTTTGGAAAGCCGTCAAGAGCGAGGCGACAAGCGCGAGCTAGGGAATCAGGGCGTCGGTTCTGGGGCCGTGGCCGGCGTCGCGTTGAAGATGTATTGATCGTCGGAGGTTGGCTGCGGATTCGGGAACTGAGTCTGCAGCGCCATGCCCGAGAGCACGGCGGCCGCCTCCGGATAGACCTGACCGCGGAACGAACCGTCGCTGTTCACGGTGCCGACGACGTGCAGCTTCCCTTCGGGACCGGCGTCCAGTCCGAGATCGATGCTGGAGGGACCGATGTCCAGCCACATGTAACTTCCGTCGCGGCCCCCCACGACCGGAATGTACAGCTTGTAAAAGGAAGTGTGATAATAGCCCCTGATGTTACCTGCGGGAAAGAGCTCGAGATCGAGCTTGCCCGAAATCGGGTACTGCGACCCGTAGACCTGCGTGATGGCCGTTGTGTAATGGAGTTGCGTTGCCGAACCCGTTGCTTGAGCCGACGCCGCGTTCGGCGTCCCAAGCAAGGTCGCGCCTACAAGCGCCATGCAGCTCACCAGCCGTCCCAAAGACCGTACCATTCTTACTCCTCCCGGTTGATCGTCTCAGGGAGTAGAGCGCTTACCCCGGCGAGAACGTGACGGGCGTGGCACAACCTGCGGAAATTGATCTGCGGACTTTCCCGGCGTGGGAACGCCCCGACCAGGTCCGCAAAGCTCTCGACCGTCTCCCGACGGGAAGCTCGCTGACCCTCATTACCGAGAACGAACCGCGAGCGTTGTCCTCGCGCATCAGTCAGGAGCGGCCGGATCGTTTTGTCATGGAAGCCCGCCGCATTGCCAGCCGGATGTGGCATCTGCGTCTCACCCCTCGCGCGGGGGAAGAGACCGATCGTAACTCGGCCGCCCATCATATCAGCCGATGTTCGGCGTTCGCCGGGCTGGACGCC
Source organism: Candidatus Cybelea tumulisoli (assembly GCA_003167155.1). Lineage (GTDB taxonomy): Bacteria > Vulcanimicrobiota > Vulcanimicrobiia > Vulcanimicrobiales > Vulcanimicrobiaceae > Cybelea > Cybelea tumulisoli. The sequence continues at coordinate 33,819 of PMTY01000041.1, forward strand.
GAGGTTCGACAAGAGCTCGTCGCGGCCGCCGTTTGGCAAACCGGACGTCGCGGACAGACGCTGGTTGCCGAGAACGCCGATTGGCCGTTCATGGGCATGGTGACCGAAGGTATCGTGGCGCGCGCCAACGGCGGCGGGCGCGAACGCGAGCGCATTCTGTATGAAATTTTCCCGTACGAGGTCTTTGGCGTCGCCGAGTATTTCGATCGCGGTCTGAAGATGGCGCGGATCTCGGTCTTCTCGAAGTCGGCGCACGTCCTCAAGTTGCCGTGGGAGGCCGTTTCACGCGTTGCGGCGCGCTATCCGGTCCTGACCAATGCGCTGGCCATCGTTTTGGCGCAGCGGGTTCGCCTGCTGGCCGATGCGCTCAGCGTACAAGGATCGCTTCCGATTCTCGGCCGTATCGCGAAGGTGCTGCTTCCGTACGCGATGCACGAGCGCGGACTCGTGCCGGCCTCCGCGTCTTTGTCGACCATAACGCAATCGCAGATCGCGGCGGCCGGCGGTACGGTGAAGGAAGTGGCAGCTCGCGCGATTGCGGAGCTGGAGTTTCGCAACGCGTTACGCCGCGAGCACGGACATATCCGATATCTCGATCGCGAAGTTCTTTTGGAACTGATCCGCGACGTCTCTTAAGCCGGGATTCGGTCGAAACCGGCGTACGGCCGCAGCACCTCAGGCACCGTAACCGTGCCGTCGCGCTCCTGATAGTTTTCTAGAATCGCGATGAGCGTTCGACCGATTGCCAGGGCCGAGCCGTTGAGCGTGTGGACGAACCCCGGTTTCGCACCGGGCTCGCGCCGAAAGCGTATCGCAGCGCGGCGCGCTTGGAAATCCGTGCAGTTGGAGCACGAGCTGATCTCACGATAGGCGTTATTGCTCGGAACCCAGACCTCGATATCGTACGTCTTGGCCGCGTTAAAACCGATATCGCCGGCGCAGAGCGCGACCACGCGGTGCGGCAGCTCGAGCTCCGCGAGCAGCGCTTCGGAATCGCGCGTTAGATTCTCGAGCGCTTCGAAGGAAGTTTCGGGCGCGGTCAACCAGACCAGCTCGACCTTTTCGAACTGATGCTGTCGCATCAGGCCGCGGGTATCTTTACCCGCCGCGCCGGCCTCCTTGCGAAAGCACGGCGTGTGCGCGACGTACTTCTGCGGCAGCTCCGAGAACTCCAGAATCTCCCCGCCGCGCAGCGCCGTCAGTGGAACCTCCGCCGTCGGAATCATAAAAAGGCCGGCATCGCGATCCTCAAACATGGCGTCGGCGAACTTGCTCAACTGCCCGGTCGACCACATCGTTGCACGCGAGACGAGCAATGGCGGCGCGATCTCGAGATAGCCGCGTTCGCGCGCGCGATCGAGAAAGAACGCGGCGAGCGCCCGCGACAGGCGCGCGCCGGCGCCGGCCAGCACGGCAAACCGGCTGCCCGAGAGTTTTGCGGCTCGCGTGAAATCCAGAATGCCGAGCTGTTCGCCGATCTCCCAGTGTGGTTTCGCGGCGAAATCGAAATCGCGCGGCGTTCCCCAGCGTCGCAGCTCGAGGTTGGATGCCTCGTCGGAACCGTCGGGGACGGAATCGTCGAGAAGATTCGGAGTCTGTTCGAGCAGCGCTCGCAGCGGCGAGCGTTCGCCGGAAGCCGAGAGCGCGCGAGCTCGTTCTTCCATTGCAGCGATCTCTGTGGAGAGCGCATCGATCTTCGGCCGCACCTCGCGCGCCGCGGCGGCTTTGTCGTCTGCCTGCCCGATGGTCGCCGACAGGCGGTTCTTTTCTGCCTTCGCCTTTTCTGCTGCAGTCAGTGCCGAGCGGTACTCCTCGTCGCAGCGCAGAAACTCGTCGACGATCGACGGATCGGCCCCGCGGCGAGAGAGTGAGCGTCGCACGCGGTCGGGATCGCGTCGAACCAGAGCAATATCGAGCATGGAGAAGCGCGCCATTAACCAGTCCGTAAATCCAGTCCTACCAACGGTTGGATTTGTGCCGGAGAGGCTGCTCGCGCCGCAACAGGCGATCGTGGCATTTTTCGCGCGCGCGCGGCTGCGGCCGCCGGAAACCGAGATGGTGACGCTCGACGATGCGTTTGGTCGCGTTCTCGCGCAAAGCGCGGTTGCCGGCGAAGATTATCCCAATGGCGCGCGTTCGCTGATGGACGGTTTTGCGGTGCAGTCGCAGTTCGTGCCGGGTGATCTCGAGATCGTCGCCGGCGTGGTGATGGGCGCCGCGACGACGATCGCGCTGGCGCCGGCTATGGCGATGCCGATTCCCACGGGCGGCCTCCTTCCGCCGGGCGCCGATGCGGTGGTGCCGATCGAAGACGTGCGCGTCGACGGAAACCGGCTGCGCGTCGAAGCCCTAATCGAGCCTGGGTTAAATGTTGCGCAATGCGGTGCCGATATGCGTCGCGGCGAGACGATTGTGAAGCCTGGACGCCGCATCCGTGCGGGAGAGGCCGGCGTCCTTGCC
>PMTY01000108.1 GCA_003167155.1 Candidatus Cybelea tumulisoli
CATCGGGGCGCTGCTCTCAGCGATCGGGATCGCCGGCATGGACCGCCTGGTGCGCCGCAACGTCCTGGCCTTGTCCGGCCGAGCGGTCGAGGCCTCGGGCGACGTCGATGTCCTGCTGCTCGACAAGACCGGCACGATTACGCTCGGCAATCGTCAGGCCGTCGAAATCATCACCGCGACCGGCATCGACGCAAAAGACGCGGCGCGCATTGCCTACCTCTCCTCGCTCGCCGACGAGACGCCTGAAGGCCGCTCGATCGTCGCCCTCGCGCAACAGGCCGGGGCGCGTGATGGCGACGCGCCGGCGAACTCGACCTTCATCCCCTTCAGCGCCTACACGCGCATGAGCGGCCTCGACCTTGCCGACGGGACGAAGATTCGTAAGGGCGCGCCGGACTCGGTACTGACCTGGATTCGCGAACAAGGCGGAACTCCGTCCGCCGATCTTTCACCCCAGATCGAGCGAATAGCACGCAGCGGCGGCACGCCGCTCTTGCTCGCCCGCAACACGGTCGTGATCGGCGTCATCTATCTCAAGGATATCCTCAAGCCAAACATGGCCGCGCGGTTCGATCGCTTGCGCGCCATGGGGATTCGCACGGTGATGATCACCGGCGACAATCCGTTGACGGCGGCGACGATCGCGAAGGAAGCCGGCGTCGACGACTTTCTCGCCGAGGCGACGCCCGAGACGAAGATGGACTTGATCAAGCGCGAGCAGGTCTCCGGGCGACTCGTCGCCATGACCGGCGACGGCACGAACGACGCGCCGGCGCTCGCACAGTCCGACGTCGGCGTTGCGATGAACTCGGGCACGCAGGCCGCCAAAGAGGCAGCGAATATGGTCGATCTCGATTCCGATCCGACCAAACTGATCGAAATCGTCGAGATCGGCAAGCAGTTGCTAATGACGCGCGGCGCCTTGACGACCTTTTCGATCGCCAACGACGTCGCGAAGTACTTTGCGATTCTGCCGGCAATGTTTTGGACCGCCTATCCGGCAATGGGGATTCTCAACGTCATGCGCTTGACAACGCCCCAGAGCGCGATCCTTTCCGCCGTGATCTTCAACGCGCTGATCATCGTCGCGCTGATTCCACTTGCATTACGCGGCGTCCGCTACGAGCCCAAAGGCGCGAATCGGGTTCTCTTCGAGAACGTCATGCTTTACGGCGTCGGCGGCATCATCATTCCCTTCATCGGCATCAAGCTGATCGACTTGGCGCTCGCGGCGCTCCATCTCACATAGGAAGACGAAGGAATGATTAAGCATCTTGGCACTTCGGTTCGCGTCACGATCGTTTCGATCGTCTTACTTGGGATCGTCTACCCGTTGGCGATGACGGGCATCGCGCAAGCGCTCTTCCCCAGGCAGGCCAATGGTTCGCTCGTTATGGTGAACGGCAAAGTCGTTGGATCGGCGATCATCGGGCAGCTCTGGACGAAGCCGCAATACTTTCACGGGCGACCGTCGGCTGCCGGAAAAGGCTACGATCCGACGCAGACCGGCGGAACGAACTACGGTCCAACCTCGAAGAAGCTGATCGCCTCGACTAAAGCGACGATCGCGCAACTCGAAAAAGAGAATCCCGACGCGAGCGGGCCTCCCCCGATGGATCTCGTTACCTCGAGCGGTAGCGGCATCGACCCCGACATCAGCCCCGAAGCGGCGTATTGGGAGGCGCCACGCGTCGCCAAGTGGCGCGGCATGCCGCTCGCAACGATCGTTGCCCTCGTCGCCCAACATATTGAGGGCCGCACGTTCGGCTTCTTAGGCGAACCCCGAGTCAACGTTCTGGAGTTGAACCTCGCGCTGGATGGATCGAAGTAGCAGCTGTCACCCTGAGCGTAGGGCCAAAGGCCCGTAGTAATGTCATCCTGAGCGCAGTCGAAGGGCGAAGGGCGGGCGTGCCAGTCATTCTGAGCGAAGCCGAAGAATGACCTAACCCCGGCGCAGCGACGACGTTTCATTCGTGCACCCCGCCAGGTCATGCACGAGTTTCCAGTTGTTGCTCGCCATCGCGACCTTCTTTGCACGCGACCATCCTTTGAGTTGTTTCTCCCAAGCGATCGCGTCGTCAACGTTCCGGAAGTCCGAACAGTGAACGAGCTTCACGGGCCGGCGCGTGAAGGTGTAACACCTGGGATCGTTCCCAAGCTGGTGTTGAGCGATCCGGCTCTCTGGGTCGTTTGTGATCCCGACGTGGAACGATCGGTCCGCGCATAGCAGCATGTATACGTAGTAGGTCTTCATGCCAGCAATCTGCGCGCCGCGAAGCTTTTAGCAAGGGTTATCGCATCGTCATTCTTCGGCTTCGCTCAGAATGACTGACACTTGCGCCCTTCGACTACGCTCAGGATGACAATGGGAGGCTCAGTTTGACAAGCGGGGCGGCAGTAGGACCAGCAGTTCGCGGGCGCCGGCGTCTAGCAGGCGGCGTGCGAAGGAGGGGCGGCCCATGAAGCGCTGCGACCGGAGGGTTCCGGCTAGTGCTACCGTCGTTTGCGGTCGCGCGCGAGCTATTTCGATGAGGCGCTTCGGCACGTCTTCGGCGACTTCGTCGATCCATTCGACGTTGGTTTTGCGCGCCTCGGCGCGCAGCGAATCGACAACGGATTGGTCGACGCGCCGGTTCGGAGCCACGACGTGAGCGATGGCAAACTCGATCGCCAGGCGCGCGGCGATGCGTCCGGCGCGGGCGATCATCGGCAGATCGGTCGCACGCGAACCGATCGAGAGCAGAATCCGATCGAAGGGTGAGGCGATGCGTTCGCGGTGGCGCGCGCGCAAGGCCTCGCGCAGCGCAAGCTCGCGGAGCGCAAGCAGATTCCCGGTGCGGAAGAAATTGGCAAGCGCCGCTTCACAACGTTCGAGCGGATAGATTTTGCCTTCGCGCAGCCGCCTACGCAGGGTCTCCGGCGAGACGTCCACCAGAATGACCTCGTCGGCAAGCGCGAGGATTCCGTCGGGCAAAGTTTCGCGCACCGTGGTTCCGGTCAGGCGCAGGACCGTATCTCCCAGGCCTTCGAGGTGTTGGATGTTGAGCGTTGTGATGACGTCGATGCCCGCACGCAATACGGCGAGAACGTCGTGAAAGCGCTTCGGCGCGATCGACCCGGGGGCGTTGGTGTGCGCGAGTTCGTCGATGAGCGCAACCTGCGGCTTGCGGGCGATTACGGCGTTGCGATCGAGTTCGCGGTATTTAATGCCGTTCTCGTTCACGATCTTTTCCGGAACGAGTTCGAGCCCCTCGAGCAGCGCCGCGGTCTCCTTGCGGCCGTGCGTTTCGACGAATCCGACGACGACGTCGGTGCCGTCGGCCGCAAGCTGGTGAGCGCGGTCGAGCATCGCATACGTCTTTCCGGCGCCGGCCGCCGCGCCGAGATAGACGGTAAGCTTACCGTAACCGACGCGCAGGCGGTCGCCGGCGGTCTGCGAGTAGGGTGAGCGCGCCGGATTTTCGCCGACGTACGTTTGGCCCACTCCGACGATGAAGAGGTCGTATGGAAGCGGCGCGTTCGCGAGCTTCGTCGCTATTCGTCCGTGAGGCAGCGCGACCAGTGCGGCGCGCAAAGCCTGGCCCGAAGCGGCAGCCGGGTCGATAGACTCGTGCAGTATCTCTCCCCCAAGTTCGCGCGCGACGGGCTCGAGCGCAGCGCGGTCAACGCCGGGCGTCGGAATGACCTCCAGCCGGAGATCGAGGCCTTCCGCGATCGCTGCGGTGCGCCGCAGAAACGCCGTTGCATCGAAGTTCGGATAGACGAATGCGGCGGCCATCGACGGGCGGCCGGCCTGCACGACCGGAAGGGTGAGGTTGTCGACCGTGCGCAGAAGCAGCTCGCGCAACATGTGGAGCGTGGTTTCTTTGAAGGCTCCGTTGAGCGCGCGTTCGATGTCCTGCTCGTTGACGATCTTGCCCGCGCGAACGCGGCTCTGGAGCAGGCGCGGCGAGACGTCGAGGGCGACGACCTCGTCGGCCGCCTGCAGAAACGATAGCGGAACTATTTCGCGAACGGGATACCCGAGCAGCGCTTCGGCCGTCGGGGCTACGGTTTCGAGGTGCGCGATGTTGAAGGCGCCGACGACGCCGATCCCATGTTGTTTGAGGGCGAGCGCGTCTTGCCAGCGCTTAGCATGCGCGGCATCGCCGAGATTGTCGTGCGCGAGCTCGTCGAGCACGACGACGTCGGGCTTTTCGCGCAGCGCCGCTTCGTAGTCGAAATCCTCGAAGGTTGCGTCACCGACGGTGACGCTGCGCGGCGGCACGCGAGGCAGATCGTCGGCGAGGCGTTCCAAGTCGGGACGCCCCTTCGTCTCGACCCAGCCAATGACGACACGCTTGCCGTCGGCCGCGAGGCGTCGAGCGTCCTCCAAGAGCCGGCGCGTTTTACCCGATCCGGGCGCACTAGCGACGTAGACGACGAGCCGCGCGCGGCCGCCGAGCTCGCGTAGCAGCTCCTCGGCCTTTGCCGTGCGATCCATCGCCGCAGGCCTTCGCGCTGTGGCAAGGCGCCCCCGCCACTCGGCCCGAAAACGCGCGCAGTGGCCTTACTCTGTTACGGCTTACTCATCGTCGCGTGGATTATCGATCTCTTTACTCCGCAGCTTTTTATCGCGGCGATCTTATTCAACGGCCCAATCGCGCTCAGCAGCCTGGCACTTCGGAGCAGGCTCACGACGAACTTGGTCGTTGCAGCAGAGTTAGCAAACCTGGCGGCCGGGTACTATAACGGCGTCGTCGCGGGCCACCATTGGGACGGAATCGCCGTTGGCGACCGATTGCTCTTGGCCGCCTCGTACGTCCTCGTCGGTTACATGAGCGTAAAGACCCAAGAGTATGCCCGGGAAGCCGGCGTCTCGATGGGGCGGATGCGTCAGATCGACGTCGAGAAAGCGCTGCGCGTCGCGATCGGCCGAGTGCGGGAAACGCTCAACGTCGAGCTGGTGCAGCGCGCCGTCGCGCGCGAATCAGTCGCCTTGCTGGGCGCGTCGAAAGCGATTTTGATCCTGCGGGAGACGCCGTTTGGAACGCCGCTCACGCTTTCGTACTCGGAGGGGGACTCGGATATCTCGGTCGAGCGCCGGCCGCTCTCGACCGAGATTGCCTCGCTCGCCGCTCGCGCCGCCGACGCCGACGATGTGGTCGCCGTGACCCCAAACGACGTTTTGGGCAGGCTCACGCTCGATGCGCTGGGGGCGTCGGAGGCGCTCGTTACTTCCATTTCTGCCAATGGGTCGTCGGAATACGTGCTCATCGAATGCGCCACCGCCGGCAAACCCTTCGTCTCCGATGCTCCCGCGACGCTTCGCGCCTTCGCTGCGCAGGCCGAATTGGCGCTCGAACAGGCCAGGCTGTTTACCCAGCTCGGCGAGCGCAACGATGAGATTGCCCGGCAAAAGAACGAGCTGGCCGACCGCGGCGACGTGATCCGCGACATCGTTTACGCGCTGGCGCACGATCTGCGCACGCCGCTTTCGGCCGCGCACGTCACGATG
>PMTY01000137.1 GCA_003167155.1 Candidatus Cybelea tumulisoli
TCCCCCGAGCCGCCGCCGAAGCTATGGAGCACCGTCTCCGCGCCGGAGGCTGTCATCGAGAAGGCCGTTCCGGCGTTGTACACGCCCCCTGCTGCGGTCGTACCGTAGAGCCTTTTCGTACCGTCGATCAGGCCGGCATATGGGTTTTGACCGTCCGATCCGGTGTAGAAACTCTGGAGCACGCTTTCCGTGCCGGACTTGATCGAGTAGACCGTTCCGGCACTGTAGGCACCACCCGCCGGGGTCGTGCCGTAGAGAGCGCCGTTGGGCGCGAGGACGATGCCGGCGTAGGGGTTTTGACCGTCCGGACTACCGCCGAAGCTGTGGAGCACGGTTTCCGGGGGCGGTGCTAACGAGAAGACCGTCCCGTAATTGCAACACAAGCCACCGTTCGCAGTGGTGCCGTACAGTGTGCCGTTAGCGCTGATCAAGTCCCCCAAAGGGGTTGATCCATTCGAACCACCCAGAAACACATAGAGCACGGTTTCAGTGCCGGAGGTCGTGATACTGAAGACGGTCCCGCACCCAATGCCGCAGTCCCCGCCGTAAACGATATAGCCACCTAAAGAGGTGGTGCCATAAAGCGTCCCCTTCACGTTCGTCAAGCCAGCATCGGGCGATTCGCCGTCTGAGCCGCTGAAACTGTGGAGAACGGCCTCGGTGCCGGACGCTGTGACGCTGAAGACGGTGCCATCGTTGTTCGCGCCGCCAGCTGGGGTCACGCCGTAGTACGTGCCGCTAACGTTGGTCAAGCCCGCCGTCGGGTATGCTCCGTCCACCGAGCCGCCGAAGCTGTGAAGAAGAGTTTCCGTACCCGACGTCGTGATCGAGAACACGGTTCCGCCGTACGTGTACGCACCCCCGGAGTTGGTCGTACCGAACAGTGTGGTGCCAGCGCTATCACTGGTCAGGGTCGCTTCAGGGTAACTGCCGTCCGACGTCCCTCCCTTGAAACTGTAGAGAACGCTTTCAGTGCCGGAGGTCGTGATCGTAAAGACCGTTCCAAAGTTCTTTGCGCCCCCTTCGCGGGTTGTGCCGTAAAGCGTCCCGTTGACGTTAGTCAGCCCCGCTTTCGGATTTGAGCCATCGCTCCCACCTTGGAACTTGTAAATCACGCTTTCGCTGCCGGATGTCGTGATCTCGAAGACGGTCCCGCAGCCCTGGGAGTAGTAGCATGGTCCACGCCCGCCCAGGTAGGTCATGCCGTAGAGCGTGCCGTTGACAGCGATGAGATCACCGACTGGTCTCGCGCCATCCGTCCCGCCCGCGAAGCTGTGGAGAACGGTCTTCGTGCCAGACGTCGTGAGCGCGAACACGGTCCCAAGATCGCTTCCACCACCCTCGTAAGTCGTGCCGTAGAGTGTGCCGTTGACATTGATGAGCCCGGCCTCCGGGTAGCCTCCGTCCGAACCGCCTTCAAAGGCGTAGAGCACGCTCTCCATCCAGTTCGCGGCCTTTCTTACGCCGTGTGATCCGCCCCGGCCCAACACCGAATGCCCGACTAACGACGGTGCCGACGGAGAGAGGCCGTTGCCGCCGCCGCACGCGGCTAAGAGCGCCGCGCTAAGGCACGTACCGACGAGCTTTCTCATCACAGCTCAGTTCGACAACAGGGAGAAGATCGTTCCGTCGTTGTACGCGCCGCCGGAGGTGGTCGTGCCGTAGAGCGTACCCTTGACGACGATGAGGTCGGCCGCCGGCTTTGCGCCGCCCGGCTCGCCACCGAAGGCCCAGATAACGGTTTCCGCGTCAGAGGTTGACGGCGTGATCGAGTAGACTGTTCCCTCGCTGTACGCGCCGCCGTGGGCGGTCGTGCCGTAGAGGGTGCCACTTACGTTGGCGAGACCCGCGTACGGATATTCGCCGTCGTAAACGCCGTCGGATAAGTTGCCGAAGCTGTGCAGGATAGCGTACGTGCCGGAGGGAGTGATCGAGAAAACGGTACCGCAACCTTGCTCGTAGCAATTCCCCCCACCATCATAGGCGCCCCCTTGTTCGGTCGTGCCGTAGACCGTCCCGTTGACGTCGATGAGGCTACCATACTGCGGCCGGCTGCCGTCCCCCGAGCCGCCGCCGAAGCTGTGGAGCACGGTCTCCGTACCAGTCGCCTTAGAGACGGCGAAAAGGGTTCCACCGCCGTACGCGCCCCCTTGATTGGTCGTGCCGTAGAGCGTGCCGCCGATGTCGAGTAACGGAGCCAGTGGGTCTGTGCCGTCCGCTGTGCCACCGAAGCTATGGAGGACCGTCTCCGCGCCGGAGGCCTTCATCGAGAAGACCGTTCCCTGGTTATACACGCCCCCTGTCGAGGTCGTGCCATAGAGCGTGCCCGAGATGTCGATAAGGGTGGCATACGGGATGCTGCCGTCCGAGCCAGAGTAGAAATTCTGGAGCACGTTTTCCGCGCCCGCCGTCGTGATCGAATAGACCGTTCCCTCGCTGGCCCCGCCGCCAATTGAGGTTGTGCCGTACAGCGTGCCACCAACGTTGGCTAGGCCGGCATACGGATTTGCGCCGTCCGGGTTGTTGGCGAAGCTGTACAGGTGAGCGTACGCGCCGGAGGTCGTGACCGAAAAGACCGTCCCGCACCCCCCACTACAGTTGTATTGGGCGCCGCCTGCTAACGTCGTGCCGTACAGCGTGCCGTTGACGTTGACGAGAGGCCCATACGGATCGCTGCCGTCGTTGTTCGAGGCGCCCTTGAAGCTGTGGAGGTAGGTCAACGTCTGGCTTGCCCTTTTTACTCGATGCGACCGCGGCTGGCCCAACGCGGACTGCGTATGGAGTGATTGCGGCGCGACCGAAAAAGGCGCTGACGAAGAGAGGCCGTTATTCGCACCGCCGCACGCGGCTAACAGCGCTGCGATAAGGCACGCGCCTGCGAGTTTGTACGATTTGTTCATTTTCACCCTAACCGCGTAACTGGAGTATGCGCCTGCGACGCATCTTCCAAAGCAATCGCGTTTGAGGCCTAAAAACACCGCAGGAGTAACGCGAAGGGCTGGGGCTGCCAGGAGAGAGCGTGCTAGGGGCCGCGACCGCCGGGCACAGAGTAGGACCCTCAAGGGCCTAAGATGCGCTTTCTTGCTACTTTTGTCAACGCGCGNNGGGAGCGACAAGGCGACTTATGCCAAGAAAAGACGATTGCATGAAAGCGCTTACAAAACTCGTCGCGTGCGTTAGCGCGGGGCTCTTGTCCGCGTGCGGCGGAGGCCGCCTTTCTTCGTTAACGCCTACGCCGGTCGCGCCACAGATCGCTCCGCAAACAGCGTACGCGCCGGACCGCACGGGACCTCATACCTTCAATTACACTGGCGGTCAGCAGACCTTCAGGGTGCCGGCTGGCGTAACCCGGATCACGATCACGGCTAGCGGCGCCAGCGGCGGCCCTGGTGGCTACGGCAGCGGCAGCACTTTTGCAGCAGGAGGCACAGGCGGCTTGATGGAGGCAAACATCGCAGTCAAGCCGGGAGAAAAGCTAGCGGTCTACGTCGGTGGCGAGGGCGCCTCGTACTCCTGCAGCACTTGCGGCGGCTTTAACGGTGGAGGCAGCAGCGGTTCCAGCGGTGGGGCCGGTGGTGGAGGCGGTGCATCCGACGTGCGTCAAGGGGGTAGCTCGCTGACCGATCGGGTTGTCGTAGCCGGTGGTGGTGGTGGCGGCGGCACCACCGAGGGATACAAGAGCTTCGGGACCGCGGGAGCGGGTGGACTTGGCGGCGCAAGAATCGGAACTGCGGGCGGTAATGGCGGGGGCGCGTTTGACTACGGTGGAACAGGCGGCCCCGGTGGCGGCGGCCGCGCCGGAAGCCACATCGCCGGAGGCAAAGGCGGCACCGGCGGCGGCAGCAAAACGCCCAAAGGAAGCGGCTGTCACGGCGACGTGGGCGCTAACGGAACCCTCGGCACCGGCGGGGACGGTGGCACAAACTGCGTCCCGGGCGGAGGGGGAGGCGGCGGCTACTACGGAGGCGGCGGTGGCGGTTCGGGGTCCTCTTGTAATTATTGTTACGGATATCAGGCGACGCCCGAAACCGGGCCTTACTACGTCGGCCCCAGCGGCGGCGGTGGCGGGGGCTCGGGGTTCATTGAGAGACCCGCCATGCACATACAGAGCGTCCAGGGAGGGGCGCCGCCTGGTAACGGTCAGGTCATCATCGCCTGGTGAGCATAAGGATCCCCAGCCTCGTGTCCGCGGAGAACAACTACACGCCATAACTGCGTCGCGTTGCCGCCGTTTGCCTCACCGGGGTTGCGATTTGTACGAACATCACCGACTGCACTACTGGTCACCGATTGGTTACGCCCGAAGTAAAGCGAACCCCCGCGAGCGTAAACGAAGCCTTCGCTTCGCGAAAGTGATCGCGCAAAAAATGCGGCTTCGTTGCACGAACCGCAACGAGGGCGCCACGGTCATTTTGCCAAATTGGAAAGTCCCTCTTAGGAATATTCGGGCCGCCTCGCTGAGCAGAGTTGCAGAAGCAATTAGGGTGTCCCAATGCCTGAGCGAGAACGCGTCCAGCTTCAGGCAGTTTCCTCACAGGCCGGCAAGCCAATCGCTACGGCAATCGTGCATTCGTGCTCCGCCGAAATCTCTGCGCAACAGGTGGTGCGGATGCAAGTGTAGCTAGTTTGCCGGGTAGCCGGCCAGAGGAGTGTTGTGCATAACTACGATCAGCCAAGTGCCATCACTTTGCCGCTGCATGACCCAGTTGAGGAGGCCGCGCAGCACAGGACGCGCGCTTCCGTCGGGGTTGAGGACGCCCGTCATCTGCCAATCGATGTCCACTGCCGCGAGCTCTGACGTCAAAAGCCGAACGCTGCGGATTTGAAGCGTTTGATGCGAAACCTTGAAGATTCTTGCGAAGACGTGAGCGTGGAGGCTTTCGATGCCGGGTCGTCCCTGTACGTGCACGCCCAGAACGTTCGTAAAGTCCGCGTCAGATTCAAAGGTCAACGCAAAAGCGCGAGCGTCGTGCGCGTTCCAGGCATCTACGAACGCCGTGACCGTCTGGCTGATGGCAGTCCGATCCGCTACGGGGACGTCACTTGGCACGGTCTGAGCCGACGAGTTCGCGTTCGAAAAGAGTATCAGGCTCAGGAACACAAACGTAAGGGAGCCTACTCTCAACAACGCCCTGAGCAATGCGCCTCGCGCCCGACGGTATGTTCCGACCATGCACTACCTCCGTAAACGGGGTATTCCCGATACGGACAAGCCCTTTTAATGCGGAATGCCGGTCACCCTTTCTCGCGAAGCGTCAGTAAAGAGACTTCCATTGGATATTAGTTATCGGGATCGTTGAAGTTCGCGTTGTAATGCGAGCCATCGCAGAATGGTTTGTTCTTCGAGTGGCCGCAGCGACAGAGGGCGTAATGCTCGAGAGAGGCGCCTCGATTGCGCGGCTCGCCCTCCAGCTCGATGCCGCCGCGTACCCAATAGCTCTGGTTGTGCGAAACGACGATTTCAGCCTCGCGCTGCTCGCCTTGGTAGCGAACACCGTCTTTGATGAAACCGAGTGCGCCCGAGGGACATTGCCCGACGATCGTCTCGATCGCCTCGGCCGGTGCACCCTCGGGCGTTACGAATGGTTCGCCGGTAACGTGGAAGACCTGGGGCAGATGATCGGTGCAGTTGCCGAAGTGCGAGCACGTGCCACGATTGTCGAGCACGGTGATCTCTTTGGTTTCGTAGGTGTCCAGACGGTCGGGGGTGCGGTCCGGCTGCTTGATGCTGCAGAAGTTGATCTTTGCGTGCGTGCCGTCGCAATAGGGTTTGAAGTGCGAGCCCCCGCAGCGGCAAAGCGCGAGGATCGGGCGCACATCGAGGCTCTTGCCTTTGGAGTTGGTGAGCTTGCGCAGGTTGCGCACGATGTACGGACCATCGAGCTCCGGACGGATCGTCGTGCGGTTGCCGCGGCCATCGCACTCTTCGCGAACGGCTTGCGCAAACTCCGGCGGAATAAACGGCGTTAGGTGTTCGGCAACCGATTCGAGCGCGGCGGCGGCCTCTTGCACTTCTTGCGGTAGCGCCGCCTCTTTAGCGAGGTTCGTTAAACGCATCGAGAGATCGTAGAGGCGTTCGAGGAAAAAGATCCAGGCGGCTTTGCGGTGCGGGAGCAAGCGCACGTTCTGGGTGATGCCGAAGGGCGGCCCGGCCGTCAGGCCGGGATAGTTGGGGCCGGCCGGCATCCGCGCGAGGGCCTCACCCAGCGGACGCAGCCCCGACGCCATCATTCGCAGCGTTCCGCGGGCGAGGAGGCGGAGTTGTTCTTCGGTCTCCCCGCCATGCGCAAAAAAGCGCGCCAGCATCATCAGCATCAGCTCGTAAACGCTGTTGAAGATTTCGGCAAGCTCACGTGACGACGCATCGGTGATCCGATTCAAACCGCCGTTCGGACCAATGCTGTGCGTCACCGGATCGGTGAGCATCTTCCGGAAGGGTTCGAAGATGCGGCTTTCCGCTTTTGCGCGCTGCGCGAGCTGTTCGTATTCCTCGCGGATGTTCTGAAAAACGTAAAAATGCGCTTCGGGATGGTGTCGCGGCGGCGCTTCGCCCTGTTCGATGATCCGCTCGACGGCGCGGTGCGCGGAGGCTGCATCGTGAACGCGGATCAGCTGTCGCGGGAGATCGAGATAGGTTGGACGGGCTTGGTCGTCGGGATCGCCGATGAAGAGCCGGTCCTGATTGATGGTATCGAACGCGGTTTCGATCTTCTTGTAGAACTCGCCGATCGTACGGAAGTCGACGTCGAAGGGCTCGATCGCATTTTGCTGGCGAACGATGTCGTCGTGGTCGATCTGGGCAGTCGTGCGCCGGCGAATGTCGTCGCACAGCGGGCGGAGATGCGCCGGAATCGCCGCGTCGGCCGGCATCTCGTAACACATGAAGCGCTCGATCAACTCGCGCGAGAGCGGTTCGAGTGTGATCTCGATTCCGAACGGAAACGCCGTTGCGGGGAGCGGGAAGTTCGAGCGTAAGAAGTGCGGGGCGCCCCCAACCGCCGTCAGAATATTCGAAACCTGGGCGAGGTGGAGCATCTCCTCGACTGCGACGTGCGCGATCTTCTGCTTCCACGCGCGAATTGCCAGCAGCTCGTCGTGCGTGACGCCGCCTTCGTCTGGGCGCATCTTAACGGAATATCCGGCATACAGGTAGGAGCAAGCCAGGTCGTGCTCCAGCTCCGACGCGCGCGTTAGCAGATACAGCAGTTCTTCACGCGTCTCGACGGGCGCAAGATGAGTCTCGGCAGGCGCGCTCATGCCGCCTAAACCAGAGCTATCCCGGCGTGGGTTGCGTCAGACTGCCCTACGCCGTCTCGCGTTAACTCCGAACATTACCGTGGTGATTCGGTGCTACCAGCTAAACGTGACCTCGCCGCTGCCGGTGGCGTGCTTCCAGCCTTGCCAACTGTGTGACTTAATCGCGCTGGGCTCGATGTACGACGAGCCCCCGCCGCCCCCACCGCCGGGATAGGTCCCGGATGAGTCGGCTGCTTGGCCGCCACCGCCGCCACCACCGCCGTAGTAGCCGCCGCCACCACCACCACCGGCAATGCCGTCATACCTGCCGGTACCGCCATTGCCCCCGTAGCCGCCGCGACCGAGTGCACCATTGCCTCCTGACCCACCTCCCAACGATGTAGTACCATGGGCGCCATGGCCGCCGGCGCCACCCTGGGTTTGTGAGCCGCCGCTTCCACCAGTGTCCTCGTAGCAGAAGCCGGCATCACCGCCGGTTGCGCCGCCGCCTTTCCCGCCTAAGCACTGGTACCAGCCTTGCGCTCCGCCACCGCCGGCAACAAGGATGCGATTACTTAGCTTGTTGCCGCCTTCTCGCACGTCGGAGCCACCACCGCCGGCGTTGCCGCTGCCAGATCCGGTGCCGGCCTTGCCGCCTCCGTTGAAGCCACCGACCTTCCCACTACCCCCCACATAGACGTACAGCGTTTCTCCCGGTTTTACGGGAACCTCAGCGTCGATTCGGCCCCCCAAGCCAAAGCAAGGTCCGCGACAATAGGACCCGTTGTTATAGCCGCCCCCCGCGGCGCCGCGCGCCACCAAACGCTCGCACGGCGTGTACTTCACAGCTTCGCTGCTCGGGTTCGTTCGCTTAGCGAAGGGCCGCAATTCCTACGCCACCGGAGAGTAGGATCAGCAGCGGCGCATTAATTTTGGTGCGAAGCATCAAGACCACGACCGCTGCGCTCGTCAGGTAGGCCGCAACCGACGACGGCGCGCCGCGACCAATCGTCCAAACGCTCGACCAGACGAGGCCGACTATTGCCGGCGCAAGCCCACGCGAGATGATCGCGCGCCAGGGTGAAGCCGAAAAACGCGCCTCCAGCGAGTTGAAGCCAATCATGATGAGGCTCGACGGTACGAACATGGCCGCCGTCGCGACCGCTGCTCCCAACAACGGATGTTGTGGCAGCGCCGCGTAGCCGATGAGCGCCGCAAAGATCGTCGTTGGTCCCGGCACCAGCTTGCCGATGGTATAGAACTGCGTAAACTGTTCGGAGCTGACCCACCGGTACGTCGTGACCACCTCGGCATGCATCTGGGGGATGATGCCTTTCCCACCACCGAAACCAAGAATCGAGAGCTGCGAAAAGACTGAGAGCAGATGCAGCAACGTTCCCATAAATGCTAGGCCGCGGATCCCTTACGCGCCCGCCGCCATTCGCCAAGGATTCCGGCGCCGCCGAAGATAGCCAAGACCGGCAGCAAGGGCATGTGCAGCAGCGAGACCGCTAAACCCGTCGCGGCAACGAGCGCGACGCTAAGCCAGCTTTTGCGTTCGTCCCACGTGAGTTCCAGCGCGTTCCCGAGCGTCAGACCCAACGCCCCCGCCGCGCAGCCGCGAAGCGCGCCGTAAACGAACGGATTCGAAGCGAATTTAAAGTAAAGTGCGCCGGCCACNNGCCAAGTTGAGCAGGTTTGGTCCCGGAAGGACTTGCGCGATTTCCAAGCCCTCGAGAAATCCGTCGGCATCAATCCATCCGCGCGCCAGTACCTGCCGGCGAATCGAGGCCTTCTGTCCGCCGCCGAACGAAGTGGCGGCAATCGTTGCAAAGGTGAGCGCGATGCTCCCGAGAGAGGGACGCGTTTCAGCCAGCATCCGGCATCGGGCCGTCCACCACCGCGCTGCGGTGCTTGCCCGAAAGAATGTGGATATGCACGTGCTCGGTGTGCTGATAGGGCGGCAGCACGCCCATCCGAATCGTGAATCCTTTTTCGTACAGGTCAAGCGCGAGCGCGACTCTTTGAATGCCGCCCAGCAGACGATGCCAAATCTTTGCGTCGCCGACCGAGAAATCCAATATCGTCGGAATCCATTTTTTTGGAATGATGACGACGTGAATGTCCCACCACTCCTCTTTGCTCGGATCGATGCGATGACGAAACGCGAAAACGTCGTCGTCTTCGTAGACGACCTCGTCGGGGTTGGCGCGCGTGCCGTCGAGCCGTCCGCGAAAAGTGTGGTCCGGATCCGGCTTCTCCCAAACGCGCTGTTCGGGCCCGCAAATCCGTTGCGAAATCCAAAACGTCATTGCGGCGCTGGCTTCCGGCGCAGCGCGCAGGCGTCCTTTGCGAGACGCGGAAGCTGCGCGTGATGAGCGCCGATCCTAAGAACAGAGTTGCAGCCGGTGAGGTGCTCGGCGCGCCGCCGCAGTGGGCCAAGGAACGTCGCGCCTGGGAGGGGATCGTCGGCAACAACGAGGTCGTTTACGAAGACCATCTCGTCGTTGTTTTTCACGATCCCGTCGACGAAGCACACGAGTCGGCGCGTGTCGCCGGCGAGCTCCGCCTTACGCTGCTTTCAAAAAAAGACGGCGTGGATTCACTGATGGACGTGGGCGTAGCCGACGAAGATTTGAGCGGCGCGATCCTCCACGGGATACAGCAAGCCGCGTTGCGGCTCGGGCTCCAACGAGGAGGGTTCGAGGTGCGCGCGCACGTCTATCCGCCAATGCAGAGCCGGCCTGAGGTGGCCTTTAAGATACGGGCCGGCAAACCGCCCAAGCGGGCCGACGCCGCATCCGGCTAACGTGCCCGTTCACTGCGAAAACGAGAAGACCGTTCCTTCGGCGTTCGCGCCGCCTTGGACGGTAGTGCCATAGAGCGTGCCCTTGATGTTGAGCAGGGCGGCAGCCGGCTCCCCGCCGTCTCCCGACGCATCGAACCTGTAGAGCACGGTTTCGGTGCCCGACGTCGTGATCGAGAAGATGGTTCCCCCTGGGGAGCTGCCGTAGAACCCGTCTTCGGTCGTCCCGTAGAGCGTGCCCTTGACGTTGATCAGGCTCGCCTCTGGGTCTACGCCGTCTCCGGAGCCGCCGAAACTATGGATCACGCTCTCTGTTCCGGACGTCGAGATCGAGTAGACCGTTCCGCATCCAAAGTCTGAGCAGCTGGTTGTGCCACCATAAAAAGTCGTGCCGTAAAGCATGCCCTTAACCTTGACGAGCCCTGAATACGGGTAAGTTCCGTCTCCCGCGCTGCCAAAGCCATGAAGCAACTGCTCCTTACCGGATGGCGTGACCGAAAAAACTGAGCCGCAGCCGTAACCGAGCTGACAGCCGACGCCGCCCCCTCTCCACGTCGTGCCGTACAGCGTTCCTTTGACGTCGACGAGGGCCGAATACGGAAATTCGCCATCCTTGCTGCCGCCTTTGAAGCTATGGACTAGGTTTTCCATGCCCAACGGCGTGATCGCGAAGACCGTTCCGCAACCAGAACTGCCGTAATAACTGCACGGACCCGAACCCCCGTAGATCGTGGTTCCGTAGAGCGTACCCTTGACGTCGATCAGGGTCCCCGCGGGGTTTCCGCCATCTCCCGAGCCGCCTTTAAAAGTGTAAAGCACGGTTTCCGTGCCGGACGGAGTGATGGAGAAGAAAGTCCCGCAGCCCTCGCCATACGAGCAACCGGAGCCACCGCCGTTTTCCGTGACGCCGTATAGCGTGCCCTTGATATTGATGAGGCCCGCCGCCGGGTTTCTGCCGTCTGCCGAGCCGCCCGCGAAGCTGTGAAGCACGGTCTCTCCGGCAAGTCCGATAGCAAAGACCGTTCCGCCGCCTTTCGCGCCACCGTCCCTTGTCGTCCCGTAGAGCGTGCCCTTAACGTCGATGAGCGGAGCGTAGGGGTAACTGCCGTCTCCCGAGGCGCCGAAACTGTGAAGCACGGTCTCGGTAGCACCCGGGCGTACTCGCTCCGCCGTGACGCCGGATGGGCTTAGCGGCGTCCCACTTCCGCCTCCGCAGCCTGCGAGCCATGCACTAGCCGCGCAAATAGCTAAAGCGCACCGGCCGAAATCTAAAACCCTCATCCTCTGCCTCGCTCCGTGAAAAGTCACGTCCTACGGCATCGTTTCGGCCTGCGTGCGCTCGCTCCCACCACAACCTGGCCGCGACCGTCTAGGCCGCCACGCTGGGTCACGTTTGACAAAAGTAGCAGGAAAGCGCACCCTGGCTCCCAACGGCAACGGCCGATCATCATCTCCTGGTAGACGTGAGGAAAGGACGATTCCATGAAAGCTTCCGCAAAATTCGTCGTGGCATGCCTGAGCGCAGCAGTCTTCACCGCGTGCGGTGGCGGCATCAACGGCTTCTCTTCGCCAACGCCTCTGTCGGTCGCCCCGCAGATCGGTCCGCTCGGCGGTCGGGTCGCGCCGCTCAGCCGCAGCAAAACCTACAGCTATACCGGCGCGCAGCAAACCTTCAAGGTGCCCATCGGAGCGAAGCAGCTTACGGTCGCGGTTTCGGGCGCACTTGGCAGCAACGGCTACTACGGCGGTGATGGCGGCATAGGCGGTTTAGTGACGGCTACGATTCCGGTCCAGGCGGGAGACGTGCTCGCGGTGTTCGTCGGTGGCGCTGGCGGCAGCCAGGGCGGCGGCGGCTTCAACGGCGGAGGCAGCAGCGGCATCCCCGGCTACTATGGCGGCGGCGGTGGCNNCGGCGGTGACTACGGCAAGCAGGGCGGTGGCGGTGGCAAGGGTGGCACTCAGACTAAAGGTGGCAAGGGCGGGGCCGGCGGCAAAGTGGCTAGCGGCAACGGCGATCCAGGCGCCGACGGCAGTATAGGCGTCGGCGGCGCGGGCGGCAACGGCTACCCGGCCAGCGGCAA
>PMTY01000104.1 GCA_003167155.1 Candidatus Cybelea tumulisoli
GTCGCGATCGCGCTGCGCAACCGGTACCGCCGCGTCCACGCCCGCGAAGACTTGCGCGAGGAGATCACGCCGAAGAACATTCTGATGATCGGTCCGACTGGAGTCGGCAAGACCGAGATCGCCCGCCGTCTGGCGGCGCTGGTCGGCGCGCCGTTCATCAAGGTCGAGGCGACGAAGTATACCGAGGTCGGATACGTCGGACGCGACGTGGAATCGATGGTGCGCGATCTCGTGGAGGACGCGATTCGTACCGTTATGGACGAACGGCGCGAAGAAGTGCGCGAGCTTGCGGCGAGCCACGCGGTCGAGCGCGTCATCGACGTGCTTCACCCCGAGACCCGGCCGCCGGGATCGGGCTCGCAGGGAAATCCGCTCGGTGCCGCTCTCGGGTCGATTTTCGGCGGTAACGTTCCCGCACAGCAGCACGTGCCGCCGGTCAGCGTCTCGCCGGACGCGCAGCGAGTGCGCGACCAAACGCGCGGCGAGATCGAGCGCGGCTTCTACAACGTGCGGCTGATCGAGATTGAGGTCGAGGAAACCGCATCGCTGCCCATCGGCGTCATCGGCGGCGGCATGGATCAGAGCGGCGATCTGAGTGAGATGCTCGGCGGAATTCTGCCCAAGCGCAAGACGAAAAAGCGCGTAACGGTCGCCGACGCGCTGCGCATCTTCGAGCAAGAAGAGGGCGCGAAACTCATCGACATGGACGCGGTCAAGCGAGAGGCCCTGCGGCGTGCCGCCGAGGACGGCATTATTTTCATCGACGAGATCGATAAGGTCGCCGGCTCGCAGCAGCGCGGCGGTCCTGACGTCTCCCGCGAGGGCGTGCAGCGCGACATCCTTCCGATCGTCGAAGGCTCGACGGTTAACACCAAACACGGTCCAATCAAGACCGATCACGTCTTGTTTATCGCGGCGGGCGCGTTCCACATGAGCAAGCCGTCGGATCTCATTCCCGAACTGCAAGGCCGCTTGCCTATTCGGGTCGAGCTGGACTCGCTGACGGCCGAGGATTTCAAGACCATCTTGACCCAGCCCAAGAACGCATTGGTCGAGCAGTACAAGGCGCTGCTCGCCACCGACGGCGTCACGCTCGATTTCCGCGACGATGCCATCGAACAACTCGCGAACTTCGCCATGACGGTGAACGAGCAGACCGAAAATATCGGCGCCCGCCGCCTTCATACGGTGCTCGAGCGGATGCTCGAAGACGTCAGCTTCGAGGCCCCCGAGAACGGCGGCACCATTGTGGTCGATAGCGAGTACGTGCGGAAGCGGTTGGCCGACGTCGTGGCCAACGCCGACCTTTCCGGGTACATTCTCTAAGGGAATTCCCATTAGGACTCACAGGTCCGGCTGCCGCCAAACGAGGACTCTTACATCATGAGAAAACCCAAAGGCGCACTCCTGATCGTTCTACTTTCGGTCGTGGCCGTTTTGACGGCGTGCAACGGCTCGAACAACGGCGGCTTCCCGGGTCCCGGCCCCACGCAGGGGCCGTCGGGAAACTGCGGCGGTCCGCCGAGTTCAAACCAGCTCGAGGTGCTCTTCCCAGTCCCGAACTCGCGGAACGCTCCTCCGGGAACTAACAACATCTACGTTTCTACGAAGAGTCAGTTGCCGCCGAGCAACCAGTTCGACTTCTTGCTCTCGGAATCGACCGGCTCATCGACCTTCACCGGACCGTTTACCGGCATCGATAAGTCGCAGCTTCCCGCCGGTGCGAAGAAGCCGACGTACTCCAACGCGGTGTACTACGCTTCGGCGATTGCAGGGCCGTCGGGGTCGAGCTTCCCCATCGGTCCGGATGTGGCAGTCAGCCTCTTTTGGAATGACGGCGGACGCAACTGCGTCCCACACTTCCTGGTGGCTTCGTTCCGAACCAAGAAAACCTAGAGCCTAGGACTGAGAGTAGCGGGCGGCGCGAAGCGCGAATAGCCGCCCGCGATGCCGTATATCCGCGAGATATTGACCGATGGCCACCCGGCGCTTCGGCGGGTGGCCAGGCGAGTTAATCCCAAAGAGATTCGCGAGCCGCTGTTTCAGCAGCTCATCGACGATATGTTCGAAACGATGTACGCGGCACCGGGCGTGGGCCTGGCAGCGCCGCAGATCAATGTTTCGAAGCGGATCTTCGTCATGGACGTGCACGACGACGAACACGAGCCGGCGGTGGTCATCAATCCGAAGGTCGAAGAGCTCAGTGAAGAGATCGAGCTTCGCGAGGGCTGTCTGTCGGTGCCCGGTATCGTCGGCGAGATCGCGCGCTTTAAGCGCGCCGCCGTAAGCGGCTTGGATAGACACGGGCAGAAGATCCGGATCGAGGGCGAGGGCCTGCTCGCACAGTGCCTGCAGCACGAGATCGACCATTTAAACGGCGCGCTGTACATCGACCGCGCAAAGAACTTGCGCCCTGCCGTCAGCGAAGAGGAAAAAGAGACGGCGGAGGCGTGAAAACGCTCTTCTTCGGCACCAGCGCCTTTGCCGTGCCGAGCCTTCGCGTCGTTGCCGAGCGTACCC
>PMTY01000199.1 GCA_003167155.1 Candidatus Cybelea tumulisoli
GCGCAATGGGCCCTGGCCGGTCTCAGCAGGCAGCAAATGGCGGAAAGAACGAAAGCTGCCTTCACCGATCATAGCTTTAGGCCGCCCGACCCTGGTGCATTTGGCTTTATGCTTTCGAAGAAGGGGTATCTTAACCACGCCCACGGACCATGGTATCCCCACATGATGTTTTTCATTCCACGAGATCAAGTCGCCGGTTGGGGCCCCGACGTAAATAATTCGCCAACTCAGGCCGTCGATCGCGGTCCATATCTAGCGACGCTGATTATGGTACCGGTGCTCACGTGGTCCGACGGATCGCCCGCGCCGCACTAGAAGTCGAGTGTCGCCAGCGGGCTGCGACATTTCCACCGATGAGAACTGTGCCTTGCTTGTCGTTCTGAACGCTCGACCCTTGCGCCGCTGTAGCTGACCTTGGTAATCTTCGAGGCTCCTGACAGGAGCGCACAGACTCCGGTCGCGATTTCGCCCTGGCCCTCGAAGATCACGTTGCCCTCGTCGTCGTAGCCGGGCGGATATACGCGCAGCCGACCGCGTTGCCATTCGTATGATGCGCTGCCAGCGGTTTGGTGCCTCCGCGAGCGTATTCGGCGACATCGCCGCCCGTAAAGTTCGCGATGTAGACGTTGCCCTTCGCGTCCGACGCAGTCCCCGGAGGTTGCGTCGAGGCCGGTCAGCTCCCCGACCTGCTTACCGTTGCCGTAGTCGTAGATGTAAACGGCATCACTACCATCGGAAAGCTAGAGAAGACCCCCGGTTGGGTCCGAAACAACGCCGGCCACGCGGTCGTATAACGGGCTTAAGGAGGGCGCAAGGAGCATGCACCCAACCGACAAAGCCGCGCGCGTGGCCGGGGCCATCTATCTCTTCGGAGTGCTTACCGGGCCGTTTAGCCTCGTGTACGTTCCCAATACGATCATCGTGACGGGAGATGCCGCTGCGACGGCCTCCAACATCCTGGCTCACGAAACGATTTTCCGACTCGGCATCTTCGGCGATCTGCTCACCGGGGTGTGGGCGCTCGCGATTACGTTCGCGCTCTACCGCCTCTTCAAGGACGTCGATCAAAAACTGGCTGCAGTGATGGTGATCTTGGGCGGTGTCATGCCGGCCGGGATCCTTTTCGTCAACTCGCTCAACTGGATCGCGGCGCTGATGCTCGCGCACGGCACCGACCTCGCCGCCCTCACAAGCGCACAGCAGGACGCACTCGCGATGCTGTTCATGCACCTGCACTCCAAGGGCAACGTCGTCAACTCGATCTTTTGGGGGCTTTGGCTCTTTCCGTTCGGCATGCTCGTAATGCGCTCGGGCTTTCTTCCGCGCATTTTGGGTATGTGGTTGATCGGCGGCGGCTTCGGCTATCTCGCCGTAAGTTTCGCCGGACTCTTCGCTCCGCAATACCAAGATACGGTCTTTATGATTTCGCAGCCCCTGCTCTTTTCCGAGCTAGCGATTACGTTCTGGCTGCTCGTCATGGGGTCGAGGCGGTCCGTGTCGCGCTCGTAGCACCACGAGGCTCGAACTCCTTTTCTCTTTAATGCTTCTGCCGCAGCTGCTACATCGTCTGTTTCTAGATAGAGGCGGAAGTGCTCGCCCTCTGGAGAACGACCGAGCAAAAGGAGGGCTCGGCATCGCTATCAGCCGTGAAAAGACCGCGACGAGCGTTGCGAATCACAAAGGCGGAGCACTCCCCGGCGATGGCCAGGTCATCATCTCCTTCCAATCACAGAACAAATGAACTTTTCAAATTTTAGTCGAGGCGCGCTAAGCGCTTGCGTAGCCGCGGCGGTGCTCGCAGGCTGCGGCCTCCTTCCCTTCGACTTCGCTCAGGGCAGGCTGGCTCAGGATGACATGCAGGCGCCGATCGGCGCGGCGGGCGCGGTGCCGCCAGGGAGCGAGAATACCCCTGACCGGGTTCGGCCCGAGCTCTACGTCGCCAATCGCGGGAACAACACCATCACGCTTTATCGCGGCCGTCGAGAAAAGCCGGTGCAAACTATCTCAAACGGAGTGGGGTTCGGAAACTTCTCATATCTGCTGCTCGACAAAGCCGGTAACCTCTACTCTGCAAACTATGAAGCAAACACCGTTACGGTATATGCCATCGGAAGCGTGAATCCCCAGCGGACAATTTCGGACGGGCTGGATGGGCCCCGCGCTTTGGCTCTTGACGCCAGTGGTAATCTTTACGTTGCAAATGAAGGCGGATCAAGCGTCTCGGTCTATCCTTCTGGCGGCAGCTCACCGGAACGGACGATCTCCGATGGCGTCGCTACGCCAACGTCGCTAGCCTTTGATGATTCCGGCAACCTTTACGTGGGCAACGCGAGCTATCCCTACAGTACGGTCACGGTTTACGCCCCCGGCAGCGGCTACATTCTGCGCACCCTGACGAGCAATCTTGACGGTCCAAACACCCTACTGTTCGATAAAAAGCAGAACCTCTATGTCTTGAACTGGAGTGGCCAAGACGTCGTGATCTTCGCCGCCGGTAGCTCAACCGTGAAGAGGATCATTTCCCGCGGAATCAAGGGGCCGACCCGGATGGCTCTTGACCGCGCAGGTAATCTCTACGTGGTAAATCAACCGGCAAACACGATCACGTTCTACGGCGGTCCACGCATGGCGTATCGGGGTGAGATCACCGATGGAATCAACAACCCGTACTGGCTCACCTTTGATGCGGCAGGCACTCTCTACGTTTCCAACTATGGAAATAATACAATTACCATTTACGCCCACGGATCGGGCTTGAACTCCGGAACGATCAGTGACGGGATTGACACACCTGCCGCAATGACGTTTGGCCGCTGAGGCTTGCCGGATCGAAGTGGGCGGTTCGCTACCTGTCGCTCTTCGTGTACAGTCTCAGGTCTTGAACATCGATGTCGTTGCGGTTCCCGAGAAAATGTCCCATTCCGGGACACCGCTCACACAGGCGCCGTAGGGCGGCGTGTTCGTCTGAATCGATTTGAGCGGTACGGTAAATCCAAGATTATCTGCAGCATCATAGGACTGGCTTCCACAGGTGAACCCATCGGCTTCGTCCTGGTTGCCTCCCCACAGGAGATTGTTCTTGGTATCGAGTCCGATTGCTGCGACGAGGTCAGTGGACGGATAGGTTACGGTGCTGGTCGGAGCGCCGGTCCACGGTTGCGCGTAGGCGCCGATTGTGTCGGTGGTCTCGTTATTTACGTATAGAACTGTGGACGGACGCGGACCAACTTCCATGCCGCCAGGGTAACACGTGCCAGAGGCTTTTGAAGTGCACAACTGGTTAACGAGTTTGTCGGCGCCGGTCTTAAGGTTTACATCCGTGACATCGTAATTCCCGGCCTTGTCCAGTCCATTGGCAAGAAGCTTCTTGCCGGCCGCCGCTAACCAGTACAACTGCGCGATCAGCTTCGTGTGAATCGTCCTGACCGCTGTGCCGGAGCCACTTTTTACCTCAGCGGCTGTGAAAACGTCGATCGCATTACTGTTCGAATTGGAAGCGTACAGATTACCACCGCTGTCCACCGCGAGTCCGGGTCCTCCATTACCACTTTGCTGCAGAGTACCGTCATACTTCATCTGAAGTTTGCCGTTTTTCAAGACTGCCGTGTAGTCGAGAAGCTCGCCAGTAGGGCCGGTTTGGGTCACGTGCCCGTAAATGACTAGCCATGTAAAGTTGTAGCAAAGAAGAATTACCCCCACATATAAAGGCTTATATTTTCCGGAGGGCGTGACGCCGCGAGGACCCGCGTCTTCTCGGAAAGACCTATGACCGTCGTGCATGAGGCCGCGAACGCTACTGGGCATCACACCGATCAGTGTCTTACCGGAGCCTGTCACTTGATACACGTAAAGATTTCCGGTGACTGCGCCGACGTCGAGAACGAACTCAGGTTTCGCCTTAGCGTCCGCCAGCTTAAATGAAGCAGATGTGACGGGCGCGTCGTTCGAACCGGCCACGCCGATTGGCATTGACGAAGAAAGCCCGGTGTTGGCGCCACATGCGGCTAAAAGCGCAGCGCTAAGAGACGCTGCGACGAGTCGGTGTGATTGTTTCATTCGTTCTAACCCCGCGCCGGATGTGTGCCTGCGATGCGCCATCCGAAGTGAAGAGTCGCGCCCCGAGCAAAAAGCTCCGCAGGACGGACACGAAGGGCCAGGCCCTAAGCCTCCAGGATACGCCTCCTTGCTACCTTCACCCTGTTTAGTGATTGCTCTTGTGTCGCCGAACCCAGCCGGAGTCAATTCGCGCGGCGGTTCGCACCGCTCAGCGGCTGCCGAGGCGCGAGGTACTTCAGACTTTTTTCATTAACCTGGCCTAGACTCTGCGGCATTGTCCCTCTCGCGCCTCACAAGGAGAACCGCCTATGCGTTTTTCGCAACGGATGCTAATCGCCGCCGTCGCAACCACGGCGATGCTTGTCCCGGCCGGCGCCGCCATGGCGCACGGATACAACGGCAACACCATGTTTGTCCCGGCATCGCGCAGTTACAGCGGTGCCTGGCCGGTGACCATTTCGCATTCGCAACGCAGCAACGGCACGGGCTGCCTGACGCTGACCGAAAATGGCAGCGGCGGCTCGGCTTCGCTAGTCTTTGGCAGTCAGAAATACCCTTACGGCTCGTTCGTAGTTGTCAACGGCATCCTCGTGGCGAATATTACAGAACCGCTATACGGTCAGAACGGCGCTTTGATGTTCATCGCTCACGCCAGCCACGGCCACATCCGTCAAGGCGCCTTCGAAAATATTGAAGGCGGGTCAAACTTCGACTTCGGCGCGTTGGCGTTCGGCATGAAGAACGGCTGCTGAAGCTAAACTGAGCTTACGGGGACCTAGGGCTTTGGATCGAATACGCTTGCCAAATGGGGAATCCCGGATTCAGTCCAGCCTCTAAAGCCGGTGGTATGCGAACCGCTCGTTGCTCGTGCGGAAGCGTAGAAATCGAGGCTCTTGGTACTCCGATTACCAGTGTCGTCTGCTATTGCGACTCTTGCCAAGAAGGCTCCCGCCAGATTGAGGCATTGACTAAGGCCGCTTCTGTTCTAGGTCCAGATGGTGGAACCGCCTATATTCTCTATCGTAAAGATCGCATAAAATACTCGAGGGGTGCCGAGCTTCTAAAGGGCTATAAGATCGAGGAGAGATCGACTACCAGCCGAGTTGTCGCTACGTGCTGCAATTCGGCCATGGTGATGCGATTTGATGATGCAAAGCACTGGGTACCCGTGTATCGAGCGCAATTTCAGAGCGACATACCTCCCTTGCAATGGCGTATTTGTACGAAATTCAAGCCCGAGAATGCCCGGGTCCCGACGGATGTTCCAAGTTCCGCGATGTACCCCGCCGGATTTATGTGGAAGCTCCTGACCTCAAAGCTTTCAATGCTGTTTAGGCAGATAAGTGCAGAGTAGTGCGGACAAGTTTTCGCGAAGGGTCAGCGTGACGGTGAAAGGGGACGGCTAGAATGGGGAAGGTTTTTCGAGGATTCGTTCGATCGAGCGGATGCGCTTCGATCGTTTTATTGGCGGCGTGCGCGGGTGGCGTTTCAAACGCGCCGGTTTCGCCGGTAACGGGAGCGGCGTCATCGCGAGTTGTGAATCCGCTCGTGCGGCAGCTGCCGGGCTTTGCTGCGAGGGCTGCTCGAAGCGCCCCGACGACGCGTGCGGGGAGTTGGGAGTCGGCGGACGGTGCGAAGCAGGCCGTCTACGTTGCCGATCCGAGCCTCGACGGCTACTTCGGCGCGATTTGCTACTACGCGGCGAGCGGAGGGAGTCAACTCGGTTGTCTCGCCGGTGGCAGCTCTTCGAGTTCCGGCATCGACTTTCCGCAAGGCACCTGGATCGACGCGCACAAGCATTTATTCGTTGCCAACGGCAGCACCAATCAAGGTGGGTACTCCGGTGCGGTTACGGAGTATTCGCTGCCGCTCACTGCATCGTCGCAGCCGATCAACACGCTTTATTCGAATCTGACGAACCGCAGCGAGGGCGCGATGCTGGGCTACGTTTGCGGCGACAAAGCGGGGAATATTTACGCTACGACGATCTACACCGACGAGATCGCCATTTGGAAGGCCGGCACGAAGGACACGACGGAAACGTCGACGTTGACCGATTCGAACTTTAGCAGCGCGGGTTCGCCGTCGCTCGCCGACGGCCCGGTTGCGTGTGCCGTCGATCGCGCCGGCGACATTTTCGTCTCCGGTCAGATCGCCAGCGGCACCACCGGCAGCTTCACCTATTACGCGGAACTCGACGAGTTCCCCAAAGGCATCAGCGGATCGGGAAACGCGGAAGTCCTTCAGAAGGAAGCGTCGGATCTCTATTTTCCAGCCGGCGTCGCGATCGACAAGAAGGGGAACCTGGGGTGGGCGCTTTTCGATCTCTCCGATTCAGGATCGAGCGTCTGTACGTTCGCGAAGCCCTATACCGGCTCTGCTACCTCGTGCACGACGGGATTTGCAACGGGCTTTCACTTCACGAAGAACGGCAAGGCACTATGGGGCGGCGACTCCACCGTCTACCCGTGGTACGAGCAGCCAGGAACGCGCGAAGCAGATAAGATTGCCTATCCGGGCGGGGGACTGATAACGTTGACCTCCGGGGAGCTCATCACTCCCGTTGATGCGTCGGTAAATCCGCCATTGAAGTAACGGGCAAGCAGCATTGCGATCTCAAAGGAGTAAGGTTAATGAACACCCCTGGCTTACTTAAGTGCGGCGGCGCTGTCGTTGCACTCGTAATTGTTTCGGCGTGCGGGAGCGCCGTGGGTGACATGCAGGTCGCGTCGTCAGGCGCTACGCTCAATGCGAGCTACGTAGGCAGCACGCTGTTCGTCAATGGGAGGCCGGTAACGGCGGCGAGGCTGAGCCCACTGCCGCGTTACGCAGAGCTTGTACCGGATAAATCGAAGTCAACGAACTACGAGTACATCTTCAACCACTACGATACTTATGGCAGCATCTTCGACTATCCGAAGAGCGTTGGGGAGATTGGTGAGATTAAGGGCGCCGGCGGTCAAGGATGCACCAACGTTTTGTACGGGTATGGGAAGAAGATTGTCTGGAACGCCGGGCGTACGAACGACCTGATTGACGAATACGAGGTTCCAGACAAGCTGATCAAGACGCTGTCTCTTAGCTACACGTACACATCCAGCTGCGCCATGAATACTAGCGGCGATCTTGCAGTCGGAGTCCTATTGGGCAATTCTTCGGGTCGCGGCGGTCAGGTCGTGATCTTCAAGAACGCAACCGGCTCGGGTAAGGTGTACGATACGCCGTTGGCTAAAGAATACTTCGACGGCTACGATCCCAGCGGCAATCTCTTTGCCGACGGTACCGTCTCGAGCTATGGCTTCATGCTCGTCGAGCTTCGGAAGGGCAGCAGCAAATTCGTTACGGTCAAGACGAGCAACTCCCCGAAGTTTCCTGGATCGGTGCAGTGGGATGGCACCTACCTCACCGTGTTCGATCAGGACACGAGTGAGACGTATCGGTACACCGTTAGTGGAACGACAGCGAAGTTGAAGAATACCGTACAGTTCAGCGGGGTTGGCGACTGCGCGCAGACGTGGATCGTTGCGGGCCAGATGTATTGCGGCGACGCGGGAAATAACGACGGCGACGTTTTCAAATACCCGGCCGGCGGTTCACCGACTGCGACGTTCACGGGGAACTTCGATGTCCCACTCGGCGCGACGGCAGCGAGGAAATAGTCATGCGCAAAACCGCGCTTCAATGATTTGTCGTGACCAGTTCCCGCGAATCGCTGGTGACGCTTTTCTTTACTTCCATGAGAAGACGACGAGGCCGTCGCCCTTCGCTTTCCACCCCGTCCACGTGCGGGATTTGATCGCGCTGGGCTCGACGTAAGAAGATCCGCCGCCGCCTCCTCCGCCTTGATCCGTCTCGTATGTGCTGTTGTAGAGGAAGGCGGCGCCACCACCGCCACCGCCGCCGTAGTATCCCCCGCCGCCACCGCCTCCGCTTCCGGCAAACTTGTAGGAAGCCGCGCCCCCATTTCCGCCGGCGCCTAGCGCTCCGTTGCCGCCGGGCTCGGCACGTTGACTGCTGGAGGAAATACCTCCGGCGCCGCCCATACCGCCCGAACTCTGCGTGCCGCCGCCACCGCCCTGACCGTTGAGCTCCTGACCGCCGCCGCCTCCAGATTTGCCGGACAAGCCGCCGCCGTTACCTCCATAGGCGGAGCCGTAATCGTCAATGGCGTCGCCCGCGCCGCCGCCGCCCGCAGCAACGACGACGCGATCCGTTAGTGCGTCGCCGCCGATGCGCACGTCTGAGGCGCCGCCGCCCCCGTTGCCTTTGTACTTTTCTTCGGAACCGCCGGCGCCGCCGCCGTTGAAGCCGCCGTGCGCACCGGAGCCACCGACAAATACGTACAGCTTATCCTTGGGCTGCACGTTGATAATCGCGAACACCCGGCCCGGCAAGCCGGGGTCGTCACTGCTGCCGTAGTAGACGTTCCCCGCACCCTCGCCACCGTGTGCAACTACGGTAAGTCGGGTGACGCCCGCTGGAACGGTGAACATTTGTTCCTTGCCAGTGTAATGGAACGTTTTCTCGCCTTTAGATGCTGCACCGGTGGTTGCGTTTCCAGTGCCGGCCATCGGTACCGAAGATCCGCCGCACGCGGTGAGCAACGCACCGGCCAAACTCAGACTCATAATGCAGGGGCTAACAATCAAAGTTCGCATTGTCCTCAATTCCAGCTGAAGATAACGCGACCGTTGCCACGTTGTCTCCAGCCTGTCCACATTTGAGATTTGATAGCGCTCGGGTCGACGTAAGACGATCCTCCGCCGCCACCGCCACCGTTGCAGTACCCGCAGTAGAAGTAGTCCGGCGTATTTACGAGGCCGGCGCCGCCGCCGCCACCCCCACCGTAATATCCGCCGCCGCCGCCACCGCCGCCGCCCGCGTAGGCATAGATAGTCTTGGACTCCCCGGCCCCTCCGTTACCGCCGCTACCGAGCACGCCGGTTTTACCCGCGTCCCCGTTCCCGGAGGTGCCTTGACCGCCGGTTCCACCCAAACCGCCGTTGCTCTGCGTGCCGCCGCCGCCACCGCGGCCACCCTCGCTGCGGTGACGTGAAGTCGCGCCGCCGACACCGGGGTCGCCGACCACGCCGCCGCCGTCACCGCCGGAGTCAAAAAGGTACACTTCCATACCGTTCCCTGCGCCGCCGCCTCCCGCGGCGACAACGATGCGATTCTTCAACGCGTCGCCGCCGATGCGCACGTCCGACGCGCCACCGCCGCCATATCCACCACCGCTTCCACTTCCGTCGCCGCCGCCCGGGCCACCCCCGTTAAATCCGCCGGTTTGTCGAAGACCGGCACCACCGACGAACACGTTAAGTTTGTCGCCGGGGTGCACCCGGATAAGCGCGTAAACGCGGCCAGGGTAAGCAGCAGAAGGTGTGTCTCCAGCGCCCCAGGCGCCACGCGCGATGACGGAGATTCGGGTGACGCCGGCCGGCACTACAAATGTTTGCTCGTTGCCGGTGTAGTCGAATATCTTATTGTTTTTGAGCGCACTCGGAACATTGATTGCAGCATTGGAAGCGCGCGGCATCGACGACGCACCGCAGGCCGAAAGGAACACACCGATGGCGCCCATGCAAAACGCGGAGCGGATTACACTCGCTAGGGCGTCTCTATTGGTATTGCGGATCATCTTAATCAAATTGCCTCCTGTAAGTGCATTCGCCGAGTCGCGCCGCTATTCCAGCGGAGCGAGCGCTTAAGAGTGCGCTAGCGAACGGCGATTCCCGCAGGGGCAAACAGGCCGGTCTTCGCGCCCACGATCTCTCGAATCGGGGCGACGTTCCCCCTGGCGGTTGGAGCAAAGACGAGCACGCTTCCAGGCCCCCCGAAGCCCCCGACGAGGTGGCCACGTACATATTACCCGCGGTATCCAATGCGAGACCCTCCGCATCGTTGGTGATCTGCGTTTCGAACCACTGCTTTTTTCGATGCCGCCGTGACCGCCTTCACTCTGCGTGCCGCCGCCCCCGCCGGCCGGTTCCGGCAGGTTTATTAGCCGTACGCTTGCTCGACGATTGCGCGGGTATCGGCGAGCCCTTATCTGCCGTCGCCTGTGTTATCCGCCAGCTGATTGAGAAACGCGTCCATGGTGCGCGCTGCCAGCTTTCGACCCACGACACGATCGAAGAAACGGCCGGCAGCAGCTGCCGGCGGCTCGTACGAACCTTCGAGCACCAGTTCCGTTGTGTCACCAACAGGCTGAAGGGTGAGCGTCGCACCGAAAGATGGAAAACCACGCCAAGCCGGGCGCCACGCTAGTGCCACGCCTTCGCTATGCGGAGCCGTGCTCAGCCAGTCGAAAAGCACGTAGTATTGAACCGCTACGCTCGCGGTTGAGGAACCCAGAGTCTTGACCTGGAGCTTTGGATGCTGGGAAAAGAAGTTTTGCAGTCGATCGACCACCGCACTCTCAGGAGCAGAGATCCGAAGAGTGCGGATTATTCGTGTCACTTGATCGCCGTGACGTCTTGCACCGTAACCGGGCCGGCATTGTTCCCCCACGACGAGCGTATGAAAGTTGCAACCGCGGCGATGTCGCTGGCCGCGAGTTGCCCGCGCCATGACGGCATTGCATTTCGACCTTGCAAGATCGTGGTCAACATCGCAGTCGGATTGCCGATATTGACGTGTGGGTTTCCCGCGAGCGCTGGACCGATTCCGCCTTCTCCCTGGGCCTGGTGACAAGCAGCGCAGTTTTTGGCAAAGACAGAAGCCCCGACTTGGACTAAGACCGGCGAGCCGATGCCGGCGACTTGTTCCTCCGTCACAGGCGAAGCATTATTGCCCCAGGCAGAGCGAATATAGGTCGCAACCGCCGCAATGCTCGCATCCGTGAGTTGTCCTTTCCACGTCGGCATCCGGTTGTTGAACGTCTTGGAGTTGACCGTGATCGGTCCCGAACGCCCGTTGACGATCACGCCGATCATCGCGCTGGGGTCGGCGGCGATGACGACGGGATTGCCGGACAGAGGCGGATACACGTCGGTTCCTTGACCAGCGGATTGATGGCAGGTCGAGCACTTCACGGCAAAGAGTTCGGCGCCGCTCAAGGCCTCGGGCGTACGCGCGGCCGCAACCTGATCTTCAGAGACTGCCGGTGCGCCGTTCTGCCAAGCCGTTCGCACGTACGTGAGCACTGCCGCGATCTGGGAATCCGAAAGCTGGCCGCGCCACGAGGGCATGTTGCCGCCGTACTGCGTGCCGTTCACCGTGATCGGGCCCGTGCGCCCATTGAGAACGGTCTGGATTAAGTTGGCGCTGTCCACCTTATTGACGTCGGGATTTCCCGCCAGCGGCGGATAGGGGCCGCCGCCCCGTCCGGTAGCCTGATGGCAAACGGCGCAGTTGAGAAGGAAGATCGCTTTGCCGTCGGGCGTTTGCGCGCCCATCACATTCCCGTGGAAATCCGCCAGGATCAATCCCGCGACGACGATCGCAGCGACAAGGACGAACCTCACGTTGACTTTCAAGCCGGCCTCCGTCCTACTTTGAGGCCTCAACCTGCGCTTCGGTCACAGCGTCGGCTTCATTACCCCATGATGAGCGAATGTACGTGATTACGTCGGCGATGTCGGTAGTGCTCAGCTTGCCCTTCCATGCCGGCATCGCNNGCGATCACCTTATCCGGCGAGCCCGTGACCATTGGATTGCCAGCGAGCGGCGGAAATGCGCCAGGCACCCCGGCTCCACTGGCGCCGTGGCACGCGGAGCAGTTTGCGCCGTAGATCTTTTGACCCGCCACCGCCGCATCGTTCGTGGCGGCTATGGCCGGGGCGCGCGTTCCGATTGAAAATGCCACGAGCGGCGTCGCGATGGCGGCCATCAGAGCAAGAGTTATCCACCGTTTTGACATCTCTCCGATCCTCCTCGAAGCACCTAGGAATCCCTTCGCCAATCATACCATGCAGGCGGCAACTAAGCTAGCTCGAAATGATAAGCTCGCCGGAGGGATCATCGTGCGAATCCAGGGCAAAATCGGCTTTCTTTCGTTCACCACCGTCGTTGGCTTGATTCCGATAACGCTCGCCATGAGCCGACCGGTGCAGGCGATGCCGAACTTCGCGCAAGCGTACGGCATTAAGTGCTCTGAATGCCACATTCAAATCCCGGCGCTCAACGCCTACGGACGTTACGTGCAGCGGACGGGATATGCGGGATTGAATCCGCACGTGTTGGAGCGCGAGTCTCCGATATGGATCGACTACCCAGTAGGCTACTCGCAGCAGTCGCCGAGCGCGGCTTCGTGGGACATCGGCAGCCTCGGCGTGCACGCCGACGGCGCGTTCGGAACCCCAGGGAGCGAATGGACGTATCACGTGCAGCAGTGGGTTTGGCAGCAGAGCCAAGCCGGAGGCCTCGACACCGCCTGGATTGCCTACAACAACTTCTTCGATGGCTCGGGCCACATTTTCGCGGGAAAGCTCGAAGTGCCGGCACCGTCGGAGTTTAGTCAGTGGTTCGACGTTACCGGCCTCAGCATCAACTCCTCGGCGGAGATCACCGTCGGCGAACACGCCTACGAGCTGGATGCCAATCGCTGGGGCTACAAGTTCGCATACGTTCGCGGTTCCCTCGATGCAGAGGTTTCGTACACGACCTCAGGCGCCGATTGGGCCGGATTCAACGACTACGACTGGACGCAGGACAAGACGCTGCAATATAAATTTGCCTTCGCGAACCGGGGCAATCCGCTGGAGTTCGGTTACTATGGTGCGCGGGGTTCCTGGCCGCTGACCGAAGGCGGATTCGACCAGTACTACACTAACGGTTTTTACGCCCAGCGCGACCCAGTCAACGGCGTGCCAGGCTTCCTAACGACTTACCAGATGAACCACGACGCTAACCCGGGTATGGGTGCGCCGCCGGCCGGCAGCAACGGCGTTTCATATGAACTCTACGATAACATCGGTTCGCGCGGCCTCGTCGCCGTCGGCGAGCAGCTCACGAACGATGGACTCGGCAACCACACGCAGATCGGCAACATCGATGCCTCCTACCACGTCGCGCGCTTTATCATTCTCTACGCCGAAGAGGCATTAGGCGTCGGCCAGAAGCCGACGTGGAACGGACTGATCTGGTTTGCGCTGCCGACGGGTCCGCTGTGGCCGTCGAACTTATCGCCTCAGTGAGGATGCTCTCATAAATGGACCGACGTTACTTCGTTCGCATGGCCACGACGGGTTTCTCTGGGGCCTATCTGTCGCTTGTTGCGCGCGCTAATTCAAAGACGATGAAAAGCCCTAATGAAAGGACTTCACCTATGACCACCGTTGCACAAGAGACGGGCAGCGACGCGACCGCTATTCGCCCGTTTCCTAAGTCAAACGTTCCGGATTCGGAACTTGACGATTTGCGCAACCGCATCAAAGCGACGCGGTGGCCCACAAAGGAGCTTGTGCGGGACCAGTCGCAAGGCATTCAATTAGCCGTGACCCAGGCGCTGGCAGCCTATTGGGCGACGGAGTACGATTGGCGCAAGCTCGAGGCTCGGTTGAACGCGCTGCCGCAGTTCGTGACCGAGATCGATGGGCAGGACATACAGTTCATCCACGTCGTCTCGAAGCACGACACCGCGCTCCCGCTGATCATCACGCACGGCTGGCCCGGATCGATCATCGAGCAGATGAAAGTGATCGGTCCGCTGACCGATCCCACGGCCTACGGTGCGAGCGCGTCAGATGCATTCCATCTCGTGATCCCGTCGATACCGGGCTACGGGTATTCCCCCGAGCCGGCCACGCTGGGCTGGGATCCCATTCGCATTGCAAAAGCCTGGGCCGCGTTGATGAAGCGTCTTGGATACGACCAATTCGTTGCCCAAGGCGGCGATTGGGGCGCCTCCATCACGCAACAGCTGGCGTTGTTCGCACCGGAGAACGTGCTGGGCATTCACAGCAACATGCCCGGCACCGTTCCGGCCGACACTTTAGCGAAGGCAATCGCCAACGCTCCGCCTCCCGCCGCGCTCGCGGGCGACGAGCTGCACGCGTATGGGCAGCTAGCCGACTTCTACACACATCACCTCGGGTACGCCGTCGAGATGTCGAACCGCCCGGAGACGCTGTACGCATTGATGGACTCGCCCGTTGGCCTTGCGGCCTGGATCCTCGATCACGACAAGGACAGCTACGAGATGATCGCCCCGGCTTTCTTCGGGAATCCAGGCGGCCTATCGCGCGATGACGTTCTCGACAACATCACCATGTACTGGCTGACGAAGACGGCAATATCCTCGGCCCGCCTCTATTGGGAGAATAAGCTCGGGTTCTTTAACGTCGTGGGCGTGACGATCCCGGTCGGCGTGAGCGCCTTTCCACATGAGATTTACACGGCGCCGCGTAGCTGGTCGGAGAAAGCCTATCCGAAGCTCGTGTATTACAAGAAGCACGACGTCGGGGGACACTTTGCCGCTTGGGAACAGCCGCAACTCTTTTCCGAAGACGTTCGCGCGAGCTTTCGATCGCTTCGAAAAGCGAACAGCTAGTGCGGTCCCGGGCAGTGTGACGAAACGAGTTACTTCTCTGCTGCTACTACTCCGAGCGGGAGATCGAAGTTGCCCGAAAAGATCGCAATCGGTGAACCGCCGGCCGGGTACTTGAAAACCTCGGCGCCGTAGTCGCCCGCGTCCGCGCAGTAGACAACGCCCGTAGCGATCCAGGTCTGCGCGCAGTCGCTGGAACCCGTGAGCGATACGGTGCCCTTCAACGTCGCCTTGGTTCCGCTGACGGTGTATTGATACATCGAGGCCGCTTCCTGATCGGTGACGTCGAGGTACTTGCCGTCCCACTGCACGGAGCCAGGGAACTTCACCGTGTTGCTCGTTGTAATCGTTTCGAACTTACTGCTGCCCTTCGGGAGCTCGATGAGCTCGAAGCCGTAGTCGCCGGTAAGCCCGTCGGCGAAGAGATTCCCGTTGGGATCGTAACCGTCGAAGTACTCTCTGCTCAACGTCGTTTTATAAACGATACCCGAGCCGCTCGCGTTCTTGAAGATCACGACGTCGCCTCCGCCGCTACCGGAATTATCGTACAAAATCCCGACCGCAAGGTCGCCGCTGGTATCCATGGCGCAGCTTGATGGATTACCGACGGAGACGGAGAGCGACCTGAGCAGCTTCTGTTCGACCCGGTACAGCGAGATCTGGGCAGGTCCCGCGACGATCCAAAAGGTCTTCTTCCCGTAGCCGTAAAGGACGTTCGTGCACCCTTGGCCGCCGACGTTCTCGATCGTACCGATCTGCTTATCGCTCTTTGGATAGTCGAAAATGCTGGCGTAGGTACCATAGTCGTTGATGATGTACTCAAAGGTCTTCGACTTTGCATGCCGGTCAGGAAGAATCGTCGCGTAACGCGGCAGCCTGCTGAGATTCGGGTGCTCTGCCGTTGTCAGCCTTCCATCGAGCGCAGCGTTTGACGGCGAGACCGCCGTTGAGGCGCCGCACGCCGAACATATCGCGATCGCAACCAGAGCACCGGCGTATTTCACGAAACCAGTCGTATGCATAACGTTACTCCCTTTTCGAGTAGATACGATTCGCTTTACTTCTACTGCGTCCCCTCAGCAGCAACCGAGCCAGAGTTGATTTCGAAAACCACGCCGTAGTTGTACGTTCCGCCACCCAACGTGGTTCCGAACAGGTGGCCATCGCTGTCGATCACCACCCCATAAGGAAACGCGCCGTCCGGGCCCGAGAACCCGTGGAGCACGCCGTACTTCCAGTGGCCACTGCTCTGCGGCGTGAGTTTGAATACCTCGCCGCAGAAATCCACGCCGCACTTCTTTCCCCCGTTGGCTACACCGTACAGGTTGCCGGATGCGTCAAATACGAGATTGCCCCAAGGGAACGCACCAAGGCTTACTTCTGGAAAACCGTAGACCAGCGTATCTTTCCATTCGCCCCCGCCCGACGGGGTTAGCTTGAATATTTCGCCGAAGCCATGCGGACCGCCGTTTATCGTCGTTCCATAAACGCTGCCCGATTTGTCGACCACCAGTCCGCCCCAAGGATTCAATCCGTCTTTCTTAAGGGCGCCAAAACGGTGCAGGACGTGGTACGTCCAGGTCCCGTTCTGGGCGCGAGTCATTTCGAAGGCAGTGCCGCCGGTCAATCCCGTGCGCCGCCGTCCGCCAAAGTAATCCGTGCCGTAGAGGTTGCCTTTAGCGTCCCAACTGAACGGGGCTCGGGGGTCGTAGCCGCCGGGGCTACTGCCCTTCTTGTTGCAGAAGCGGTGGAGATCCGTGTAGACCCATCCGCGGGGGCGTAGCGACAGTTCGCCGACCCCGCCGCAGTAGTTCTTCGGCTGACCCAGATAGGCGTAGAGATTACCAGCGCTATCCGGCACCACTCCGCCGGTATCGTCATCGTAGTTCGGACGGATCACCGTGAAGCCCCAGCCACCCTTACCCGGAGTCAATTTATAGATCCAGTTACGGCCAATGTTGAAGCGAAGGCTGCCGTACAGGTTGCCGCGATTGTCGAACGCCACCGGGCTATCTGGTACGGCGTGGGTCAACCAGCTCGTGAAATTCATCACTACGCTTTCGCGCCACTTGCCGTTGGAACCACGGGTCATTTTGAAGACGACGCCGCAGGGACCGCTGCAATCCGACGAGTTTCCCGTGCCGCCTCCGGCCGGGCCATACAGATTGCCGTCAGCATCCAGCACGGGCGCGGCGAGCGGCGGGCCGCCGTTGGGCCCACCAACGCCGTAGTCGCCGTCAAAGCTATATAAGATTCGATACTTGTCGCGCAGGGGGATCGTTTGGCGCAAACTTGCGTTCGAGGGCAGCGCCGGTTGCGATCCGCTGCAACCGACCAAAATTGCAGCGGCTCCGATAACACCAAGCGTGTAACGACAAGAATCGAAGCTCATGCCGACGCCCCCATTTTGAGGATGACGGGATTCGACGCGGGCTCGGCGCGCTCCGGGTGTGCCGATAGCGGGAACGCGATGATCTCAGCCTTCCGTTTGCTTCGGTCATCAGCAAGGCCGAACCGTAGCAGTCAGGGTGGCGGCGTAGCGATCGCGGTGGGAGCGGGCGTGCTCGCCGCGAGGTTAGGAATCTGTTCGCCATTGTGGCGCGGCCACTGATCCTCTCCGTCCGCATCAACGTTCACTAAGCGGCCGTCAATTTCGACGCTATCGACGGTTACGAGATAGGTGTAGTCCTGCACGGGGCTCTCAACCGTCCGCACGACGACGTACCGCACGGGTAGGAACGTCGCCTTGTCAATCCACATCTGGCGCAATACGTTGTGCGCGGGGTCGCCTATCGGGTCGACCCCGAGGTGGTAGACGGCTGATCGTTGATAGTGGTATCGCCGAGGTCGACTATATGGTACGGCGGCGGCGCAACCGCGACAACGTCGGCGATGACGCGAAGTGGCGAGGCCTTCGGCGCCGGTTCCGCCGGCTCGAAGAAGCCTGGCCGCGACGGCCGACCGTACCGTAAGCCAAAATCGTCGAGCGGGAAGTCCCCGAGCCGCTCGATGTTAGATACCAGAAGCCATCCATTTGGCGTCGTTACGACACCAGCCACTTTGTGCGGTATATCCACACCGGACATGTCCTTGAAGGCGACCACGACGGCAAAGCC
Source organism: Candidatus Cybelea tumulisoli (assembly GCA_003167155.1). Taxonomy (GTDB): domain Bacteria; phylum Vulcanimicrobiota; class Vulcanimicrobiia; order Vulcanimicrobiales; family Vulcanimicrobiaceae; genus Cybelea; species Cybelea tumulisoli. The sequence goes on from PMTY01000199.1 coordinate 17,665, forward strand.
ATCCGAGGCGCGAACCAGGACGCGTAGCAGTTCACGCCGGGGCGCAATCGTCGTGTGGTGCTGCATGAATGTATAAATCTGGACGGGGCTGAGCGCCATGAGAAGCCACATCATGGGGTCTCAGCGTACTGTTTGCCGGCTTCTAGGAGCCTGTAGGGCTT
>PMTY01000179.1 GCA_003167155.1 Candidatus Cybelea tumulisoli
AGTTCGCGCTCTCCGTGTCGTGTTACGTTGATCTCGTTGCCGTCGATTCCTTAGGCCGCGTCACGCTCGTCGAATGCAAGCTGGCGCGAAATGCAGAGATCAAGCGCACGATCGTCGGCCAGATCTTTGCGTACGCTGCCGCAGGGTGGGAGCTGTCCTACGAGGACTTTGACGCGAGGATGACTCGTGGTCTTGGCAATGTCCCGTTAGCCGTAAGGGCCCGTCAACTGTTCGCCACCNNATTTCGCGAAGGGCTACTAGCAACGCTGCGCGACGGAACATTCCGGCTGGTGCTGGCAGTTGACGAGATTACCGACGAGTTGCGCAAGAGCGTTCGGTTCGTCAACGCCCACACGACAACGTCGGTCGAGTTCTTGGCTATCGAACTCGGCTATGCAAGGCACGGTGACGTTGAGCTACTCGTGCCGAAAACATACGGTACGGAGATCGTCGCCCGAAAACGCGCAATCAACGATTTGGCAGCCCGTCAAGAGTTTCTGACCTTGCTTGAACGGTTAACGTCCCCAGCGCAGCGTGAGGTCTTCCAGGAGCTGGTCGAGTCCTTTACGGAGCGCGAAAACGTATCCGCCTATTTCCGCTCCCGCTCCGCAAACGTTCGTTATAACCGCAATGGAAAGTTTGTATCGCTTTGGAACGCATATCTTTACGATAGGCACGGCACGCTCGAGCCAAACTTCCCGTCGCTCGTGGCGCACCTCGACGACGCCACCCTGCGGCAACTGGCTGAGGCGTTAAACGCGCTGCCGAGCGCAGACAACCGCTTTGCGGATTTGAAGGACTACAGCAAACGGCCCGGCTTACAACTTGGTCGGATCCTGAACGGCGCTGCAGTTGATGGTCTCGTTCGTGCGTATGCGCCCGTGCTGGAGACCCTCTGCTCCACGTAGCTTCTCCGGTCACCCGATCGTGGCAATAAGTGGCGAAAGAAGCGTTGTTGCGATGGGTCCTCGCCTCGTCGTCTCGCTCGGCCGTCTCGCCTCAAAACACCTTCGAACCGACTACGAACGTCGCGAGCGGATCGACGAGCGGGAAATCGGCGGCCATGCGACGCGCTTGTTAGCGGCCGTGCACCCGAGTACGTGGACCTGGCGTCGCATAGGCTTCGGGCTTGGGGACTTCATCAGTGAGGGCATGCGCATCGGCGCGGCCAGTCGCCGGCAAGGCGACGGCGTCTAGCAAGGCAGGCGCTCGTCAAGCTGCCGCGATAGTTGACTTCAGCCCGAAAATAACCTATAAGTTATTAGAACCCGCGGAGGCATGAGTGGGGGAAACTATCGATGTCGACTTTTGGGAAACGGATCAGCACAGCGCGGAGGCGACAATCGCGAAGCTTATCCCGCGCGCTCAGGCCAAGGTTTACGCCTTCTTGAATGTCGTGCGCGAAACTCGCCCCGGCACGCTCCATAGCTTGAAGAAGACGAAGCAGGAACGCCTCTGGGAATACAAGACTCGGTTGCCGGAGGGTGGCCTGCGGCTACTCTTTGCATACGGAAAGAGCGGCAAGCTTTGGTGCCTAGGAGCCTTTATCAAGCGGAACGACAGAGAAGGAAACAAACTGCTAAAAAATCCGTACGAATCGTTGGCGATTGCAGCGTCCCAACGATGAAACGCGCTTCCAAATAAGGCATTGCTATATGAATAAGGTTGAGAAAGCTATCAGGCGGTTCCGGTCGACGCCTCAAAACGATCGTATGTTCCTGGAGGCGGAGGCCGAGCTCAGGCTGAGCGAAAGAATGATCGAGCTTCGCCATAAAGCGGGCTTGACCCAAAAGGAGTTGGCGGATCGCCTGGGCGTGAGCCAAGCCTACGTTGGCAAGCTAGAAGGCGGAGGCTATGACAGATCCGGCATCGGAACCCTCCGCGGAATCGCCCTCGCGCTTGGTCACGACATCGCTCTTGAAACGATGTTCGTTCCGCAGAATGCCATTCGCTACGCGGCTCGGGATGTGGAGCCCCGCATTATTCTTCACGCGGCCGACCATTCTGAGCACATTCTTAGCCAGACCGTCGTCGATTTGGCAGCATACAAGGAGCGGCAAGTTGCCGCCGGTTAAGAAACGGGGAACCCGCGCTAAACGTGAGCCGTCTGAGGAACTTTACGTCTCACTCGGCGAGGCTTTCTCGCGCGTGGTCTTTGAACTCACCGAAATACGAGTGCGCCAACGGGCGCTCTTGGAAGCTTTGTCCTCAGGGCCGTTTTCGTGGTCTTCATACATCGAAGCCATTAGAACGGTACGTGCGAGAGACTTTGACGCGTTGTTCGGTGCCATCGCCTACCGCGCGCCAGTCTTTGCCGAGCGCTTCAAAGATTGGATCGAGGCGGACGCTAATAGGTATCTTTTCCGTACCGAGCCGCCTACGCCCAAGTCTCCTCGTCGGCAAATTGCAACGCGACAAACGAAGTCGCGCAAGCCATCCTCAGCAAAACAGAAGCGGTAAAGAGCCTTCGACTGTCCGCGGACTTACTCGCAGCGGCGATCCAAGTCGTCACCGGTTTTGTACGGAATCTTCCACGTCACTGGCCTTCAACGAGGTCGAGCCTCCAGGGGATTGCCGTCGCCAGCCGTAATAGTCATACACCAAGGCAGCGCCTGCCTGGACTAGCTTGGTGCAAAACGCATTCGGCGTTTGGCTCTAAAAAAAGGAGAGAACCGGTGATTAGGCCCTTCTTATGCCTTATTCTCGCTAGCGTTCTAGTGGCTGGCGCTCCGCCGACGACCGCATCGCCACCGCCAGCGACACCGCCGCCGCCGACGCCCCCGAACTATCCGAGCATCTACGTAGCGCGCGGTACGATCATACCCGTTACGGTAACTAAGGACATCCGGGTCGGCGGCCTTGGGAAGAATGAAGAGGAAAAGAAAATCCGGTTCGAAGTGACTCAAGATGTTAGCCTTAACGAGTATACGATAGCCGCGAAGGGCGACTTGGTTGAAGGGCACTACACCAACCAAAATAACGTGACGCACCGCGTTTTCTCTACAAATGTTTCACAAGAGGTTGCGCTGGACATCGACGATGTCGTGAATTTTTGTGGAGATACGATTCACCTGGAATTTGAGCGGACTTTCGTGGGCGGTGCGCGCGGTGGCTTCCTGTCGTTTGGAGTCCATGCGCACGATGCAATCTTTCAGAAAGGCCTGGTGCTTAAGACCAAGACCGACCGGGCGGAGAAAAGTATCTGTGCGGCGGTTACAAGAGCGGCGCCCTTCCCACTTCCTACCGACATGGTCGTCCCCGACGAGGAAGCATCCAGTTCCCCATAAATTCCGGGACTCGTGGAGGCCACTTCAACTTGCGCACGGCGTCTCTCGCGAAGAGCGAAGTGACTCGTGAGAAAAAGAACGAAGACGGAAGCCTTCACGCGCCTATTCCTGAATCGGTCAACGATTGCAGCTAACGAGCCTCTACGGCGGCGGCCAGTAGGCGACGCCGGTCGGGTAGTTCGACTTACTCCATCCCTCGTTGATTGATCCAAGCACCTTACCGGCGGGGTAGCTCAGGACTTCCAGTTGGTCGAAGTTCGATACGAAAAGCTCGGACCGTTTCTGATTAAACGCCTCCCAGGCCGCGCCATTGGGAACCGGGATTTGCTGCACGAGCTCGCCCGTCGCCTCGGAGTAGACTTCGACCGTGCCGCTTCCGTCCAACGCAAGGAGATTGTCGCTGCCGTCCTCGAGGATCGCCCACGGCTCGGGGTAGCTCGCGCCGAGGCCGATCGCTTTTCCTCGCGCGTGCTTGAACTCGGCGATGTTGCCGCTGCTCGAGTCGCTTTGATACGAAATGTAGATCGTGTTCGTTTGAGCGTGGAGCGTTATGCCGTCTACTTGAAAGTTATGCAGCCGCAGCACGCGTGAAGGCTGACTGGCCGCCGGCGGGTAGATGGAGACCGAGCCCGGCGAGAACTTGGCGAACGGCGCGATGTTTGCGACGTACATCGTCCCATCGCCTCCGACCGCGATATCGTATGGAACCCACTGGGTGGGGACGATATAGCGCGAGTACTTTGTGGAGCCCTTCGGATACACCTTAATGTCGCCATGGGCCTGGCCTTCGGTCGCGACGCCCAAGTCTGCCACGTAGAGATTGCCCGCCGCGTCGGTCGTCATCCCTTCGGGCATGTCGTCGTCTTGAATCTGGCCGACGAGCTTAACCTGCAGACCGTGTAAGGAGAGGATGTCGATGACCCCGCTATACGACGGGCTGCCTGTCGGATCGCCGACGTAAAGCAGCGCCTTTGCGCTCCTGACCTCGGGCGACATCCAACTGCCGGAGTGACGCAAACCGGCAGACAAAGACGGCGTGACCGAGGCCGACCCGCCCGGCGTGGTCGCTCCGGCGCAGCCAGATGCGAGAAGAATTAGTGTGGCGGCGACCAGCGCCTCTCCGCGTTGCGAAGGTCCAACGTTCACAGGGTTGCCTTAATTCTCGGACCACTGCGCGATTGCCTGGCGAGGCCGCGTTTTCGCATTGACGTTCCGCGAGACGGCCAACGTAGGTCCGGTAAAGCCGGAACGTCAGATCTTACTGGAATGACCCGGCGATTCCAACGGCCTCGGTGGAACTGTTCGTTGGCACCGTAGCCCTGATGACCTTGCCGCCGGGCATCGCGTACTCGACGGCGCTGCTGTTGAACCCCGATCCATATGGCACGTTGTTAACCGCCCAGATGCGGTTGATATTCTTGCCGGCCGGATCGGCCCAGATCGCTCCGTTGGTGCCGCTGTAGGTAAAGGAGCCCTCCAAGTACAGCGCGCTTCCTTTCAAAACGTATCTCGAAATGGCGGCCGGACTGCTTGGCGTACCTTGGTCGTTGATCCAAACGTAGGTCGTCTTGCCGGTACTTTGAACGGCCAAGCCGCCCGGGGTCAAGCCCACCTTCCCGCGCTGTGAAATCGGCGTGAACGTCGCGCCGCCAACCGGCAGCACGTCAACCTCGATGCTATACGCCGCCTGCCCCTCGACGTAAACGTCGCCCGAAGCGTCGACCGCGAGATAGTTCACGCTTGTGAGGTTGGAGTCGGTGTAGGTCGCCGTCGGCTTGGTCGCGCCTTTAGCAAACTCGCTAATCGTATCAGAGGGCGAATCGCCGGCCCACACGTTTCCCCGATAGTCGACCGCGAGCCCAATCGGTTCGCCGGTTAGTCCCTTGAGTAGCGCGACCTTTCTTGCGTGGTTAAAGACGACAATCGTGTTTCCGAAACCACCGTACAAAAGGTTCGACCCGGTCGCAATGCCAAACGGAACGGCGGTACCTGATTCGCACCTGTAAACGCCCGGCTCTTTGTCGCCCGGGGCGTAGCCGCATTCGCACCTATCTCCATTATGGATGCACGACTTCCAAACGACCTCGTCCTCGTAAAGGGGTATTACCTGCGGCTTGCCGGATCTAACGTTTTGCGCAAGGGGACACTCCGATTGCGAGATCGCGCCTTGGGCGATTGCGCTGGACGGTAACAGGGCGTTTCGCTGGGTTCCGCTACAGCCTACCAAAACGGCCGCAAGTGCGCAGGTCACCGCCATGTTCCGAAAAAAGTCGTTCATGCCACCCCTCCTCAAGAAAACGACGTTGAGGGCGTCGTGCATCGCTTCACCAGCGACGGCGCAACGTATCCGTATGGCGCGCTCGTCGCCCTCGGCAACCGGCTGTGGGCGACGACGCAGAACAGCGCCAACGAGCTCTGCTGCGGATCGGTCTTCGCCGTCGACCCTACGGGTAAGAATCCGATCGAGTCCTTATTGTGCTAGTCGGGTTTCGAGCTTCGCGCGCGCCTGCCGGTGCGAGAAGCGTTCAGGTCAGGCTGTTAGCGGTGTCTAAGTGGCGTGGCATCGAGGTCACGATGACGCGGTCGTTCGCATCGTCGTACACGAAGTAAACGCAGACCGTTCGCCCGGTGAAGTTCTTTCCGCGTTCGCGAATGTGTTGGTGGTCTTCGGCTGCGTACCTGACGTCGTCGAAGGTGCACTCGTACTCGTCGCCGACGAGGCCGGCGCCGACGTCGGTCAGCGCCTTGCCGGCCTTGAAGCGCTTCGTGCGCTCGACGTAACGTTCGCGGGCACCCGGCAAGCCGCGCTTCATCGCCGCGTAGTCGGTGCCCAGGATATCGAGGATGTCGAAGAGCGCGTCGACGTCTTGAGGATTGCCGTCGCGCAAACGGTCGCGCACGCGCTGGTGCAGAACGAGCTTTCCGCCGTACTGCGCGCTCAGCCACGTCTGCAGCGCTTCGAAGTCGTCCCACGCCGGGCGCGGCAGCGGCTCGGCGGGCGCGACGCTCGCCGGCTCGTCGCCCGGATAGACGCGCGCCAATCGCGCGCGCGTCGCCTTGTGTTCGGAGCGAAGCTGCGCGATCTCATCCTGCAAGCGATCGTTTTCGAGCAGCGCCTCGCGAACCGCGGTAATGCTCTCGAAGACTGCGCGGAGGAGGTCGCGATGGTCCGGCGAGAGTTCCTCGACCGACATGCCCAACTCGCTCTGTCGAAGCCGTTCGTTCTCGCTTTGGAGCGTTTCGACGCGGGCGTTGAGCTCGACGACCTCGCGCCAGTAATCCTCGGCTTCCTTGCGCGCGACGGCAGCCTCCTGGCGCGCACGCAACAGCTCGTCCTCGTTCACCGAGACCGCCGGCTCGGGCGGCGCTTCCTTCGCCGGCGCCATCGTAACCTCGGGGGCCGGAGGACGTAGCGCCGCCTCTTGCGCCCGCAGCGACGACGGCGTCAACAGCGGTTCGGATTCGAAGAACGCGGTGAGATCGGCGAGCACGCCGCGGCGCACCGTGCTTTCCGCTTTGCGCTCGCGCCCGAGCATCTGCAGCGTCGCTTCGAGGAAGAGCGGCGCGGCTTTTGCATCCGATTCAAACGTCACGCCGGCCGGATAGATTTTAACGGCGCCGCGATACGCGGAATACTGGGGCCCGTAGCGCCGGCTGATCTCCCACGAGGTCTCTTCGTCGAGCTCGAAGAGGTGCGCCAGCCCCGCCAACTCACGCGCGACTGCATGCACTTCGAGGGCCCGAGGATGGCTCGCGAGGATCACCGGCAGGCGGCGCTCGGGTGCGTCGATCAGTCGAACCAGGCGCGGTACGTCGCGCGGTTGCAGCACCGGCGCGCCCGCGGTCATCGGCTCGACGTCGAAAAGACCGGGTTCCGCGCAAAGTATCCCCGTAAGACGCGACGGATAGGGTTCGATCGGGCGCGCGTTGCTTGGGTGTTTGGCGCGCAACCGCAAGTTGCAAACGGCGCGATCGCCGTTCTCCTCGCTGAGCAGCTCCAGGTTTGTGTACCAAGTTCGCTCCGGAAACCGTTCGTCGGCGTGACGAAGGGCCGCGACCAGCAACTCCGGCCGCGCGGCGACGTCGATGCTGCACGCTTTGTTGGATGCCGACGTGTCGTCACCGACCGTTACGGCAAGACCCTGGCGCGTGCAGACGTCTTGCAGCCACTGCCGCGCCTGCCGGCGTGCGCGCAGGAACGCGTCGTCGGTCTTCTCCGTTCGTACTGCGACCCGCAGGATCGTGCTCTCCGTCTGATACACGAAGCCGGGCCCGACGATCTCGCCGATTTTCATTTCGTCGCCCCGTTCGCCGCGGCCGAAGTCGAGGCCCATCCGGCAGGCAAGTTTGCGCGGAGCATGCAAGCGAGGAGCTCTCGATGATTTCGACGCGCGTCGTCTGTGGGCCGTTCGTTGGTCGCGCGGCCGAACTGGAGCATCTCTCGTTGCGGCGCCGGGCAGCGGGCGACGCTCATGGCGGCCTCGTGCTCGTCGGCGGCGAGCCGGGGATCGGAAAATCGCGCCTGGTTCGCCAGTTCCTCGAACGCCTCAATCGCCACACGTCGCTCGTGGCATCGAGCGCGTGTCGCGAGTTCGCGCAGAAGCCGCTCGGGCCGCTCTTCGACGTCCTAGCCCAGATCGGCAGCGGCTCCCAGGCGTCGGCGCACGCGACGAAGGCGGAGCTGCTCGACGCAATGGCCGGCGCATTCGAGCGCGCCGCCGCCAAACGCACGACGGTCGTGATTTTGGAAGACCTGCACTGGGCGGACGTCGACCTGGTTCAGACGCTTCTGATCCTGGTGCGTCGCGCGGCAGCGAAACGGCTCCTCTTCGTTGGAACCTACCGCGACAACGAGCTTTCGCCTGCGCATCCGCTCTTCAAGTGGTTCGGGCAGTTGTTTCGCGAACCGGCCGTTTCGGTCGTCAGCTTGCCGCGCTTCGAGGCGCCGGAGCTCGATCGCCTGATGTCGCTAGCAATTCAGGAGCGCGTGACGCTCTCGATACCGGTGCTGCATGCCGTGCGCGACCGCTCCGACGGCAATCCCCTTTTCGCCGAAGAGCTTCTGCGCAACGCCGTCGACGCGCAGCGCGCCGGCCGCACCGATTCCGTACGAGCGCTGCCGCTCTCGCTGCACGCGCTGGTCGCCGACCGTTTGCAACTCCTCGCCAACGACGAACGCTCGGCGCTGCGCGAAGCCTCGCTCTTCGGCCGCAACTTTCGCATCGAGCATCTCTGCGAGATCTTCGGCGGCGACCCAACGCAGCTCCAGCCGATTCTCGATCGTCTCTGCGAGCTTCAACTGATCGACGCGGTCGACGCCGATCGCGGCGACTATCGCTTTCGCCATGCCTTGACGCGCGAGATCGTCTACGGAGAGATACCCGCCGACATAGCGAGCGGCTTGCACAAAACGATTGCCGAACATTTGGAACGAACGCCGAACGCCGCAGACGCTCCGGAAATTCTGGGGCATCACTTTTGGGAGGCGGGCGTCCCGGCAAAGGCTGCCGGCTACTACGAGCGCGCGGGCGACGCGGCGATGGCGGTCTTCGCCTACGACGATGCCGCGGCGTTCTACCAGCGCGCCGCCGCCGGATTTGCCGGCGACCGTGCGGCGAGCGCACATGCTTGCGCAAATGCCGCGCGAGCTATGATCTTTGCCGGCGAGCTGGGCGGCGGGCTCGATCTCTACGAACGCGCGGTGACGCTCGCTCTGGAACTCGGCGACATTACGGAAGTCGTCAAAAACCGAGTATTGATCGCCGGCCACATGTTCGATGGCGGAAAGCGCGCCGCGGCGATCGACCTGCTTCGCGCGACGCTTCCGCTCGCGCAGCGCGGCGATGCAGCGCTCCAAGCGCGACTGCGAACGCGCCTTGCGTTGACCCTCGCTCGGGACGGCCGCACCGATGACGCCTGGAGCGCGCTGCTGCCGATCGACGCAGCCGATCTCGACCCGCAAGCCGCCCCGACGGGCGAATACTATCTGTGCGCGAGCGAGCTGCACGCCCTGCGCGGCGATCTCGAGACGTGGCAGGACTGCTTCGCGAAGGGCGTCGCCATTTACGTAGCGCTCGGCCATCCGGGCCCGATCCAAATCGCCCACGCAAACTTCGCCGTTCAGGCGCTCTCGACGGGCGAAATGGAGCTGGCGCGCAAGCACTGCCAAACTGCAGGCGAGCTTGCGCAAACGCTGCACTTTGAAGACCAGGCCATCATGCGCGCTCAGGTCGAGCTGTACTCCGGAAATCTCGTGGAGGCGCGGCGCATCGTCGCGGCGATGGCAACCTCACGGCGTTTCCTGATCCGCGCGATGCTGGCGCAAGTCGCACTTCCGCTGGCGGTCGCCTTGGGCGACACCGATCTGCTCGAAGAGCATTTCGACGAGAGCCTCATCCTCGACGCCGGATCGAAGCCGTTCACGACGACGCTTGCGCGCGTGGCGGCGGGGCACGCCCTTGCGCTAGCGGCAAAAAACCGGCGCCGCGAGGCGCGCGCGCTGCTCGAACGCGTGATCGAGTCGCTCGACACGGCGTTCGGCATGGCGCTTCCGGTCTTTGCCATCGCGGCGCTGATGCCCGATCGCGCGCAGGAGCTGCGCCCGCTGCTGCAAGCTGCTGCGCAACCAATAGGCGACCGCGTGAACAAGGCGCTCTTGGCGCTGCTCGACACTGCAACCGCAGTCGAGGGCGCGCAGCGATTCGCCGCGATCGGCTGGCCGCTCTTCGAAGCGCGCTGCTTGGAAATTGCCGGCAAGCGCCAAGCGGCGCTTGCGATTTATCGGCGATGTGGCGCGGCCGCCGACGTCCGGCGGCTGGAGTTCGGAGCGCCGGGCGGCGAAGAAAGCTCGCCGCTCGGCGTCCTCACTACGCGCGAGCGCGAGCTCGCGTTGCAGGTTGCTCTGGGGAAGCCCAATCGCGCCGTTGCGATGTCGCTCTCGATCGGCGAGAAGGCCGTGGAGAAGTACCTAACCTCGATCTATTCAAAACTCGGTCTGACCTCTCGTGCCCAACTGGCCGCGCTCGTCGCGGCATCGCAGAGTCGATCGGATTAGCGCTTACGGGGTCACCTTGACGATCCCGTTCCCGGTGTAGTCGGTGATCCAGAGAGACGAGAGATTGCCGTTGGGTGCGATATCGGAAGCCGCCTGCGCCGGGATTGCGTATTCCGTAATCTGCCCGCTGGTCGACAGGCGCCCGACGTTGCTCGCATTGAGCTCCGTGAACCAGAGGTATCCTCTGGCCTGCGCGATGCCTCCCGGCTCCGCTCCGGGCGAGATACCGTTCGAAAACTCGGTCACGGTGCCGCCCGTCGTGATCCGGCCGACCTGATTGGCGCTATATTCCGTAAACCACAGATTGCCGTCGGGGCCTGCCGTGATGTCGGTGAGCCCGGCACCCGAGGTGATGCCGTTTGAGTACTCGGTGATGATGCCCGAGGGAGTGCAGGAAGCGATTCGGTTGTTGAATGTTTCGGTGAACCACACGTTGCCGTCGGGACCTTCGGCGATGTCGTGCACTCCGACGTCCCCCGGCGTAAGTCCGCTAGTGAAGAGTGTCACCGCGCCGGCCGTCGTGATCCGGCCGATCGCATCGGTGCTCGGCGAACGAAACGTAAACCACAGATTTCCATCCGATCCAGCGGTGATGTCGAACGGGCCGTAGGCCTCATTGCCGGTGGAGAACAGCGTGACTTTGCCTTTGGGCGTCATGCGCCCGATCGCGTCGGCGCCGCTCTGCGTAAACCACATGTTCCCATCAGACCCTTGGACGATGTTGTTCACACCGTTGGTCGGAGCGGTGAGCTCGGTGACGACGCCTTGCGCATTGATGACGCCGATCTGGTTTGCACCGGGCTGCGTAAACCACATGCCGCGGCGACCGACCGAAATGCCGCGAGGCGTGCTGCCGCCCGTGATTCCCGCAAAATACTCGATGCTGTGCGGTCCCTTGCCGGCGTCGGCCCTGGTCTGCCATCGTCCCGCCGACGCCTGCGGGCTGCCCGGGAGCGTCGAACTCGTCGTGCCGCTGCAAGCGGCGACGGCGCTTGCGAGCAGCAAACCGGCGGTAAACGTGAACGAGAACTGGCGCGCGTGAGAAATCATGATCCCTCCTATCGGCGCCATCGTACGCCGCCGCGAGCCGAATCCGTAGTAGGGGAACCCCCCCATTCTTGCAGTACCTGTTTTCCATGAAACCCGCTGCGTGGCGTGCGGTAATCGTGGTGTTCTGCGGGATAACGGGACTCCTCGCTCTTGCCGAGCTTTTCGGTGCGACCGGAGTTGACGGCGCTTCGCCTTGGCTCGGAATCTGGGGCGCCACGGTCTCGGATTCGTGGCAGCCGTTCGATCTGCGGATTCAATCGATTGAGCCGGGCGGCGCATCCGAGCTCGGCGGCCTGCGCGCGGGAGATCGGGTCGATCTACGCGCCAACAATCTCCTCGATCGATTCTCGCTGTTGGGTCAACCGTTGGCCGGGCGGCCCGTGACCATCCTCGTCCTTCGCGGTTCGGGGCAGCGAACCGCCGTCGTGACGCCGCGTCCTCCAAACTTGTGGCGGCGCTGGGATGCATTCTTCAATTGGCCGGGTCAAATATGGATCGCGGTGCTTGCGGCCCTGATCGTGTGGCGCCGATCGTCCGTTCGCGAGATGCGGCTCCTCTGTTTGGCGCTCATTTCGTACGCGCTGTGGCAGATTACCGCCCCGTTTGCGTTTGCCGCGCCTTGGACGTGGGTCTATGTCGTCTTTCGCACTGGGAGCGTCTTTTTCGGACCTATGGCGGTGGGGTTCTGGACTGCGTGCGCCGGCTGTTTTGGCACGCCGCTATCCCACGCACGGCGCGCCTTCCAAACATCGTGTTACGTCTTCGTCGCGACTTCAATCGTGCTTGGGTGCGCGGGCGCTCTCGGCGTCGTCACCTTGTGGTTCGATCCCCTCAGAGTCTCCTGGCTCGCCTCGGGACCGTTCTTCGGCCTTGCGCTACTCGCCGCGCTGGGATGCAGCGTGCTCGCGATTACAGCCTCGCAAGGTATCGAGCGGAGACGCGCAGCATGGCTGCTCGCCCCGCCGGCGCTGCTCTTCTTTGCGCGCTACATGCTGGATGGGGCGGCGACGCACCTGCACTCCTACGACGTCTATCTTGCCGTAAACTACTTCTATAGTCTCGTCCTCTTCACCACGCCGTTGGTCGTAACGTACGTCGCTCTCAGCCGGCGGCTGATCGACATCGGCTTCGTTTTGAACCGGGCGGCGGTCTTCGGCATCGTTTCGGCGATCGTCATCGGCCTCTTCATCTTGATCGAATGGGCCGCGAGCGAGTGGCTCGTCAAGGCGAGCCATACCAGCAGCGTGGTGGCCGGGATGGTCGTCGCGCTCGCACTCGGTCTATCGCTGCGGTACATTCACCAGTACGTGGATGCGTTCGTCGATGGTGTATTCTTCCGAAAACGCCACGACGACGAAGCCGCGCTCCGGCGCTTCGCCGTCGAGGCGGCCTTCATCAGCGATCGCGACGTGCTGCTGAAACGAGCGACACAGGAGGTGCTGGAGCACACCGATGCCGACGAGGCGACGATTCTCGTCCGCGATGACGCGCGGGGGTACGTGAGCCGCGGCGATGGAGCTCCCGCGCGCATCGACCCTAATGACCCGAGCATCATTGCCCTTAAAGCCTGGAGCAAACCCGTTAACCTGCATTCCCTTGAGGATTCGCAACTTCATGGCGAGTTGGCATTCCCGATGATCTCGCGCGGCGATCTTGTCGGTGCGCTGGTGTGCGGTCCGAAACGCGACGGTGAGTCCTACGCGCCCGATGAGAGCGACGCGCTTCTTGAGTTAGCTCGTGGAGTAGGCACGGCGCTCGATACGCTCTCGAAACAAGACGGCGACGCGATCGCCTCGCTACAAGCGACTCAGGGTCTCATCCTCGAAGAACTGCGAGCGCTCGCACGAAGAATCCCGTGAGCACCTAAGATAGAAAGGGAAAGCCTTGATGGTCGTTCTCTCAGATCGATTTGCTGACGCCTTTGCTTACGCGAACGCCGTTCACCGTAAACAACGCCGAAAGGGAACGGAGATTCCCTACGTGAGCCACCTCCTCGCGGTCGCAAGCATCGTACTCGAGGCCGGCGGAGACGAGGATGAGGCGATCGCAGCGCTGTTGCACGACGCTCCCGAGGATCAGGGAGGACACCCCCAGCTCGAGCAGATCCGCGCCCGCTTTGGAGAGCGCGTTGCCGCGATCGTCGAGGGCTGTTCCGACTCCTTGGTAGTTGAACCCTGGGCGAAAGAGGACTGGCGCGTTCGCAAAAAGCGCTATCACGACCGCGCTCGGCAAACCGCCGATTCATCGGTGCTTCTAGTGAGCGCTGCCGACAAGTTGCACAACGCGCGGGCAACGCTCGCTGACCTCCAGCGCGTTGGGCCTGCCGTCTGGGATCGCTTCACAGGTGGTCGCGACGGCAGTCTTTGGAACTACGAAACGCTTCTCAAGCTTTATGCCGATTCGGGCGACCCGCGTGTTCGGCAACTCGCTGCCGAACTGGACCCCATCGTAAAGGCGCTCGAGGAGTACTAGTCGCATCAATCCAGAGCCGTTTTCCGAACCCTCCCTTCGAGAGGAAGAAGAATGATGATGTTTGCGCGTCTGCTCGGCGCGCTGGGAGCCGGATTCGCAATCGCGATGTTAACTGGATGTCAAGCGTCCTCGCAGTCTCCCGGGGCAGGAGCCTTGCCGCCGAGCGTTGTGCGCGCGGCGCGCGAACGCGACTTGCTTTACGTCTCCTCGCTCGCAGGCTCGGTGAGCTTCTATACGTATCCGCAAGGCAAGTTCGTGGCAACGCTGAGTAACTCGGACGGCGAGGGCGGCCTCTGTTCCGATCGGCAGGGCAACGTCTACGTTCCTAGCCCTGAGTTTGCCCGCGTCACCATTTACCGGCACGGCCGAACTACGCCGATTGACACTCTCGTTGATGATTCAGGGCCTCTCGAATGCGCCCTCGATCCCCGGAGCGGCGATCTCGCCACTGCGAGTGAGGCGGGAGTCCTCGAGGTCTACCCGAGAGGCAGAGGCACGCCGTCGAGCTATTCCATCGTCGGCGTTGCCACGCTCTTTTTCTGCACGTACGACGACAAGAGCGACGTTTTCGCCGACGGCGAGGACGACGCCGGTTCCTTCGAACTCGTTGAACTCGAGCACGGAAGTTCGACGCTCAAGGTCCTTACAGTCGATGCGATCGTCCCCGACGGGACCGCCATTGCGTGGAACGGGAAAGAGCTGGTTCTGCAAACCGCTCAAGTGGACGGGACCGCCACGTTTGCATTCGTTAAAGTATCGGGTGCGAACGGAAAAGTAGTCGGCACCACGGGCCTTACGGCAGCGCCCAACTCCTATGGGCCGACGCAGTTCTGGCTGGAGGACGGCACGCTCATCGAGCCCGACGGCGGCAATGCCGACGTTGGATTTTGGAACTACCGCGCGGGAGGCTCGCCCACGAAAACGCTGCAAAGCCTCGGCTCCGAGCTAATCGGCGTGACCGTCAGCCGCTGACGCTACTTCGGCGCGTATTGCGGCGTGGCAAAGACGAACGTTGGATAGGTCAGCCCTGTATTGGAGCCGGCAATATACGTATTGGCTTGCACGTCGCCGTTCTTGAACCGATAGAAACCGACGATCGACGGATAGGAGTTGATCGTTGCCGCGAAAATCCTGCCGCGTTCCGCAACGGAGACCCCGTCGATGCACGACCGCAGCTTGGTCTTGGTGCCGGAGATGACGGCCTGCGGCGCAGCGTTCCCATTTGCAACGGCAGAGAAGCGTTCGATGTAGTTACCGGCACACGATCCGGCGTAGACGTGATGCTGGTCCGCCGTGACGCCCCAGGCATCGCCGAGCAGCGTTTTGCTTCCCGAGATCACGTGCTTGGGCGTGGCGTTGCCGTTGGCGTTCTGGTCGAAGACAACGATCGAGCTCGACTGGCTGACATACACGTCGCCGCGCCACGCTACGCCGTTGCTGCGCGTGAGTTGCGTATTGCTGCCGGAAATGTTCCGCACAGGGGCAGCGTCGCCGCTGCTTCCGGCCGCAAACTCCAAAAGCCCGGGAGCCGCGAGCCCGGACTTGCAGCCCGACCCGCAGTTCGCCACGTAAAGATTCCCCGCGTCGTCGACAGCCAGCCCAATCGGCCAGGCGAGGCCGGTATCCGCGCCCGAGATCGTCACGTTGGGACTCACGTTGCCGCTCGATCCTGCGGCGAACCCTAAGATCGCCTCTTTATCGGTGTCGACGACGTAAATCTCGCCGCTGCTATCGACCGCGATGCCGTTGACTTGGCTTAGCTCCGTCGCGGATCCGGAGATCACATCGACCGGGGCAACGTTGCCATTCGCGCTCTCCGAGAAAATGAGAATGCTGCCGGTTCCGCTCGGGCCGTAACCGCTTTCGTTGGCGACGTAGAGATAGCCGGTATCCGCGTTGCGCCGGTAATCTTCGGTATGCCCCATCATCGTCGCAGGCTGCGGCTGCGTACCGCCGCAGGCGGCGATCGCCGACGCCGCACCCAGCGCAAGTACGCCGCAGAAAACACGCGATGCGCTCATCCCGCGACGTTAGGCTTATTACCCCAACGTCCTCCCGGCGCTCTGAAGGTTTGCTTGTGGTCACCGTAGCAGAGATACCATTACGATGAAGCCGCTATTAGAGATTACGCACGACCACCAAGCGCCGCATTCAATCTATCTCTATTACTCACGTAATCCTGTAGCTCGTACGCAAACCCTCGACAACAACTATGAGATTGCTGTTGACTTCGATAGCTCAGGTGAGGTCGTCGGAATCGAAATCGTTGCCCCGGACGACGAGACGATTGCGACTGCAACGCGCTTTGCGCTCGATCATGACCTCAGTCTCGTCGGCGTCTTTGACCCTCGCGCGATAAGCGCTTAGGCCACGCGCGAATGCGAATAGCCTTGCGACCGTAGCGTGGCGCGAGGGTACGACGACCTCGTCGATAATAAACGTGGCGCGATCGTACCACACCGTAAACGGTATTCGACCTTCGACCGTAAAGGTGCCGTCGTGTTCGGGAACGTTGGCTGGACGCGGAAGAAGTGGCTTCGCCGTCGTCGATAGGATCTCGGTTCGCGCCAGACTTGGCTCCAGAGCTGTAACTGCGGATGCGCTCCAGGCGTGCAGTTGCGCCGGCAACATGAAGATGCCGCCGAAGAGCCCGGCTGCGATCACCACGAAATGATGCGTCGACGGGATGAGTGCCAGCTTCCTCGGGCGCCCGCCTGTCGCGTTGCTGGCGGCCGTCGCCGAACCGTCGCTTAGCGTAGCGCGCGCAGTCGACGTCCATTGGCGCAATCGGTATCGTCCCGAATAATCTTTCGGTGCGAGATCTGTGCCGATGTGCATCGAGTCGTGCGACGAAAACGAATCCCTTCCCAGCGCCCCGACGGTCGCATCGTAGATGATAACGCCTGCACCCCGGCGCACCACCGTAATCCGGCTCTCCTCCGTAATGCGCCCGTATTCCATTTGAACGTAGCAGTAGACGCCCGCAGGCACGTGTAGGTACGGCATATCCCCACGATTCGAGCCAGACTCCCGGACGTACCTCGGAGGGCGAAGGCAAACCAAGAGCGGCTTGTGAACCCTCATGCCGATGCCTGGCAAACTAAGTCGCAACGCGAAAGTCCGCTCCACACGGCTCTTAAGGGAGAGTTCGGCGCCGTCGAAGGGTTGCTCCACGATATCCTGAGCGGTCAATCCCCTCTTCCCCCGCCGCTTTTGGGCGATGCGCTAGCGGTTACGGTTCGCTCGGGAAAGCCTTTACCGTCGTATTATCGACGAGATGGTTTTCGCCGCATTCGTTGCATCGCACGACGTTGTTCTCCAATATCACGGCATCGAATGCCGCGAGGGTTCCAAAGCGAATGCTAGTCGGCACCGGCTTGCCCGTCTTGGGGCACGTTATCATCGCGTTGATCATCTATAGTGTCCTTTCGAGCGCGAGTTACGCGCCCTCTGTCGCTTTGCGGATTTCCTCGAGATCAAGTTTCTTCATTTGCAGCATCGCGTTCATCGCGCGAGCGCGCTTTTCGGGTTCGTCGTGGCCGAGATACTCGCCCATGCCCTGGGGAACGATGTTCCAGGCGAAGCCGAACTTGTCGCGCAGCCACCCGCACCGCTGGATCTCGCCGCCCTCGGCTAGGCGATCCCAGACACGGTCGAGCTCCGTTTGCGTCTGGCAGGTCATGAAGAGCGCGATGCCGCCGCGTGGCGGCACGTCGGTAATCGGTACGTCGACGGCCGCACCCCCGTTCAGTGCCATGAACTCTTGGCCCTCGAGCTTGAACTCGCTTCCTCGGCTTCGCCACCGAACCACAGCAGCGGTGTAATCTTCTGCTCCGTGCGTAACATTCTGCTCGTTCCTCTCTGTGCCGGTTGGATGAGACCGATTATGTGTCCTTGCGGGTTAACCTGGATCCGGCCGAGCATCCAGCCTCCGGCCGGTGACTGCCGGTATCCGTCGAATCGTCGGTCCCAAGATAGGAGCGAAGCGCGTGGTAAAACTGGGTCGTTATGCGATCGGAGCCTGCGTAGCCATCGCCGTGTTGGCGGGCTGCTCGAAGCATGCCGCGACGGCCGCCACGGCCGTCGCGCGCTGGCCGGCGCCGGAGCCGTGCGTTAATCGAAACTTCAATCTCTCCAACATCAAAGTCTCGTCGCCCACGCCCGCGATCGTTGCGGAGATCGCGCAAAGCTATCGCTCGGAACCGGCCCGCGAGCTTCGCTCGGCGCTCAACGCCTACGTTGCCGGCACCGCGAACGCCGAGACCGTTCAAACGCTACCGCCTTATGGAAAGGCGCTAGCCAAGGGTCGCTTCATCCTGGCCACAATTAACCGCAACTTATGGGGCGGCTGGACAATCCGATTTCAATTCCGGCGCCATATGGACACGCTCTACGAAACCTGGCTCTACATCGAAGCCGACTCCGTGCCGCCCCTGCATTACATGCTGGTCGTTCCGTGTACCCGCAAGCAGATTCGCGGGCTCAATCGCCTTCTTTCGGCCATCGATGCCCTTCCGTACGGTGGTTAGGGACGTAACGGCAACCGTCGGCAAGACGCCGATGGTGGAGCTGGCGCGTATTTCGCGCGGTCTGCCCGGACGCATCCTCGCCAAACTCGAGATGCGCAATCCGTGCGGAAGCGTAAAGGATCGCCTCGGCCTTGCATTGATCGAGGATGCCGAGCGCAACGGCCGCTTAAAACCCGGCGCGACCATCGTCGAAGCAACCGGCGGAAACACCGGGATCGGCCTAGCCTTTGTTGCAGCCACTCGTGGCTATCGGCTCGTCTTGACGATGCCGGAAATCATGTCGACCGAGCGCGTCGCGCTTCTGCGATATCTTGGTGCCGAGGTCGTGTTGACGCCGGGCATTTTGATGAACGACGCGGTCGCTCGCGCAATCGCAATCGCCGCCGAGATTCCCGGCGCGGTGCAGGTCGATCAATTCGCCAATCCCGCAAATCCGCGGATGCACCGCGAAACGACCGGCGTCGAGATCTGGGACGATTGCGGCGGCAACGTCGACGTCTTCATCTCGGCGGTCGGTACTGGGGGTACGATCACCGGCGTCGGAGAGCTGCTCAAGTCGCGCAAGCCCGACGTGCGCGTCGTCGCCGTCGAACCGGCAGGCGCTGCGGTGCTCTCCGGCAGGCCCGCGGGGCCGCATCAGATTCCGGGAATCGGCGTCGGATTCGTTCCGGCTGTGCTGAATCGCGCGATCATCGATGAGATCGCCGTCGTCAGCGACGAGGACGCATTCGCATGCGCGCGTCGCCTCGCTCGTGAAGAGGGCATTCTCGCCGGCGCTTCGTCGGGCGCGGCGCTGTCGGCGGCATTGGGCGTTGCTTCGCGGCCAAGCTCAGAAGGCAAGGTCATCGTCGTGCTGCTCGCCGACACCGCCGAACGCTATATCTCGACGCCGCTATTCGCGTAAACTTGCGGGATCGTGAGGGCGCCGGCGCTCGCGCACGGGGAGTCGTCTTCGGCGCGGTTTCCGTTCCGCGGGGCTTGGACCCTTGGTCGGCCATTTTTGCAAGAATGCTTTGTGGAAAATCGAAGAGCGGCAAATGGTAGTACGCTTGGCACTTTTCGCCGCACTGGTTCTAGGAGTGCCGTCGTTCGGTCTTGCGCAAAGCTCCGCGCCGGCCAAAGATACAGCCGCGCTTAAAGCGGCCTTACAGCACGATCTCGCCGCCTATCTTAAGGAACGCGGTGCGAAGGAGCACTTGTCGTCGCTGTCATTGTCGGTAAGCCTGGCTGCGGGCCAGGCGCCGATTAACGTCACGGCGGGGACGACGCACTACGGNNGTCGCCGTTCTGCAGCTCGAAGCGCAAGGGCGCCTGTCGATCGACGCTCCCATCGGAAAGTATCTTCCGCAGTACCCTGCGTACTCCAAGCTGACGCTACGGCAACTATTGAGCATGACCGCCGGGATCGACTCGTACGACAACACCCCCGCCTGGGATCGGGCGTACGCCGAGAATCCGATGGCGAACGTCGCAACCGATACGCTCATTCGGATGGTCTATCCCAAGTTCAAGTCGACCCCCGGCAGCGCGTATTTATATTCGAACACCGGGTATCTCTTGGCGCAAGAAGTGGTCGAAGCGCGCGCGACGAGCAGAAGCTTTGCGGCGGAGATCGCGCGCATCATTGCGAGCGCCGGTCTGAAGAATACGTACTACACGTCGAACCTCTACCCCGCGCCGATCGCGAAGCGGGTGGTTGCTGGATACTACGAAAACGACGATCCCGGTTTCGGTAAGTTCATCGGTAAGGACATGACCGGTTACAGCTTGTCGTGGGCGCAAGGCGCCGGCTCGATCGTCTCGACACCGCAAGACCTTACGCTGTGGTCGCGCGAGCTCTATGAGGGAACGACCCTCTTGCCGCCGAAGCAAAAAACCGAACTCCTCAGCCTCGTCTCGACGAAGACCGCAAAGCCGCTCTCAAAACCAACGGCCGACGATCCATCCGGCTTCGGCCTCGGCGTTGTCGAGCGCTACGATAAAGGGCTCGGCACGTTCTGGTTCTACCAAGGCGAGACCCTCGGCTTCCGCGCCGCGCATCTCTACTTTCCCGATTCCGACCTCGCCGTTGCCATATTCGCCAACAGCCGCCCAGTAGAAAAAGAGAGCAAACTCCAGCAACTCTTTGCAACGGTCTACGCGACGATCAAAGCCAACAGGCGCTGAAACCGGCGGGACTGATGGCCGTGTCACCCTGAGCCCTTCGACTGCGCTCAGGACAGGCTCTGTCGAAGGGCGTACGTGAGTAATTCATTCGTTTGGCTGACGCTCTTTCTGCTTGGCTGTTACCACGGCCTCAACCCCGGCATGGGTTGGCTCTTTGCCGTCGCGTTGGGCTATCAGGACCGCAGCACGCTGGCCGTCGTGCGCGCGATCGTGCCGCTCACGTTGGGGCACGTCATCTCGGTTGCAATCGTAGTGCTCGTTGCAACCTTCGCCGCGGTTCAACTCCCGCACAAGGCGGTGCACGTCGCTGCTGCGGCGATCTTGATCGGGTTCGGCGTCTACCGGCTCGTTCGCGCGCGGCACATCCGCTGGGTGGGGATGCGCGTCGGCTTCTGGGGCCTAACGCTTTGGGGCTTTCTCATGTCGAGCGCGCATGGGGCAGGGCTGATGCTGCTGCCAATGGTGATGCCGATGTCCGGATCGGCGGGCGCCGCCCGCGGCGCCTTCACAATGAGCTGGCTGATGGTCGGCGTCCACACGCTGGGCTACGTAGTCACCGTGGCGGCGGTCGCGCTGCTCGTTTATATGAAGTTTGGCGTGCGATTTCTGCGCACGGCCTGGCTGAACGTGGACGCCGTCTGGGCCGCCGCCTTAATCCTCACCGGCATTATTGCTTTCTTGACTTAAAAGCATAAAATGAAGGTCCAATCTTAACAAGAGGGAGCACCGCCGCCATGCTGCTGAAGCCCGACCCCACGTTCTACGCCTCTCCGAAAGACGCCATCAACGCCCCGCCCGAGACACTCGCCTACGTCGCGCTTTTGAGCACGACCGGCAACGGCGTGCCCCACCGAATCGGGGTGATCGATACCGATCCCACGTCGCCGCGCTACGCGACGGAGATCGGCGGCGTCGCGCTTCCCAACACCGGCGACGAAGTGCATCACTTCGGTTGGAATGCGTGCAGCGCCGCGCTCTGTCCGTTCGCACCGCATCCGCACGTCGAACGGCGCTACCTCATCGTGCCGGGACTGCGCTCGTCGCGCATCCACATCATCGATACGAAACCCGATCCGTCGCAGCCGCGCATCGTGCGCGTGATCGAGCCCGAAGAGATCGTCAAGCGCACCGGCTACACGCGTCCGCACACCGTGCATTGCGGCCCCGACGCGATCTATATCAGCGCGCTGGGCAACGCCGACGGCGACGGCCCGGGCGGCATCTTCATGATGGATTGCGACACCTTCGACATCATCGGTCCGTGGGAGAAAGATCGTGGCCCGCAATACCTCGCCTACGATTTCTGGTGGCATCTGACGCACGACGTGCTGATCAGCAGCGAATGGGGCACGCCGAAGATGCTCGAGGGCGGCCTGAATCCGGAGTTGCTGCTCGCCGGCAAGTACGGGCACCATCTGCATTTTTGGGATCTCAAGAGCCGCAAGCACAAGCAGAGCATCGATCTCGGCGCCGAGCAGCAGATGGTGCTCGAACTGCGCCCGTCGCACGATCCCGCCAACGAGTGGGGATTCGCCGGCGTCGTGGTCTCGCTGAAGGATCTGTCGAGCTCGATCTGGCTCTGGCATCGCCGCAACGGCGAGTGGACGGCGGATAAGGTGATCGAGATTCCGGCCGAGCCGGCTGACCCGTCGGTGCTGCCGGATCTGCTCAAAGGCTTTGCGGCGGTTCCGCCGCTGCTTTCGGACATCGATCTATCGGTTGACGATCGCTATCTCTACGCGTCGTGCTGGGGAACCGGTGAGATGCGGCAGTACGACGTGAGCGATCCCTTCAATCCGAAGCTCGTCGGTTCGGTACGCATCGGCGGCATCGCGAAGCGCACGCCGCATCCAGCCAATCCCGGCAAAGCGCTTGCGGGCGGCCCGCAAATGGTCGAGATCAGCCGCGACGGGCGGCGCGTCTATTTTACCAACTCGCTCTATCGCGCGTGGGACGATCAGTTCTATCCCGACGGCATCGGCAGTTGGATGGTCAAGCTCGACGTTGCCGGCGACGGCAAGATCGCGTTCGACGAGAAGTTCTTCGTGGAGTTCGATCCTGCGCACCGCGTGCATCAGGTGCGCCTGCAAGGCGGCGACGCCTCGTCCGACTCCTACTGCTTCTCGTAGCCCACTCCGGAAGTAAAGCGTCCAGCGGCGTCGTACCGATTTTTCGGTGGCCGCCGGGCGCCGTGGCAGGTAGAGAGACCCCCCGGGCAAGAAGCAGGCAAGCATAGAGATCCACACGCTGTTTTATGGAGCGTTTAATGAACTATTTTCTTGATGCCCTTGGGAAGTACGCGGTCTTCACCGGGCGAGCGCGGCGAAGCGAGTATTGGTTCTTCGTGCTCTTCAGTTGCCTGATCGTCATTGCACTGGGCGCCGCCGGCCTGTACGTCGCCAAGCTAACCGGCGGCCCGCCGACACTCGCCGAGTACCTGGTCGATTTTTTCTCGCTGCTTATCTTTATTCCGAGTTTAGCCGTAAGCGTCCGCCGTCTCCACGACATCGGAATGAACGGCTGGTGGGTGTTGCTCAACTTTGTACCGCTGGGGGGCCTGGTGCTGATCGTGCTCTTCTGCCAAGATAGCCAATCCGGCGACAACAGCTACGGACCGAACCCAAAGGAAGTCACGAGCTACGCTTAGTTTCGGGGCACGAACGCAAGTCCGTGCGGGCTTCCGAATCCGGTAATGACCGGCCGGATGCCGCCCGTCTTGCCGACCGTTCCGACGAAACCGCGCACGCCCGAGTCGTCCGGCGTTATGGTATAGAGCGCGCCCGCGCGCATCCCGCCTGCGATTAAGTAGGTGGTATTTCGCTTTTGATCGACGACAAAGAAATATCCGCTGCTCTTGGTGGCGTAAAGGGTGTCGTCGAGCTCCGTACCGACGAGCAGGCGCGACACGGTTTGCGATTTCGTTCCCGCCTCGTGAATGAAGACGATTTCGGAGTCGGCCTGTGAAACCAGCAGCACGTCGCCCCTTGGCGTCACACTCGTCGAGTCGGGATCCGTCAGGTTGAGCCGCACCTTCTTGCCGGTCACAAGGTCTTTCGCTTCGGCGTCGCCCATGAGCACCGGCGTCACCTCCGCGGTTGTGCCGCGTAGCACCACGCTCACGAGCGCCGGGCCCTTATTGATTCCTTTGGCATTGAGCTTCGGATTCGAAGCGGCGATGAACGCCTGGTCCCCCTTAAACGCGAGGTCGTCGTAGCCGCCGCCGTGTTTGGCGGACGAAAAGTCGTAGTGCGTGATCTTCCTCGACTTCGGATCCCAGGTGAACATCGAGCTGTTCGCATCCTCGTTGACCGTCAGCCACATGAGGTTCGAGTTCGGATTCCAGCGCATGCCGTCGCAGCGTCCCTTCAGCCCGATCTGTCCAACGGCTTTACCCCGCGAGTTATACTCGACGATCGTACTCTTGCCGCCGGTTCCAGTTGGCTGCGTCGCGTTCTGATACGCGACGTACAGCTTGTCTTTATCGAACACGACGGGATCGGGGTTATAGCGCGTGGAGTCGCCGTGCACGAAGACGCTGACCTTGAAGCGCTTAGGCGCGGTAACTGCGGGCATCGCCGGACCTCCGGCGGCGCCGCGTGTTGGTGCCAAATTGGTTTGACCTGCTTGGGGAATGCTTCCGGCGCCCGAACAGCCGGCTAGTGCGATAACGATCGCGACGCTCAACAACTTCATACGCATACCTCAACTATACGGCGGACCGCGTTAAGAGAACGTAAACGGAAGATAAAGCGGCGTTGCCGTTGAGAGGAATGCTGAGATAGCTGACTAACCCTGGCCCTCTAACACATGAGCTTTCCAAAGCGCCTCACGAGTGCCGTCGCAGCGACCGCGTTCGTTTTCGCGAGCTTCCCTGCGGCGCAACTTTCTGCCCTAAGCAGTCGACCCAACGAAACCGCCAATCCACTTTGCCCCTTCGGTCCGGGTATCGCGCGCTGGGCCGTCAAGACTTCCGTTCCGCCGGGCCAACCCACGACCGATTTCACCGACGTAAAGCTCGACGATCTCATCAACGCACCGGATCTCGAGGTCGACCAAGCGACGCGTGCTGCGATGTTTCGAGCATATACGGCAACCAGAACCGGCGCTGCATTAGCGGAGCCGTCGCCGGGGCTCACGGCTAGAATGCGCTGGGCCTCGCCGGCACAGCCGTTCACCCTGTCGCTGCCCGGAATTACGCCGCGACTTGTGGCCAAGGCCGCGTCGATCGCGCAGACCGTATCCGACAAGGGTGAAATGCCCCCGTCGGCGCCGTTCGCGCTTCTCACGGCGCAGTTGGGTGGCCAACGAATTCCCGATCCAGTGACCATCGGGGGTCGTCAGTTGCGCGAAGGCAACTTCATCCGCGTCTCCGGGGTCGTGCTGGCGTCGACCTGCGAGCACGACGACGGAGACTTCCACGTCGATCTCGGCGACTCGGCCAATAGCGACACCTGTGCAGTCGTCGAGGTACCCAACTCTGCCTACATCGAGCAGCAGCCGCTCGCACAGATGATTGGGGCAGCAGAGGCAAAGGCGAAAGGACTCGCGCGCGGCGAGGACGTCTCGGTTATCGGCCAGTTATTCTACGACACCGCACACGGTGGTACGTCTTCCCCCGGCGGTGGGCGTGGCGTCGGCCATTGCGCGCAGTCTCTATGGGAAGTGCATCCGGTCTTCGCGATCAGCGTTTCGAGTTAGGCTCCGCTCTGGCCGACACGATAGGAGCCGTGCAATGTCATACTTGCGACAGACCTTTTGCTATTTTCTATGTGCTTTGAGGAGCGTGTATGAAGCGTACTATTAGTTATGCGACTGTCGCATTGGCGGCGGGAGTGTTGTTAGGGCTGGCCGCCTGCGACGGCCGAAACGATTCGACGGTTCCCGCGACCGGCGTCTCCGTCGTCCAGGTGCCCCAGGGGCACCAGCGCGATGGAAATGCCAGACCCCTTGGTCCCACGCTAGCCGTGAGCAGTTGCGGACCTTGCTACACGTACACGAACAGCCCGAGTTCCGAATCGATGTATGGCGCCGACGGACCGAACTTACGCCGGACCGTGAGCAACGGTATCGCCGCCCCTTGGGTGGGCCTCGCCTTCGATGCCTCCGGCAATCTGTTCGTCGCGAACTGCACCACGTGCCTGACCGGTCAGGCCGGCATTAACAATGTCGTCGAACTCAAGCCGCACACGAACACGCCGTCGGTCACGATAACCAACGGAATTAAGTATCCGTTCGATCTGGCTATCGATTCTTCTGGGACGCTCTATGCCTCCAACCTCGGATGCTACTCGCCGAGCTGCTCGGGTTCGGTCAGTGAGTATCCAGCAGGCTACACGAGCGGCAATCCTTCTGCCACCATTCAGGTAACCTATCCCCTGGGTTTGGCTGTCGATAGCTCGAAGAATCTCTACGTCGCCAATTGCGTCGTTTGTTCGACCGGCCAAAAGGGGAGCGATCAGGTGCTGGTATACGCGCCGGGAGCGACAACGCCGATGCAGACGATTACGACGGGCATTAACGAGCCGGTCGCAATGGCCGTCGACTCCAGCAATAACCTGTACGTTGCAAACTGCCTCAACTGCGGCTTGGGAGCGGGAGCATATGTCAGCGGCACCGACACCGTAACCGAGTACGCCAGCGGAAGCTCGACACCCACAAAAACGATTACGTTCTCTGGCTCGGGCGCCGACATTCCGTTTTCGCTTGCGGTAGATAAATCGGGCGATCTCTTTGTCGGCAACGACGCCGTGAACAGCGTAACCGAATATCCACCAAATGCGACGATCCCCTCCAAGACGATCACCAACGGCGTCAGCGGTCCCGTGAGTCTTGCAATTGACGCAAAGGGCGTGCTTCACGTCTCGAACAGCGGCGGCG
Organism: Candidatus Cybelea tumulisoli; assembly: GCA_003167155.1. Lineage (GTDB taxonomy): Bacteria > Vulcanimicrobiota > Vulcanimicrobiia > Vulcanimicrobiales > Vulcanimicrobiaceae > Cybelea > Cybelea tumulisoli. The sequence goes on from PMTY01000179.1 coordinate 26,436, forward strand.
GCTCGACTGGTACCGTCACTGAGTATCCCGCGAACTATAAGGTGGGCAACCCTCCGAAACACACGCTCTCGGTCACGCACCCGTCGTCGATCGCCGTATCGAATTAGGGAACGTCTGATTTAGCTCGCAGCTGCGCGAGCTCTCGCGCCAGGCTACGCCGCCGATTCGCTCGACGGCGTAGCCTAGGCGGTTACGGTTCGCTCGGAAAAGCCTTTACCGTCGTATTACCGACGAGGTGATTTTCGCCGCATTCGGTGCATCGCTGATCATCTTTACTCCTCTGTTTCGGGCCGGTAGCTGCCGAAGCCCCACAAGTAGCCTTCGCAATCCGTCGCGCCGTAGTTTCGCCCCCCGTACTCAGGTGATTCGGGTTCGCGAATGATCGTTGCGCCGGCGGCACGAGCGCGCGCACAGTGCGCGTCGACGTCCTCATCGCGCTCGAGCACGACGTAGATTCCGCCCGTCGTGCCGCCGAGCGCACGTGGCGTCTTACTCGGCCAGCCCGCTTCGTTGCCGGCAGATCCCAGCATGATGAAGTTCGCACCGAGGTTAAGTTGCGCGTGATCGATCCGGCCCTCGCTCCCTTCATACACGGCGTTGCGCTCGAAGCCAAACGCTTTGCAAAGAAATTCGATGGCGCGCGGTGCGTCGTCGTATCTCAACGTAGGAATGATTGCCCGAGCGGTGATGGACGATTCAGTCATACAGATTTCCTGGTTGGATGGTAGCGATTACGTGTCCTTTGGGCGTCTCGTGAAGGAAGCGGATCCTCGCCGAGCGCCGAAACGCTCCTGGAAATGAGCAGCCTGGCCGCGGGCGCGGCATAGTGTACGATCCTTTTGCGCGCGGACCGCATGACGTCGAGGCGAGGGAGTTCGTGGCCGACGACGTGCGGCGCGGTCGTCAATTTTGTTGCGCTTCGTGGAATCCTGTTGGTCAAGCGCCGAGTGCTCTGATTCTGTTCTCGCACTTCAGCGGAGGCTCGAAGACGTCGTCAAGCTTCCTGTGCGAGCATCTCGCGAGCCATGGCTACGCGGTCGCCTCGTTGGATCATTCCGACCATACCTTGCCGCGACCAAGCGATGCTGCCGATCCGGAGGAGAAGAACGCGCGGTTGCGTGCGTTGATCGAAGCTCGCGTGCCAGATATTCAGTTTCTCTTGGGGGTCGTTGGTAACGCCCGACAACGAGTTGGGATTGTCGGGCACAGCTTCGGCGGATGGACGGCGCTCGCCGCACCGTCGAAGGTGAGCCGCATCGAGGCGGTCGTGGCTTTGGCACCTGCCGGAGCCTCCCGTCCGCGCCCCGGTATAATTCCCGCAACTCTCGACTTCGCTTGGGATCGCGAGGCGCCGACGCTCGTGATTGCCGGCGATAGCGACGTGTCAATTCCCCTCGATTGCATTCGGGATGTTTTCGATCGCGTACCTTCGTTCAGGAGGTTGGTCGTGCTCAGAGGCGTCGACCACTTGCATTTCGTCGATCGCGCCGAGGAGCAGCACGAACGCGTGCGCACCATGGCATTTCCGCCGGAACTCCAATGGATCCAGCAAGAAATGCGCGCCTTTGCCGATCTTCGACCAGAAACGGAGGCACATCGCATCGTCGCCGGACTTACCGTCGCGCATTTTGACGCCACGCTAAAGGGTAACCAGAGCGCTAGCGACCTTCTGGATCGCTTCGTCGATGCCGGCGCGAACGGAACTGCGTAGGTTACTCCAAGTGCGGCTTGGGCGTATACTCCAGATCGTCGGGCTGGAAGCGGTGTTCGATGAGTTCGCCGTCGTCCTTCTTGTAGCGAACGACGATCGACCGCGTGTCGACCTCGATGACTTCCCCTTCGATTCCAAGGTTCTTGATGAGCACGCGATCGTTCCGTCGAAGTTCCATATCTGTCCTTTGGCCGTCAGTCGCTAGTTGCTCAGCGCCGCGCCGAACGGCTCCTCGACGCTGATGGTTTTACTTGGAGCACCGCCCGCCGGGTAGGTATAAAGGCCGACGTCGCCACCGTCTTGGCTCGGCGCAACGACGCTCTTGTCCGCGATCCAGAACTGATTGACGTAATTGGAATCGGCGAGCGTCGTCGAGCCCTTCACCTTGCCGCCGGCACCGTTCGTCCGGTAGAGAATGCCGGCATCGGTATCTCCGACGGCCACGTACTTGCCGTCCCACTGAACGCCGCCGGGCCATTCGACCTTTTGCTGCAGGGCGATGTTGGTCAGAGTGCTGCCGCCCTTGCGAAGTTCGGCGAACGCGAACTCCGAACTGGTAGTGGCGCCGTCTGCAAACAGGTTGCCCTTGTCGTCGTAGCCGCAGAAGCGAAAGTTTGCGATCGACGGATCCGAATACGTCGTCGGCCCGCCCGACGCGTGCGCGTAGATCGAGACGCTGCCGTTACCGCTGGTGCTGTAGAAGTTCGTGACGGCTAGGTTGCCGGTCGTCGGATCGACGGCGCAGCCCTCAGGGTACTCGCCCGAGTCGCTGAGCGTCGCGATTGGCGAGGTACCGCCATGTTTGTACTCGACAATTTGCTGCGCGCCGTCATTCACGATCCACACGTCGCCCGTCTTGTCGGCGCAGAGGCCGTAGGGCTGCTCGAAGCCGGTGAGCGTCCCTACGAGCTGCTGGTTTGCATACGAATAGACGTACACGTCATTGCTCAACACCGAGGAAACGTACAGCAGCGATTTCTTCTTAACGTCTGGCTGAATCCACGAGCTGTGCGTCGCGGTCCCTGCTCCACCGGGGAGAAGAGCGCCGCCCGTAGCTCTCGCGCATCCAGCCAATGCCGCGACGCCAGCGCAGACGACCAGAACGCGAAACCCGAGCATCGGCTACTTCGGCGCCGGTGAGACGGCCACGCCGTACACCGAGCTCAATCCGCTCGTAATCGAGTTGACGAGAGTACCGGAGCTATAATCGTACACGAGCAGCGCGTTGACCTCGGGGTCGGCAACGTACAGATACTTGTACGTTGAGTCAAACGCGAGCCGGAACGGATCCTCGATGCCTTGCGTGATCGTTTCCGACGGTGTCGTCGAACCCGGCGGAAAGACGTACACGGCCGCGTTGTTCCCGGATCCCTGGTCGGCCACGACGACGTCGTTGCTTCCGTCGATTGCGTCGCCGGCCGACCAAACGATCGGCAGATCCAGGTCGGTGCCCTTCGTCGATTTTGGCGCGTACTCGTTGACCGTGCCGGGGCCGCCGCCGTGGCTCCCCGTGTTGTACGAAACGTAGAGGTTGTTTTTCGAATCGAGCGCGGCGCCTTGCGGATACGTCACGTCGATCGTCAGCTTCGAGCGGGTCTTGCCGCGCGGGAACTCGACGACTTTTTCACCGACCAAATCGTCCACGTAGACCATGCCGTTCGCGCCGACGGCGACGTTGGTCGGATAGGCAAACCCCGTGTACTGGAGCTTCCAGGTCGTGCTCCCGTGCGGGTACATCGTGATAGTCTGGTTCGTCACATTGGTAACGAAGAGATCGCCGTGGGCGTCGACGCAGTTGCCTTCGGGCCCGCTGATGCCGTCGGTAATCTTACCGATGGGGCTCTGGCCAGTTCCGCTCGCCGAGTAGATCTCGACGGCGTTGCCGGTGAAATCCGATACGTAGATCAACTGCTTGGCGTGTTTTGCCGCGGGCGAAAGCCAGCCTCCGGCTCGATGCGCCGGTTCCGGTTTGCCGAGCGCCGCGTGCACTCGGGCCGCTTGCTCGATGGCGCTAGAACCAGCGGGCGCAAACGCTCCGCCGGTCGTCGACCCGGCCGCGCAGCCGGCGCAAAGCGCGAGCGTCACGATCAAAACGTTGCGATAATTACGAAAGACTTTTTGCACGGGGTGCTCCTTTGCGCGAGTTACAGTGGGGCGGCGGGATCGAGCGCTAAACCATTGGGCCCATCGACCCCATCGGTGATCGTGTCCACCAGCTTTCCGCTGGGATAATCGTACACGTACACGGCATTACCCACCGCATCGCCGACGTAGACCTGTTTCTCATCGGACGACAGGCGGACCGCGTCGGGGTCGATCGCGTTTTGCCCGAAGGTTTTTGACGCTACCTTCTTGCCCGGTGGAAAGACCAGCACGCCGGGCAGGCCCTGATCGGCCGTGACGATATCGCCGGCTTTGTCGAGGGCGATGCCGCCGGGCTCCTTGGTGGCGATCCCGAGGTTCTTGCCCCCTGTGCTTCCAGGCGAAAACTCGAAGATCTCGCCGCCCTTGTAGCCGGTGGAATAGGTCGTGACGTAGGCGTTTCCCGAGCGATCGAGCGCGACGTCGATCGGGTACGGAAGATCGGTAATCTTTAGTTTCGGCGAGTTTGATTCTTGCGGGAAAACCTCGAGCGATGCGGGGCGCAGACTCGTTACGTACACGTCCCCTTTGCGATCGATCGCTACGCCGGCCGGGTACCCGAGACCCGAGGAATAGCTAAAGCTTGACGTCGTGCTGCCCGGCGCGTACTCCGTCACCGTGTTGGCCGTCGTATTGGTGACGTAGAGGTTCCCTTTGCCGTCGACGTTGGCGCCTTCGGGTCCGTTGATGCCGTCGGTTATCTTGCCGATCGGCGCTTGATTGTGCCCGGTCGTGCAGTAGATGTCGACGTAGTTGAGTTTATAGCTCGAAACGTAAAGTCGCTGCGTGCATTTCTTGGCCGCTGGTGCGATCCAAGCGCGACTGCCGGCTAACTCGGATCCGGCCGAGCATCCGGCTACTAGGAGCGACGCGCCCAGCGCGACGCCGGCGGCGAAACGAAAGAATTGCATGGAACCCGGCGCTTTCGCGCACGCGACATGGAGGCTCCTCCGTGTTCCTGGGAAACTTAGGGACTCACCATGCTGAACGCGCGGCCCTCAGAGTTTGTCGCGCTCGCGCGCCTCTTGCGCAAGCTCGACGACGCCGCGACGCTGCGCGGCAGTCTGCTGCTGCGCGAAGCATTCGTGAAGCCCGACGGAAGCGCGTACGAAGGCGCCGAGAGCCTGGCGCTCTTGCGCGCCCGAGCGGCAGTTCTGTCGGCGGTTGCCACGCTCGATTCCGGCCCGATCGGACGGAACATTCACTTTGCGCGGCAGCGCGCGATCGTGACGCGCTGCGATTTGCGCGGCGATAAGCACGCTACGGTTGCCGGCGACCTCGGCATATCGCTGCGCGAATTCTATCGCGAGCGCCGCCGTGCGTTCGAACGATTACTCGCGTTGATTCCTTCGAGTCTGGCGGCGCCGCAACGGCCGGCACGTTCCATGCCGACCCGCTTCGAACTCGATCTGGACCACATTGCGAACCTGCGCCTCGTGGGCGATTACGGGGCAGCGTTTTGGAGGCTCGAAGCGATCGCGTACGAAGCCTTGAGTGCCGAACATAGCGTTCGCGCGCTGTGCTATGGCGTCGAGATTGCAGCGGACGTTGGCGATGACGATCGAGCCCGACGATTCTTCGAGCGTGCCGTCGAACGCGCGGCCGAGATCGCAAGCGATAGCGAGAGTGCAACCGTCGATCTGGACGTCCAGATGGCTTGCGCCTACGTCGGCTGGCAGGAGACCGATCTGGCGCGCTCATCAAACAGTCTCGGCCGGGCGGCCGGCGCCGCCGAGCGATTGCAGCCCGCGGCCGATCGCCACGAGATTCGCTCTGCGGTTGGAGTTCTGTTCCGCTGCGCCGAACTCGCGTGCCTGCACGGCGACGCTTCAGGCGCGCTCGCGTCGCTCGGCCGAGCGCGCGGATTGCTCGACCGCCTGCGGCACAAGCCGCCGAGTCTTCTGGGGCAGCTGTTCTTAGAACTCAGCCTGGTTCAGGCGCTGGTGGTCGGCGGGATGTCGCGTGCCGTTGAGTATGCGCTCGAAGCACTCGCTATATTTGAAAGCGGGCAAGATCCGACGGGCGTTTCCGATGCAACCGGGATGCTCTGCTCGCATCTGACGGCGAGCCGCGATTTCCCGCGGGCGCGGCACTTCGGAGAAATGGCCTTGCGGTTGGCGCGCACCACGAGCAATGCGGCGCAGATTGCCGATAAAGCCTTGATCCTCTCGATGGCGGAGTCGCTCGGTGGAGATCCCCAGCGAGGGCTCGCGCTCGCACGCGAGGTGTGCGCGCAAGCCCACGGTGGTCTCTTTGAGGTGCGCGGTCCGCTTGCCGCAGCCGAAGCGTACCTGCGTCTTGGCGAACCGTCGGAGGCGTTTGCGGCCTCCGAAGGAGTCGCNNGTCGCCGCGGACGCGCACTGGGCTTTGGGCAATCTCGCCGCGGCGCGTGATGAGGCCGCCTCCGCGCTCGCTGCCCTTGCCGCGCACGGGCACCCGCACTCCCTATCTCGGGCGTACGAGACCGCGAGCCAACTCGGCGTCGGCGGTTCGGCGCTGCGGTTTGCCGCAGAAGTGCGCGCAGCACTCCACGAGTAAGCGTATCGCACGACGTGTCATCTTTTGGTCAGCACTGGGCCGGAGGGTTCGTCGCCGCACCGTTGCAAGACGCTTTTTCAACTTACGGCTGTTCTTAAAAGGAGCGTCTTTCATGAAGGTTTTGCGTTTGGTCAGCTACACAATCGGCCTTTGCGCGGCCGTTGCCGCCTGCGCCGGCTGCAGCAGCGCTGGACCGCCATCGCTCGCAGCCTTCGGTTCGGCGAAGGTTTCTCGCGTCGATCACCGGCGGCCCTGGATGGCTCCAGATGCTAAGAAGAAAGACCTGCTCTACATCTCTGACGAGGGTGGTGACGTTTACGTTTTCTCGTATCCGAGCGGCAAGTTGGAGGGCACGCTCACGGGCTTCGCCGAGCCGCAGGGCGAGTGCGTAGACGCGAAGGGCGACGTATGGATAACGCTCTTTTCCTCGCAGGAGATCGTCGAGTACGCACATGGCGGCACGAGCTCAGTCGGGACGCTGAGCGATCCGGGTTATCTTCTCGAGGGGTGCGCCATTGACCCGACGACCGGGAATCTCGCTGCCGCAAACTTCGCAGGTGAGAGCAGCAACTCTGGTGGCGTTTCAATTTATGCGGATGCCCAAGGCACGCCGACGACATACACCGATCCCGGCTTATACCTTGTGTTTTCCCTCGGTTACGACAACAAGGGCAATCTCTTTATGGACGGCGAGACGAAGACCGGCGGCAGCTTCGCATTTGCCGAGCTTCCCAAGGGTGGCAGTACATTTACCAACATCACACTCAACCAGACGATAAAGACGCCTGGCACGGTTCAGTGGGACGGAAAGTATATCACCGTCGGCGATGCGACGGGGGGTGTGACCTACCAGCTCAACGTCTCCGGCTCGAGCGCGACGGTGGCAGGTTCAACGACGCTCACCGACTCCGACGGCGTATTTCAGTCCTTCATCGACCACAAGAAAATCATCGGGCCCAACGTCTATAGCGCAAACGCCATGTTCTGGAGTTACCCAGGCGGCGGGAGCCCAAGGAAGACACTCACGGGCTTCACCGACCCCTTCGGCGCGGTGGTCAGCAAAGGAAAGAAGTAGTCATAGCTGCGGCGGCTTACAGGCGCCGCCGACGGGCTGGCCTGTTATCTAAAGAAGGTTGAGGCGATGGAAATCGAGGACATGAAGGCGTGCGCACGACCCCCTCCATTCTAGTAGCAACGTGGGACAGCGGGCTATTGCGCGTCACTGGGAAAATGGTCCATCAAGAACTCGCCGATCAATCGGTTCGAAGTCTGGTGGCCGACGAACATGGAAGAGCGCTCGCAATTGTTGGCGGCCATTCGCTTTGTCGCCGATCGTCTGAGGGCGAGTGGACTGAGGTAGCAAAGAGCGACTTCGAGCTTTCTTGCTGCGCACCACTTGGCGACGTTGTGTTCGTGGGAACCGACGACGCGCGCATCCTGCGCGTTGATCCTGACGGCAGGCAAGAAATCCTGACGGGTTTTGCCGCCGTAGAGGGTCGCGATAAGTGGTACGCAGGAACGGCGGTCGTCGACGGAAAGGTGATGGGGCCGCCGCTTGGAGTTCGTTCGATCGCGGCGACGTGCGATGGCGACGTGCTTCTTGTCAACGTGCACGTTGGCGGAGTTCCGCGATCGACCGATGGCGGCTTAACCTGGCGGCCCACGATCGATATCGATAGCGACGTTCACCAGGTCTGTGCGCACCCGACCCGACCCGATGTCGTGATCGCGGCAGCGGCAAAGGGTCTTTGCATGAGTCGCGATGGCGGCGCGACATGGACTATCGAACAACGGGGACTTCACGCTCATCATTGCTCTGCCGTTGCTTTTGGAAGAAACGACATTTTCGTGTCGGCAGCCACCGACCCGTTTGCGATGCAGGGCGCGATCTATCGACGCCCGATCGATAGCGACGGCCCGCTGCAGCCGTTGGACGGAGGCATGCCGGAGTGGATCGAGGGTGGCGCCGACACCAACTGCATCGCGACCCGAGATTCAACCGTCGCTGTGATCGACCGCTCGGGACGCCTCTACGTGTCACACGACGATGGTGCGTCTTGGTCGTCTCCCGTTGACCCTCTGCCGGTTCCAAGCGGGCTTCACATTTGTTGACCTAATACAGCAGATACTTCTGGCGCAGCGAGTCGAATCGGTCGAAGATCATCGGAAGAAGTAGTGCTCCCCGGATCTCGAACATTACTGCGGTGCCGGCATTTGACCATCTATCGAAACTGGCCGGCGAGCCGTTCGTGCTGTAGGAGGTAGGGCCAATGAGGACTTCAGAGTTTTGCCGATTCGCAATAGGAATTTGCGCAGTTGCCGTGACGCTCGGAGGCTGCGGGAGTCGTTNNGGCAAGGTCCTTTCGCACCACCATACCTTCTTTTACACGGGCAACGAGCAGCAGTTCACGGTGCCCTCCGGCGTCAAATGGCTCTCGGTTCTTGCCCGAGGTGCTGGTGGGGGTACCGGCGGTTATAAAGACGGAGGCTTGGGTGGCCGCGGCGGACGCGTGCACGCCATGATTCCGGTTACCCCCGGAGAGACGCTGGCAATGTACGTCGGCGGGGAAGGCTCGGGAGCGACCGGCGGCTTCAACGGCGGAGCCACCGGCGGAGACGACTATGCCATCATCGGTGGCGGCGGGGGCGGCGCTTCGGACGTACGGCAGGGCGGCGATGGCTTGGCGAACCGCGTTCTCGTCGCGGGC
>PMTY01000126.1:0-618 GCA_003167155.1 Candidatus Cybelea tumulisoli
GTAACCTCGTGTGAGGCCGCGCCCCTCGCTGGCTTGAGGACGACGTCGGGCCAGCCGCGCGCCTGCGCAAGCTGCGCCAAATCGCACGGCTCTCCGCGCGAAACCCAAGCCGTCGGCACGACCGGCACGCCGTGCCGTTCGAGCTCCAAAAGGTACGACTTGTGCGCGTTCCAGCGCAGCACGTGCGGATCGTTTTTCAAGACGGTGAGCGAGCCTGCGCGCTCGACCCAAGCGAGGAACTCGTCGCAGCGCTCGTGGTAATCCCAGGTCGAACGCAGGAGGCACAACCGGCTNNCCGCGCCGTTGAAGCTCGCGCGCCAACAGCCGGTCGTCGGGATCGAGTGCCGGCACGTTTTCACAGGTAACCAGCGTGCAGTCGATCACGTTCAGATTGTAAGCGTGCGAGCGAACGGAGACCATGCAGAATCCAGCGAAAAAGCAGGCTCGCCGCCATGAAATAGGAGGAATCACGGCAAAAAGCCCGCGTTTCCACGCTCTCGACCGACTCGACTGCTCGATCCTCCGTGCGCTCCAGGAGAGCGCTCGCGATTCCTTTGCGGAAATCGGCAAGGCGGTGGGGCTTTCAGCGACGAGCGTCGCCGAAAGAATCCGGCGCCT
>PMTY01000126.1:655-12192 GCA_003167155.1 Candidatus Cybelea tumulisoli
GGCGAGTTCTCATTCATCGCGCAAGCGGTGGTCAAGGATGTCGCGCATCTCGAGCAAGTGCTCAACCACCTCGAACCGGCGTCGGTCCACATCGTCACGCTCGTCGTGCTTTCGACTTCGTTCGAGGCCGCGCCGATCGACCTGAACGGCACACGACAATGAAATAAGCTCTCTCGAGCATCGCGCGCCCAATCAAGTCTTTAGTACGAGTGAGGCGTCGAACTTCAGCAACTCGCAAATCATCGCGCCAAACTGCTACATCTACGTCAACGACACGGCGAACATGAGCTACTCCACCATCACCGCGGCGAAGATCCTCTACTCAGGCCCGCCTCCGAACGAGATCGGGGCGGAGTTCCCGGAGGCGACACCGGCTCCGGGACCTACCATGAACGACCCGTGTCCCACGATTCCCGGTTGTTCCTATCTGAGGGACCATCCGCCGTCGATCTCCAAGTGCGGCCCATCCCGGCACTACAGTAACTTCACGCTCTCCCCAGGCTGCTACAACAACCTGTCTCTCTCCGGTACCGACACGCTAAATCCCGGCCTCTACGTGATCAATGGTCAGTTCCACGTCAACGGTGCGAACGTTTCCGGCAGCGGCGTCACGATCTACATGACTGCGAACGTGCAGGACACGAACTTCAGCAGTGCGCGCCTGACGCTATCGGCTCCGACAAACGGAAACTACAACGGCGTGCTCTTTTATCGGCCCCCTTGGCAGAGCGCGACCATCAATTTCAGCACCTGCACTTGCAACTTCACGGGAATACTCTACTTCCCGACGACGCCTGTCAATTACGCGGACACCGGCGGCAACTATCAGCGAGCCTTTCCGCTTCGGGCCGCCGTAACTCATCTGTGGTCGACGCAAAGCCAAACGGAGTCACGAGCTTGGTCATTGCCAGCGAAATACGACTTTGCCGTTGCTTTTAGCGTCCTTCCAACCCTTCCACATGTGGGACTTGCCTATCCACTCGCCCCGAGTGAATCGCTGCAGATCGAAAGCAACGCCGGTCAGTCGCTCGCAGGGCTCGCGCTCACCAACGGTCAGACGTTTTAGTAGCGCTGGGTTACTTCTGGGCTGCCACAACGCCGAGTGGCGTGTCGAAATTGCCCGTGAAGATCGCGATCGGTGAACCGCCGGCCGGGTATTTGAAAACCTCGCCGCCGTCGTTACCCGAGTCCCCGCAATAGACAAGCCCCTTAACGATCCAGGTCTGCGCGCAGTCGCCGGAACCGGTGATCGATATGGTATTTTTCAACGTTGCCTTCGTTCCGCTGATCGTGTACTGATAGAAGTCATCCGCACTCTGATCGAAGACGGTGACGTACGTGCCGTCCCACTGCACGGAGCCAGGGAACCGCACCGAGTTGCTCGTTGTGATCCCTTCGAACTTGCTGCTGCCCTTCGGGAGCTCGATAAGTTTGAAGGCACCGCTGCGGGTCAAGCCGTCCGCGAAGAGGTTCCCCTTGGTGTCGTAGCCGTCGAAGTACTCAGCAGACAAGGGCGTGGTGTAAACGATACCCGGTTCGCTCGCGTTCTTGAAGATGACGACGTCGCCGCCACCCGGCCCCGACTCTTCGAAGATCCCGACTGCAAGGTCGCCGCCGGCATTCATGGCGCAGCTGGTCGGAAAAGAGTAGGAGACGGACAGCGTCTTGATCGGCGTCTGCGGAACCTTGTACTCCGTAATCTGGGTTTCGCCACCGACGTTCCAGAAGATCTTCTTCCCATAGCCGTAGAGGACGTTCGTGCACCCTTGACCACCGTCACCATTGATTTTCCCGATCTCCTTAACGCTCTTTGGATAGTCGAAGATGCTGGCATACGTCTCGTAGTAACTGAAGACGTACTCAAAAGTCTTCGAACTCGCGTGCCGGTCGGGAAGAAGGGTAGCGTAACGGGGCATGGGGTTCATACGCGCTGCCGTTACCGGCCTTCCATTCACGAAGAGCATCTTACCGATGTATTGGTAATTGAGCCCACCGGTTGACGGCGCGGCCGAGCCGCTGCACGCCGCGCATATCGTGAGTGCAACCAGAGAACTGGCGTATTTCACTAAACCAACCGAATTCATTAACGTTTTGCTCCTCTTTGAGTAGAAAGGAATCGCTACGGGGTGAACGCAAAACTGGTTCCACAGCCAGAGTGATCTTCGCATCCGCGACCGCCGCCGTGCAAGCTCGTGCCATACAGCGTACCCTTTACGTTGAAGAAGGCCGCCCACGGCCGCACTCCGTCGGAGCCGCCTCCGAAGCTGTACAGTACCTTCGTGTCGCCAGTCGTCGTTGCGCTAAAGACGGTTCCGTTGCCGTTCGCACCGCCGACGGCAGTCGTGCCAAATAGCGTGCCGTTCACGTTGAGCAAGCCCGCGTACGGGTATGCTCCGTTGCGTCCGCGGAAGTCGAACAACACGCGGTAGGACGATGGAAGCGCGTGGCTTTGTTGCATTGCAGTCGGCGCCCCGATCGGCGGGCGCGACGAGCCGCACCCTGCAAACAACACGGTCGCTGCGCAGATGCCAAGCGCAGCACGGTTAGCGTTGATATTCAATTGCCCTGCTCCTGAGGTCACCGATGCTTGATAGCAGAAGGTTCGGTGCAAAGTCGGAGGTTCCGTGCTAAGCAACCGTCTCGGGCCTCACCAAAGCCCGCCTCGCAGCCTTTCGGCGGAGCAGCCCGGTTGCTGCGCCTGAACTGAGCAGCAAGCACCGAACAAAGCGAGGCACTGCGGAGTTTGCGCCGCGTGCCACAAGACATATCTTTACACGGGCGCGGAACTGCGGTTTACAGTGCCGTGCAACGTCACGGAGGTTACGATCATCGTGATAGGCGCCCGCGGAGATCGAATACAACTTCGGTCACGAACCCGAACGACGGCGGCTTCAACGGCGGCGCGGGCGGCGGCGACGGAGGAGGGACCGGCGTAGGATGGGGAGGCGGCGGCGCTTCCGACGTTCGGCAAGGCGGCCACTCGCTCCAGGACCGCATCGTGATCGCCGCAGGCGGCGGCGAAGAATCTTCCGGGGGGCCGGGTTGCGCGGGTCTCGGCGGGAATGGCGGCGGCCACCACGGCGGCGCCGGAGGCAGCGGCGGCCGGTGTGCCTGCGACGGCGGCGGCGGTTACTACGGCGGCGGAGGTGGCGGTAGCGCCTACGAGATCAACGCGGGTGGCGGCGGTGGCGGATCCGGATATGTTGACCCGAGTGCGTATGCCGGCGGCGGCAAAGGACGCGCAGTTACCGTCGGATGCTCCCGACCCATTTCTGAATCGTCAGAAGTTTGCCGCTGCGCTGGTGAATATGGTGCAGCCTGGAAAGTAGGCGCAAGTTCCAGGCCCGACGCTTACACCCAACAGACGTAGGGATGCAAAATCTAAACGATCAGTTCGATGAGTATCGAGACTGTTTGCGAGTTGTATGGAATCTGGCGCTGCGGCATCGGTTGAAAGGCACTGTTGCTTTTCCAGATGTTTCCCAGGCCCTTTTGGACGCGTTGGTTCTGGACGACCTGAGGGAAGCGACGCCGCTAAACACAAAACGAACAGCCGATCATAGGATTCCAGGACTTGGCTCCGTTACAGGATACATTCCCGCCCTAGGCGTTGCCATTTGTGCCTTCACCCGTTGTACTGCAGACGGACGAGCGCGGGAATGAGATCGCGTGGATTGCCGCAGATGTTGGAAGCGAAGGTTTGGGTGTCAAGCTATACTACGTTGATGTTTTTGACTTTCGAGATGCCGATAAAACATTCGACTTCGAATATGTGGAGGCGGTCGCTTCAACAGACTTCGGCAGCGTTAAGCGGGGCAGCCTTGTCTTACTAAGGCGATCGGAAGTTGACATAGTGGATTTATCCAAATCCGGGACAGGAGCTTTGTAACCACCCCGCACTTGCCCATTTGCACATGCGATCAAGCAGCGAGCCGTCAGCGGTAGGCCATGGAGCCGCAACTAGGTCACAATAGCTGTGAGCGATCCGTGGGAGTTTCTTGACGAGAATGAAGGACGATTCGATTTCGTAGCTACGATCGTTGGTGACGCAAATGGGAAATGGCTGCTAAATCTGAGAACGTCAGTCGTCTATCTAGGGCGGACTTGGCACTTTGCCATCGTCACGCCCCGTTTCGTTGGACAATCAGGATTTGAAACCAATAGGGCAGCCAACATCCTCTTTATCACGGATGATCAAGCTTCAGACCAAGGTTTTCTCCATGCCTTCGACAGTCGCGCAAAGCCTTCGACTCCGTGGGTAATTGGTTCGTTAGAGATCGGGGTTTCTCAGATCATACCGCGAGGAAACGATTCGTACACGGAACCGCGATGGAGTCGGCCTCGCCGCTAGCCCCACACGCGCTACCCCTCTGCAGGCGTCGCGATCGCGAGGCCGTTCTTGCGCCTGCGATGGGGGGCTAAGCTCGTCTTGCTTGCAAACGAAAGAATGGCGGCAGGCGGTCTATATTCCAAGCCATTGCGAGACCTGTTGCTGTAGGGACCACGATCAACGTCACAAGGCCGCCAAGACTTGAACCGCCATCCCAGTGCGATGCGAGGAAAACGCAAATCGAGAAACCGAGGAGCGTTGCAAAAACTAGTGCGGGGAGCGACCGCCACGGGTATTTCCTCGCCGGGGTGATCGTTAACGCTACGATGCCCGGTATGATTCCTAGGGCAAGAGCGAATCCGGGCGTCCAAATCAGGTTGAACAGCAGCTGCATGGTGGCGTCGCCACATGTTGAACCATAAGCCACGCAACGCGAGGTGTTTCCGCTGAAGGCGATCGACGTGCACGTTGGTCCACATGTCAAGATTTCGACAACGGTCAGGATGATTGCGGCCACGACGCCCACCGCAACAGCGCCTGCGACGGCAGCCGCAATTCGAACAAGGATCCACCGAACGCGATCCATGCGAGATCGATTCAGCTACACATCGGTTGCACCTGCGGGAGCGGTCGGAGCCCCCGTGCCTCTACCCCTCTGCACGGCTTCGCGCATGCGAGGCCGCATCGCGCGTAGCGGCTTGGCTTTGCACGCTGCGTGGCTCGCGTTGCAGCCGAGCATGCCTCGCAGCGCGGCGGCTTCGCTCATTGCACATTGCGAGCCGCTAAGTCTCTGTGCTGCGAGCGTCGAGCGCAACGCGATCCGTGCCGGGCCGCGCAGCCGCGAGGCGTCTAAGCTTCTAGGCTAAGCGTCCACGCCGGCTAGCGCGATGCGGCCTCGCGGGCGCGGCGGAAGCTTTGCCAGAACCGATAGATTCTCCGCATTTTTTGCGGAGAATCAGTATGCACCAAAACCGAACGCGCTCTGAGCCCTACGGAAGGACGCGGCCGCTTAGAGGCTGAGCGCGAACGCAGTTCCCCCGTTGTAATGCCCACCGGACGTCGTCGTGCCGTAAAGTTTCTGCGCTGAATGGACCACCGCCGCGGCGGGCTCGGCGCCGTCACTCGAGTACGTTTCGCACGCGAAACGATGCACGATCTTCTCGGTGCCGGTTTTGGTGAGTTCGAAGATTGTACCGGTGTCGAGTCCACTGGGCGCGTCGCATTGCGCGCCACCACCGGGCGTAACGCCGTACAACGCGCCGTTGACCTCGGTGAGCTGCGACGTGGGATATGCGCCGTCGGGTATACCTTTGAACCTGTAGAGTACGCCTTCTGCGCCGGCAGCAGTGGCTTTGAAGATCGTCCCGCAACCGGAACCGTAACACGCCGCGCCGCCCGCAGTCGTCGTGCCAAAGAGTGCGCCGCCGGCGCTTATCAGCCCGGCCTGCGGATTCGCGCCATCTTTGCCGCCTTTGAAACGATAGAGCACCTCTTCGCTTCCGGACGTGGTCACCTCAAAGAGGGTACCGCACCTCGAACGGTCGCACGTTTTATCACCGCCGGAGTATGTCGTGCCAAACAGTTTGCCGTCGAGTGCGAGCAGCGTTCCTTCCGGAGCCGCGCCGTCTTTACCGCCCCTAAATCGGTAGACGATGCGTTCCTCCCCTGACATGCTGACCTCAAAGACCGTGCCGCAGCCCGTTCCGATGTACTGTCCGCACGGGTGGCGCGTCCCGCCAACGAAGGTAACGCCGTAGAGTTTTCCGTTCAGCAGCGTCAGCCCGGCTAAGGGAACGTTGCCGTCCGATCCCCCCTTGAAGCTGTGCAGAACACGTACTTCACCGGAGGTCGTGATCGAAAAGACGGTTCCGCAACCCTCGCCGCCGCTCGGAGGCGGCCCGGTTTGACATTGTTTGTTGTGCCGCCAACCAGTGCCGCCCCCGACTGTCGTTCCGTACAACACGCCGTTGACGACGATCAACCCGGCGGTCGGATACGCTGGGTCCGTGCCGCCCCTGAAGACGTGGAGCACGTGCTCTTCCCCGGAGGCGTCGAGCGAAAAGACGTTGCCGTAATTCTTCCCACCCGCCGCAACGCTCGTGCCATAGAACAAGCCGTTATACGCGACCAGACCGTTCGGGAATGCAGCACGGAAGCTGTGGATCGTCTCTAAACCGTCGTGCGCGAGCGGATCGGCAAACATCGAGGTCACCGGTTGCGCCGGTAGTGCTGTCGATCCGCCACCGCATGCGGTCAAGAAAACCGCCGAAATCGTGGGCACGGCGATAGCGCAGCTGCCAAGGTTCAAGCGTATCATCGGCTTACTCCTCGTTGAGAGTGGTGCCGTCAAACTTCGGCCTCGTGGCTGGCCGTCCTTGAAGCCAGCCTCCTCGTCACGCCCATCACTTTGCCCGGCATTGACCGCCGCGAATGCGCCGATTACTGCAGGCTCGTCGCCCCCTACTGCCCTGGGCTTGCGGCAACATCCACGACCCACCCGCGATCGATGTGCGTGGCGATCGCACGGCTTTGCGGCATCGCGCCCGGCGCACCGGTCGGCGGCTGCGATCCGCCGGGCCCTGCGAATAGCGCGGTAGCCACAACACTCAATACATTGCTGCAAGGATAGTGAACTCTCACGGCTTTATTACCACGAGATAACAACCACGCCGTTACCGTTCGCGTCTTTCCAGCCTTGCCAACTGTGGAAGTCCTTGGCGTTCCACTCAATATAGGATGAGCCGCCTCCGCCGCCACCGCCTCCAAAACCGTAGTCCGCTGCGCTTGCACCACCGCCGCCGCCCTCATAGCCTCCGCCTCCGCCACCACCGCTGTTACAGAGGCCAGATTTCGGGTAAGTGCAACCGGCGCCGCCGGCCCCGCCGTAACCTAACGATCCCGCCGTGCCCGAAAGTCCGAAACCGTCGCTGCCTCCGCCACCACTTCCGCCCGCGCCGCCGTCGGTTTGTGTGCCGCCTCCGCCGCCACCGCCGCCACGTCCAGAGCCGGGCGCGCCGGCCTCGCCCGCAGACGCCGAACGCTGCACAGATAGATCGGGTGAGGATGACGCTTGCTTTACTAAAATGTGGGATCGTGCCTGACGGGCGAATGGGAACCCTTGAGCGGTTCGTGGATGATTTGATGCCCGCCGACGCGGATCCGAAAGAGCTGCAAGAGTACAAAGATTCGGCGCCGCTGATGTGGTCGATGCTGAATCTGGGCGAGGTCGAAGCGATTGAGGTTCTCAAAGGTGAGCTGAATGATCGAGTCCTAAAGCGCGGCATCTATAACTTCCGCACGTTCATGCTACACCTACGCTACGGTTTCCGCAGAAAGGTCTTTAAGGGAAAGGAACGGCCGCCGTCAACGAACCCATTGACGGCCTTCGGAACGGCTAAGCATGTCCGTTTTCAAGAGGCTTTTCGGAAGATGCCGATACGTATGACGCCCGCGCAAATGATCGGCGCTCAGCTTGCGCAAGCGCTCGTCATTGCGCATAGCGAGGAGCAGATTGCGAAGATGTCTGAATTCTCCGATCGATGGCTAGCGTATTTTCTAAAATCCGAGGCCTGATCGGCCACGCGGGCTACGTTACGCTGGAGGCGCTCGCGTGGCTGCGAGCGATCGGCGCCGCGCTGGTGCAGATCGGCCGTGACGGCGGCGTGCTCGCACACTCCGTGCCTTACGGCTACGACGGGCATCCGATCCGCCGAGCCCAGGCACTCGCGGTCACCAGGCTTAGACCTGGCGACCGCGCGCGAGCTGATCGCCGCAAAGCTCGACGGCCAGCGGCGAATTCTCGTTCGGCTCGGTGCCGATCTGCGCGAGTTCGACAAGCTGCGAGCCTTACTCGCATCGGCCGATTCGACCGAGCGCGTGCGCGTGATCGAGCAGTGCGAGCCGAGCCTCCGACTCCAAACAGGAAAAGAGGTAATTTCTCATGCTATTGATTGGCGACGTAGCGGCGCGAGGTGCGCCGGTCAGCACGGAGGCGCGTGAATCGCAGCGGAGCCATCGTGCCGGAATTCGTGTGAGGTCCCGCTCACGAAACCGAATCCGTACGTCGCACCAAGCCGAGAAGTACAGCGCCGCGGCATTGGCCGGCGCGCGGCTCTTACTTGCGATCGCGCAGCGACTCGCACACGACGCCGGCGGCGCTCAGGGGGCGCTGCGCTGCAGGGAGGCCCTTAGCTTTCGCGATCATTACCTAGGAAGCGAGAACGGCGCTGGGCGCCAAGACTATGCCTAAGCGCTGAGTGTGTCCCACACGTTGTTGCATGCAGAAATTTGCGTGCATCCCCGCGTGATGCGAAAAAGGTATACGTCATATAGCGTTTTGACGCTCTGCAAGTTTTTGCAAATGGCGTTTGCAAAAAGCACGAACCGCGCGCGAGAATCGTCGCGCAGCGAGCAATGCGAGCAACTCTTTATTTTACAGCCTTTTTAGCGCCCTAACTCCACGCGCGGCGATCGGCGCGACGGGGGNNCGGCCCAGGGTCGCGTCGCGTATGGCGAAAAGCCTTATAGAATAAGAGGTTTTTAGCTCCCGCGATACGGCCTCGCGCGCCGTGCATTTTACAGCACGCGTTTGCAAAAAGCCGTGTACGTCGAAAACTCCATATGGCATAACGCTTTTTCATGCGGTCCCGACATGCATGCTCCATGCGCGATGCATTGTACCTTCGATGGTCACCTGTTTGGTAGTAATGTGATAATATCTATGGGCCCCCCAATGATTCGTTCATAGGAAATAGTTTCGCAGAAAAGAGCGATAGTTGACATTTTCCACTTCAACCGAGCCTCGTGCTCGAACGGAGACTGCGCCCTCCTGGATAGGCCGATCACGTCCATTGACGCCGCCAGCGTATCGAGAAGGTCCCAGGCAGGACGAAAGATGCGAAGGTCGCCGTTTTGGAAGCTAAAAGCAAATGGGCCCTTATAAGAGCCTGTGGTCGAGTCAAACAATGCTGTAAGATGTACGGTGGAAAGCTCTTCACTTGGTTTCGCGTAATGGTCTCGAAAAGTCGTATACGTAAAGCCTTCCATACCACCAATGTTTGTAATGTACCACATCTCAGGGACAACTTTATTATTGAAACCGCACACATGGAAGCCAGATGGATGTTGCTGAAGAACCTCTTTTCGCAACGTGTTGTTTAAGCGCTTCCAAAGAGCTGCGGCGAACTCCGATAGTGACGTAGATCTATCTGCGTTTACAAACTCATCAAGCAACTCCTCAAAGGATGTACCTGGGATCATACCCGCCAAACCGAAGTAGCTAATCGTCACGTTGAGGCGTTCAACGTAAAACAGCTTGCGCTTTTCACAGATGTTGGAGCCGATCCGGATACGCCTGTCTGCCGCAGATACGATTCTACAGCTGTTGGAGTTGCGCGGATCAAAGTGGATCTCGTTAACAATTAAAGTCATGCGCTTCTGGGCTTCAGTGCGTCAATGGGCATTCGGTTTGAGACTTGGCGGTCACATGGTCGCATGAATATAGGGGTTAACGTAGGGGTTCCTGAATGTGAACACATCGGCGGCGTGCACCGTGCGCAGATCCTTTGCGCACTCGGCAACGGTTCCAAGCTCATCCCGCAAGTGCCGCCTAAGTCTCGTAGCATCGAGGTACAGCGGGGCCAAGTCCCCGCGCGTGTGTACTTTCGGCGTGAGTTAGTCCTTCAAGGATAGCAAAACGCCATCGAGCCAACTTCATGTCAACTACGAAATCGAACGTGAAGGAGACCCGATGACGAACCCCAGTGTACCAAAACTTGACCGGTCTGCGCTACTGGGTATCCTGGCCCAGCAGTCGGACGACGTGCTGGCCGAGCTCATGGGCAAGGTCGCTCAGGCGGCGATCGACGCCCAATTCGACGAGTTCATTGGCGCCGAGCATTACGAGCGCAGCGCCGATCGCAAGGACCGCCGCAACGGCTTTCGTGAGCGCACCGTCGACACGCGAATGGGAAGCATAGATCTACGGATCCCGCGGGCACGCAAAGGAAACTTCGTTCCGCCGCTGGTCGAGCACCGAAAGCGAAGCGAAAGGGCGCTCGTGGCAGCCGTCCAGGAGATGTTTGTCTCCGGCGTCAGCACGCGGAAAATCGAAAAGGTGCTGCACGAGCTCGGCGTCGCCCACATGTCCAAGTCGCAAGTCAGTGTCCTGTGTGCCGAGCTGGATGTCCAGGTTCAGGCCTTCCGTGAACGCCGGCTCGAATCGGCCTACCCGTACCTGATGTTTGATGCACTGTACGTGAGCATGCGCGAGGATGGGCGGGTCGGCAAACAGGCGGTGGTTGTCGCTTACGGCGTCAACGAGCGCGGCACGCGCGAAGTCATCGGTATCGACGTCGTGCAAACCGAGAGCCGAGATAGCTGGTTGGGCTTTCTGCGGTCGCTGGTAGCGCGTGGACTGCACGGAGTGCTGCTGGTGGTCAGCGACGCGCACGAAGGGCTCAGAGGGGCCATAACGGCCGTTTTCGGGGCAACTGCGCGGTGGCAGCGCTGCCGCTTGCGCAACGTTCTGGCGCATGTATCGCATCACCGCAAGCTCGAGCTGGCCGAGGCGTTTCGTTCGATTCTGAGCCAGTCGACCGCGGATGAGGCGCGCGCTCGTGCCGTTACTATCATCGAAGAGTACGGGAAATCGTGTCCCAAGGCGATGGAGATTCTCGCCGGCGGTCTCGAAGACGTCCTGTCGTTCTACGCATTTCCCACCGTGCATCGGCGCAAGCTTTGGTCGTCGAACCCGATCGAGCATCTCAACGGAACGCTGCGCAAGCGAACCAACGTCGTCGGGATCTTCCCGAACCGCGCTTCTGCGGTCCGCTTAATCTCGATGGTCCTTATCGAACAAACTGAGGACTGGATAACCGAACGCCCCTACATGATCGAGGAATCTATGCAGCTTGCAATTCGCAACGCGCCGAGCTATACTGCGAGCGCGTAAGCAACGCTGCGTGTTGGCTCAAAGTACACACGCGAATGGACGTGCCCTACAGCGGTAGCAGAACGTCGAACGGATGACGAGCATTTTCGGGCCAGTTCCTTTGATCCGCGACAATCTTTAGCAAGCTTCTAGTCGCAGCATCGAGAGTTGTCACATAGTATTTTAGGTTGGGAAATAGAGACTCGCCGCCATGCACCAGGCGGTTCCGCAGCCAATAGATGATCGATAGCTCGCTTCTAGGAGCCTGTAGGGCTT
>PMTY01000110.1 GCA_003167155.1 Candidatus Cybelea tumulisoli
AGCTTCGTCAAAGCCCAAGAAGTACAATATCACCACGAAGTCTACAACCAATATCTCTGGAACCTGTTCTAAGGTTTATTGCGGCAGCGGCGGTGGAATCGCCATGCGGGCCGAGAGCGCTTGATCGGCGACGGCTTGGAGCGCTCCGAGATGCGCTTTCGTGAGCAGATCGAGCCCGCGACGACCCAGCGCTCCCCGCGTGTTGTCACGCACCGCGACGAGTTCCGCGCGCGCTAAAGATTGCGCGTCGTANNGGCTTGGGGGCGAGCAGCATTTGCGCGAGCTTACGCGCGTACCATTGCTGCAGGCTGCGGTGGATCTCGCCCATCGAGGCGACCCCGCCGCCGCCAAGATCGCCGTAGACGGCCGATTGCGTCCAGGCGAAGATATCGCTGAGACTCATCGTGCTTCCGCTGTGGTATTTCAGCGCGAGATCGTCGAGGCGCTGCAATAACACGGGGTTGAACATCTGCTCCAGCGTGCGCTGCTGCAGACCTTCGACGATCTGCGCCACCGGTTCGTCGTGTCGCAACGGCGGATCGTAGGCCCAGACCGGCTGCGGCAGATCGGTGACCCATTCGGAGTAGACCATCAGCCGCAAGAGATTCGGGGAGAGATTCCACGCCGCGGGCGCAAAGAGATGCGCATCGAGGAACGCAAAGGCGCGGCGCGATTCGCTGCGCGAGACCGGCGTCAGCGGAAGGACTGCATCCGGATCCCCGACGTGCGCGCGTGAGAGTGCTTCGCCTCCGATGTAGTGCCACGCCACTTGCGTGCACACGTACGCCGGGAAGAGCACGCCTTCGAAGGCCTGGCGCATTGGATCGTGGCTCTGCTCGTCCTGCCGGTAGCGCGTAGGAATACCGCGAACGACCGTATCGACGATCCGCATCTGCGCGTCGCACCAACCGAGGTTGTCGTTGGTGAGATCGAACTGATCGATCCGCGGATCGATGGCGTGACCGCTCGCCCAGTGTACGTCTTCGTCCATCGCGAAGCGATACCACGGGTGCGACCAGGCCGAGGCCCATCTCAAGAGCGTCGGGCGCTCCCGTTCCGGTGTCGTCGCTCCGGGAATCGAAGCGTAGCCGTATTTGATCGCGTAGTAATCGTACGGCCCGAGCACGGTCTGAAAGTAGTCGCCGGTGGACGTGCCTTTCGGCCAGACGTTCGTGGGCGTGTACTCCATCACGGAGTTGGCGAGACCGTGCTGCTCGGTGAACGCTTTCGAACGCAGCTGAGCAGGCGAGTAGGCTTCGGAGGCGATGAAATTGTGCTGCAGGCCCCAGTTGTGTCCCGACTCGTGCAGCACGATCGCCCGTAAGAAGTTTTGCGTGTAGTTGCGCGGTACTTGCCACTGCGGGATTTCATCCATCGCCCAGAGCGCCGAAAGGCCGAACGTCGCCGAGGCTTTGGCACCGGCCGCGTAGCCCGCTTCGCCGGCAACGAAGCCGTCGCCGGCGCCGAGCGTTCGAACGGGATCGGCCCAGTCGGCGCCCTCGAGGTAGCCGAAGCGCGCCAAATCGGCATCGATCACGATCGAGGTGTGAATCATCTCGCCGGTGCGGGGATCCCAGACCAGCCCCGCTTGCGCGTATCCGCCGCCGTAGGCTTGCGTGAGCCAATGCACGGTGTTGTACCGGATATCGTCGGGATCCCAGTTCGGATCGTCGGGCTGGTCCTTGACGATCACCGCGTTGGGATAGCCGATGGCGGCGAACGCGTTGTTCCAGGTCAGCAGCGCCGCGCGGATCGTCGCGCGGTACTGCAACGGAACGGTGTTGCTGATATAGTAGAGCATCGGATGGCGCGCGAGGTTCCAGCGGGTGATGTAGCGCACTTGGCGCTCGCGCAGGCTATCGCTGTCGAACTGAAGCTGGATGTTCGGGTAGTAGCCGATGCGGTCGTCGGCAAGGCGCGGCATGTAGGTTCCCAGCGCCGGCGCCTTCGCGATGTTGTATTTGACGTCGATCTGGATCGCGCGGGCGTCGATGACGTTGTCGACCTCGTCCGGCGGCTGCGCCGAAGCAAACGTTTGATCGGCTTCGATGATTACGTTCTCGGGAAAGGCCTTGGTCGCGCCGAAGTACGTCCGCGTTTCGTCCAGACGATAGGCGGAGCCGGGCTTCTTGTCGGTATCGAAGATCTGCCGGAACGCATCGCCGATGCCCAGGATATCGCCCAGGAAGTACGACGCGTCAAAGACGGCTCGACCCGTCACGGCGTCTTGTGCGACGATCGGCGCGGTCGCGATGACCGACGGAGCGAAGGACTGCGCGACGGCGCGCGCCGCCGGCGTTCCTTCCGTGGCGATGAACGAGGTGTTCGGCCAGGACACGACGATCTTGTCGTCGGCGCGCGAGAAGCGCACGATGCGCGCCGTCGGGAACTGCAGGTACGGCAGCCCGGGAGTGATCCCGCCCCCGCCGAGGCCGTTTGCCGGCACACCAGTCTGGATGAAGTCGGTATCGAGCTGGTCCTTCGACAATTCGAGGTAGACCTTGCCGCTCTTGCGCCAAATCGTGAAGAGCCCGCGTTGCGGGGTCAACCCTTTGGTGAAGGTCGCATAATCCGCCGGAGCGGCCGCGGCAGGCTCCTTCTGCGCGAGCGCCGCCGATGCCCCGAGGCTAAAGAACGCGAGGGCCATGCCCACGCAAATCAACGCGCGTCGCATACCAACCGCTTCGCGCCCGCGCCGGGCGAGACCCGCGAAAAAGGTTAAGCGCTACCGGTCGTGTGAGTTGCGAATCTGTTCCAGCGGTATGGCGATTACGCTGCCGGTGTCGCTTCCGATGATCAGCGTGGTTCCGACAACGATCGGCGAACCGACGTTGAACGCGGTATGCATCAGCTTGTCGCCGACGACGCGACCGGTCTTAGCGTCGAGCGCCCACAGGTACCCGCCCAAGTCGCCGAAGTAGATGGTGTCGTCGATGTCGACGATGCCGCCCTTGACCGCACCTCGCGTCGGCGTCTCCCAGACCAGCATGCCGGTGGCCGTGTCGAGCGCGTGCATCCATGGCACGAGCGCGCTGCCGACAAAGAGCCGGCGTCCCTCGAGGAGCGGAATTGCGGCTTCGTTACGGATTGGAAGCGCGCCGCTCTCCAATGCGACATCCCACAAGCTCGCGCCGCTGGCGGCGTCGAGTGCGTAGACTCGTTCTGCCGTCAGATCACCGATGGCCGTCGACGTATCCGGCAGCACCGGCGAGACGTAGTCGCAGAAGATCCGGCGCCCGTCGGTGACCGGCGGGCAATCGCCGATTCCCGACGCGCCCCGCGAAAACGGGCTGCGCCAAATGATGGAACCGCCATCGGCGTGCAGACGCCACGCGGCATTGCTGCCGACTCCCGTCGTGACGAAATCGCCGTTACCGATGGGAAGAATCGCCGACATCGAGGCCATCGACCCGAGCCAATGCTGAAAACGCATCTCGCCGCTTGCCGGATCGAGGGCGTTAATCCATCCTGCCCCGTCGTGATCGATCAGCGTGTTGTCGATGATAGCAGGCGTCGGCATGGCCGAGCCGCTCACCGTAGTTTGCCAGCGGATGCTTCCACTAAAACGATCGAAACCGATGAGCGCACTTGCACCTTGGCCGACCATCACGGGCTCGGACGGCGATGCGCTGCGGCTGGTTGGGTCGCCTTCACCCACGATGACCAAATCGTTGTAAATCAGGGGCGCGCTCATGAGCGGATTCGGCACGCGCGCACTCCACAAGACCTTGCCGGTCGCGGCTTCAATCGCGTACAGCGAGCCGTTGTTGTTCCCGACGTAGATCGTGCCGTCGACCGTCGTTGGACTGGCCGAAATCTGTCCGCCGGTTTCGATCCGCCACGAGGCGTTGAGGGTGCCGTCGACGACGGCGTTGTTCTGCGGGCCCAGACGAAACTGCGTCCAGGCAACCGCGAGCGTCAAAACGATTCGGGCGGCTAGGGCGATCATCAATAAGATAGAGTTCCCGCTCTACAGCCTCAATTCCATTCCGTCGCAGGCAATCTCGGCGTCCGCTTCGCGAACCTGCCGGGAGGCTGCCGAGGCTGGATCGAGCATCGGATTGGAGTTGTTGAGGTGCGTGAAGATAACGCGAGTATGGACGCCGCGCAGCTGTTCGAGCGTGCCGGCTTCACCGGCCATGGGCTGATGTCCGAGGGATTCCGCGCGTTTCTCGAGCAGACGTTGGGCGATCAGCTCGTCGGACGTGTAAAATGTTCCATCCAAAAATGCCACGTGCGCCGACGCAATTGCCGCACGAAGTGCGCCGTCGATGCCGGCGAAGACCGGGGCGAAGAGCAGGCGGTTCTTCCGGTCTAAGTCGGAGACTTCGTAAGCAACCACCGCGCCCGACAGGCGACGCCGCC
>PMTY01000072.1 GCA_003167155.1 Candidatus Cybelea tumulisoli
GCGACGATGGCCGAAGTGGCGTCGCTGGCGGTGCACCATCTGCTCATCTGCGTCTTCATGAACGATGCGGCGGTGAGCGCGGCATTAAGCCAAGAGCCGCAGAATGCCGGCGAGGCGTATCGTGCGAGCGTTGCACTTGAGTTGGCCGGCGAACGCCGCGTCGCCAAGGCGATGCTGGAGCGTACCGGGGCCATCGTAATCGACGTCCCGGCCAAGGCGTTGACGACGACCTTGATCGACGAGTATCTGCGCGTTAAGCGGCGCGGTCTGTTGTAGCGGCGCCGTCACGCCGGCCCGCGCCCGCAAAATACAGAACCAGCACGAGTGCGGTGAACAGACCGATCGCGATACGTACCGAAACCGGCAGGCGGCGCGGCGAAACGAAGGCCTCGATCGTGCCGGCGACGATCAGCATCGAAGCCACCCCCAAAATCAGCGTTCCGGCCCGGCGCGCATTTGCAACCAGGACGTCGCGCCGGCGCCGGCGCCCGGGAAAGAGTGCGCCTGCGGCAATCAGCAGGCCGGCCGCCCCGGCAATCTGGATGGCGGTTAGCTCGATGACGCCGTGCGGCGCGATCGTTGCCCAAAAGTCTTTCCCGAAGCCGGCGTTGGTGAAGAGCGCGGCCATCCCGCCCAGCATCAATCCATTGAAACCGATGATATAGACGGTCAGCGCACCCAGCGTGATCGAGCCCGCAAAGGCAACGATCGCGACCTTGATGTTGTTTGCGATGATCATCGCCGACATCGCCGGCCCGAAGGTCGGATCGACGGCGAAGTTTGAATCGTGCAAGCTCTTGCGGATCGTCTCGGGAACGAGCGCCTTGGGCAACATCGCGTACGCGTCGGCCGGATGATTGCGGACGAGCACGTAGGCCACGACCGCGCAGGCTACCGTAATCGCCGTGCAGATGGCGACGTAGGGGAGCGACCGGCGGAACTCCTGCGGAAAGGCCCGCGCGTAAAAACCGGCGATTCGCTGGGTGCCGCTCTCGGGCGCTCGGGCATAGACCTGCGCGTGTGCGCGCGCGACGCAGCGGTTCAGATACTCCAGCAGAACGCGGTCGAAGCCGCGCCCTTGGGCGTAAGCAAGATCGCTGGTCGTCGCCCGGTAGAGGCGGCCGAACTCGGCGACCTCGTCAGGCGAGAGCGCGCGTACTCCGCGGCGCTCGATGCGCGCAAGGAATGCATCGAGATGCTGCCACGTCTCCGATCGGCGCGTGATGAAAGCGGCTTGCGTCAACGAGCGGGAGTTGGCGAGCAGCCGCCGTCGAACCTCGGTCGCTGTGGATCGTACCGTTGAGGTTCGTACGCCCGAGAGCATCGCATTTACCTACGAACTCGCCGGACTGGGAAGCCGTTTTCTCGCGTTGGTCGTGGATCAAGCAATTCAGTTCGCAACCCTGGGTGCCATATTTGCCGGAATCGTTCTCGCGGCCTCACGTTTGCCCAAGCACCTGGCGCCCAGCGCGGCCGAGAAGCTTGGCGAAAGTTTCGCCGTTGCGTTTATCATTACGGTCGCGTTCGCGGTCCTGTTTGGATACTTCATCCTCTCCGAAGCGGTTTGGAACGGGCAGACTCCCGGCAAGAGGCTCCTCGGCCTTCGCGTTGTGCGGGACGGCGGCTATCCAATCGACTTCGGCGCTTCGCTGATTCGCAACCTCATTCGCGTTGGCGAGGCACTGGTGGGCTACTATATTCTGGCCGCGATCAGCGCACTGATTTCACCCGAAAATAAGCGGCTCGGCGATCTCGCGGCCGGCACCATCGTCGTGCGCGATGCGCGTTTAGCCGCGCCGCGCTCTTTAGCTGCGCGCGATGAGGAGCCCACGTACGCTTCAACCGCCTACCTCACCGGTGAAGAACGGGGCCTGATCAAACGCTTTCTCGAACGCCGCGACACGCTGGCGCCCGATCGCCGAAAGGCACTCGCGGCGCACCTCGCTGCGCTCGTCCGGGGACGGGTGCCGCCCGACCTGGCGGGATTGGAGGACGAGCCTCTCTTAGAACGCCTTTGAACGTGCTCTCTTCGTTGCCCAGAGAACACCGCTGACGGCGATCAGGAGAATGGAAACGATAAACAGCGGAACGCCAATAAAGAAAAGCCAAATCGCCGGCTCCGGAACGTCGATACTCTTCCAGCCATGGGGATTCGATGTCTCTTGGCTCAGTAATAACCTGTAAGAACGACGAAACAAATACGGCGTCCTTGGCCTCTTTAAGGGCATCCAAAATAGGCCTCACCCAAGAGGCAACTCTTACCCGAGTTGTTCTTTGAACTCTTCCAGCGTGTAGTCTTCAAAGCGCCCCTCTTCGATCTCGCGCTGTCCTTGCTCATGCATTTTCCTAAAGCGAGATTCGGTTTCAGGGTTATCACTTAGACTTTCCGTCGCACGCCGGTCTGTTTCGATGCGGTCCTTTACGATGCCACGAAGCTCTACGCCCATACCTTGTAGCTGAAATATAGCTTCTCGCGCGTTGACTACCGTTGCTTTGTCGAGTGAGTCGAAGCTGCGCTCAAATCTCCTGAGTAGAAAGGCAAAGTCCAAGACGATTTCAACGACGTATGGAGCTTGAACGCGCCAACTAAGGTCAGAGCGGAACCAATCATCCCGGACAACGTCCAGCACCTTTTCCAACAGAGCAGGAAGCCTCGCAATATTACGTGCAAGGTCGCTAAGCTCTTCGGCGGAGTCATCGCCAATATGCGCTAGCCGCTTCTCTAGGTTCTGAATCTCCTCAACGACGGCGGTCATAGCACCAGTGTACTCCGAATGAGCAAATCCGCCCTGAGAGGCAGCACTTTCAACCAAAAACTCCACCCTCCAAGGGGTGCCCTGGCAGAGCACACCCTAGGCCGCCACGTCTACGCGCCGTGCGGGGGTAAATTAGCTGCTTGACATACGAACATATGTTCGATAGCATGAATCTCCCATGGCAGCGCTCGCGGCTTCCCAACTCTCCGAAAATGTCATCCTGAGCGATGTCATCCTGAGCCTGTCGAAGGACGAAGGACGCCGAGAAGCCTTCCTGGCGCTGAAGGCCGAGCTGAGCGGCAGACCAAGCCTGTCCCCTCAGCCGGTCGAAGGCACCGTCGTCACCGCCATCCCCGAGCTCGACCGGCTGCTTGCCGGCGGCTTCCCTTCAGGCAGCGTCGCCACGCTCGAAGGAGCGACCGGGCGGTGGAGCGTCGCGGCCGGACTCATCGCCGCGATGACTCGTAAAGGCTTGGTCGCGATCCTCGACGACGGGGCGCTCTACCCGCCCAGTCTTGCCGAAGCGGGTGTTTGCCTCGAGCGAGTGCTCATCGTTCCCGTTCGCAAAGCGCTCGAGGTTGCTCGCGCGGCCGACATTCTGCTGCGCTCGCGGATCTGCCGGCTGATTCTCATGCCGGCTATCGCTCTGCGCGACTCGATCTGGACGCGATTGGCCACGCTCGCGCATCGCAACGGCGTGCTCTTGATCGTCATGGCGGCGCGTGCCGGCGCCGCGTTGAGCGCGGCAGCGGAACTGCGCCTGCACTGTGCGCTCGAGCGAATCATTATGCGCGGTACGCATGGGCTCTGGGGCAGCTTCGCCGGCTTCGAGCTCTGCGTCAACCTGCGCAAGCACAAACACTTGCCCTCCGGCCACCAAACTAACATGCGCGCCCTGTCATCCTGAGCGCAGTGGTTGTCATCCTGAGCGCAGTCGAAGGACGAAGGACGAGCGATGCTGCTCTGCGTTGAGGTTGAGGCGTCTGTCCTGAGCCCTTCGACTGCGCTCTGGGCAGGCTCCGTCGAAGGATGGGAGGAGATGCTCGATGCTCTTGATGTGGTCTCGCCGCTGATCGACGACGTTCGCCCCGGCTTGGCCTTTCTCGAGATGCACGGCATCGCCGGCGATGCTCGCGCGTGGATGGCGCAAACGCGAACGGCGCTCGCCCCGTTTGAGCAAACGCTACGGCTAGGCGCCGGATCGAATAAAATTGTCGCGCGCGCGGCGGCGTACGTTGCCGACGGCAGCATCTGCGAGCCGGGTTCGGAATGCGAGCTGCTCGCGCTGCTTCCCCTGACGCTGCTCGATATTGAAGCGGAGGTCATCGAGCGGCTGATGCTGCTTGGAATCGAGCGGCTCGGCGATCTGGCGGCGTTGCCGCACGGACCCTTCGTGCGTCGCTTCGGCGCCGCGGCGGCAGGCTGGCACGAGCTCGCGCGCGGAATCGATCGCCGGCCCTTCGTCCCGCGAAGTCGCGCCGTTGCGATCGAGGCCTCGATCTTCGGCGAAGGTCGCGCTGTCGATGAGGCGCAGATATTCTTCGCGCTGCGCATGCTGCTGACGCGCGTCGGCGCCGATCTCGCGCGTTGCGGCAAACGCGCGGGCATGCTGCATCTCGCCCTCGAGCTGGAAGACGCCGAAACGTGTACGTTCGACGTACCGCTTGCAATGCCGACCGCGAACGAACGCACGATGTTCGACATGCTGCGAGCAAAGCTCGAAGGCGCGACCTTTGAATCGGCAATCGTCGGGCTGCGCGTGCAGGCGCGCCAACTCGAGGAAGGAGGAGAAGCACAAGCGCTCTTCGGTGCCGACGACTTCGATCCGCAGCGCGTCGCCGTGACGATTGCGCGTCTCGAAGCGATGCTCGGCGAACGGATCACGCGCGCCACGACGCGGGAAGCACATCTGCTCGAAGAGCGTTTCGCTTACCAGCAGTTCGAGTTGCCGAGAAAAGTAATGTTCGACCGCACGGAAGCACCGCACGCGCTCGTCCCTCAGCTGCGTTTACTCGAGGTCCGCGAAATCGCCGTCGAACTGCGCGCCAGAGAACCAGCGATGGTCGACGGCCAAACGGTGATGCAGTGCGTCGGCCCCTGGCGCATCGCCGAACGCTCCTTCACAATCTCACCCGTCACCCGCGACGAATACGACGTCGTCCTTGAAGACGGCACCTTCGCCCGCATCTACCGTCAAAACACCCACTGGTACATGCGCGGCGTCTATGAATGATGAGTATGCAGAGCTGCACGCATGGTCCAACTTCAGCTTCCTGCAGGGCGGCTCGCATCCCGAAGAGCTGATCGAGCGCGCGGCCGAGCTCAATCTCGCCGCGATTGCGCTGACCGATCGCGACGGCCTCTACGGTGCGGTGCGCTTTGCGGCGTGCGCACGGCAATGCCGAGTCAACGCGATTATCGGCAGTGAACTGACCTTCGAAGACGGCGCGCACCTCGTGCTCCTGGTCGAGAACGAGCGCGGCTACGCGAATCTCTGCCGGCTGATCTCTGCGGCGCAAATGCGGGGGAGCAAAGGCGATGCCCGCTTGCGAATCGAGGATCTGGAGACTTACAACGAAGGACTGATCGCGCTCTCCGGCGGTCCTTGCGGTCGCGTGGAGCGCGCGCTGGCGCAGCGCGGGTTGCGCGGTGCGGCAGAAGAGGCGCAACGCCTTGCCGCAATTTTTCGCGATCGCTTCTATCTCGAGCTCCAACAACACCTCACCGCAGAAGAGACGCAACGCAACTTGCAGCTCGAGCGGATCGCGCAGCGCTGCCACTTGCCGTACGTGGCAACCAACGCGATCGTCTATGCGACCGGCGACGATGCGCTGGTGGCCGATGTACTCGCCTGCGTTCGCGATGGCACGACGATCGCGCAGGCGCGTTCCGCCAACAAGCTTCGCCCTAACGCCGAGTTCCATCTCAAGCCGCCGGCTGCAATGCGGAGGCTCTTCGCCGAGCATCCGCAAGCAGTTGCGGGCACCGTCGAGATCGCGCAGCGTTGCGCTTTTAGGCTCGAGCGGCTCGCGGGACAGTTTCCGCTCTTTCCGGTGCCGGAGGGAAGTTCGCCGCAGCGCTATCTGCGCAAACTCGTCTATGAGGGTGCGGCGCGGCGCTATGTAACGCCGCTGGAGACTCGCGTCGAGCGGCAGCTCGAGTACGAGCTCGGTCTGATCGCCAAGATGGATCTGGCCGGCTATTTTTTGATCGTCTGGGATATCGTCCGGGAAGCGGTCGAGCTCGGCGTGCTCTGCCAAGGCCGCGGCTCGGCGGCAAACTCGGCGGTCTGCTATGCGCTGGGCATCACGGCAGTCGATCCGATCGCGATGAATCTCCTCTTCGAACGCTTCATGTCGGAAGAGCGCCGTGAAATTCCCGACATTGACATCGATTTCGCCCATCAAGACCGCGAGCGCGTCATTCAATACGTCTACGAGCGCTACGGCCGAACGAACGCGGCGATGGTCGCGGAGGTCATCACCTATCGAACGCGCTCGGCCATTCGCGACGTCGGCAAGGCTTTGGGATTGTCCCTCGAGCAGGTCGATACGATCGCGCGCGAGTTCGACGTGCGCGAGGAACTGCCGCAAGAGGCCGGCCCCGAGCTGCTCTTTACACTCTGCCGGCGCATCGCGAACTTTCCGCGCCATTTGGGCATCCATTCCGGCGGCATGCTGATCACGCGCGATCCGCTGGTCGGCGTGGCGCCCGTCGAGTGGGCGACGATGCGCGATCGCACGGTCGTGCAGTGGGACAAAGACGACCTGCAAGAGTTAGGGTTGATCAAGATCGACCTGCTCGGCTTGGGAATGCTCTCGCTCTTGCGGGAGGCCTTTACGCTTTACCGGCGCTGTCTCTCTGGCAACGATTCGTGGCTGCCTTCCGCGGTGCCCCGCGATCTTGCGCTGCACACAATCCCCGCGGATGATGAAAAAACCTACGCCATGATGCAGCGCGCCGATACGATCGGCGTCTTTCAGATCGAATCCCGGGCCCAGCAATCGATGCTGCCGCGATTAAAACCTACCTGTTTTTACGACATCGTCATGCAAGTCGCCATCATTCGTCCGGGACCGATCCAGGGGCAGATGATCCATCCGTTCTTACGCCGGCGTTCGGGTTTGGAGCCGGTGACTTACCCGCATCCCAAGCTCAAAGCGGTACTGGAACGAACGCTCGGCGTGCCGCTTTTTCAAGAGCAGGGCATGCGCTTGGCGATCGAAGCGGCGGGTTTCTCGGGAGGTGAAGCCGACGAGCTGCGCCGCGCGATGGGGCACAAGCGCTCGCGCGAGCGTATGGACGCGATACGTGTGAGGCTGGTTGACGGCATGATTCGCAACGGCATCGATCGTACCGCCGCCGAGCAACTCTTCCATATGCTGGAGGGATTCGCCGATTACGGATTTCCGGAGTCGCACGCCGCCAGCTTTGCGCTCTTGGCCTATGCGTCGGCGTATCTCAAATGCCACGTGCCCGCAGTCTTTGCCGCGGCCATTCTCAACGTACAGCCGATGGGCTTTTACTCGACCGAAGTATTGGTCAACGACGCACGGCGCCATGGAGTACCCATCCGGCCCGTCGAAATCAATGCCAGCGAGTATTGGTCGCATGTCGAGAGCGACGGGGCGCTGCGCTTGGGCTTTCATCTCGTGCGCGGTTTAGGCGAAGCACAACGGCAACGGCTGGAGCGAGCCGTCGCCCAAGGGCCGTTCGCCGGTATGCTCGACTTCGCGCAGCGAACGCGGCTGGAGCGCGAAGCGTTGGAGAATTTGGCGATTGCCGGCGCATTCTCTCCGTGGCACGCATCGCGCCGCGAAGCGATGTGGGCCTTGCGCGGCCTTGACGAGCGGGAGGCACGCGGCGAGCTGGGAGCGCTGATGGACGTTGACGAGCCGGCAGTGCGATTCAAACCGCTGGCGCACCGCAGGCTTGCCGCCTTCGATCTCTGGTCGACCGGCATCACGCCCGCCGGTCAGGTGATGGAACATTTCCGCGAGTTGCTGGCGGCGCAGCGGGTCGTCGTGGCCGCGCAACTGCCGGCGCTGGCTCCCAATGCGCGCTGCCGAGTCGGGGGCCTCGTTATCACGCGCCAGCGCCCCGGCACCGCCAAGGGCTTTGTCTTTCTTACGCTCGAAGACGAGACCGGCGTCGTCAACGTCATCGTACGCCCGAAAGTTTACGATGCGTTTCGCCGTCCGATTCGCACGTCGTCAACCCTCATCGTCGAAGGCAGGCTGCAGAAGGAGAGCGGCTGCATCGACGTTCTGGCAGAAAAGGTCTGGAGCTTCGACGACGGCGGCGTCACCAAGCCCCTCTCCGTGCACAGCTTTCAATGAAGGTAACAATGCGTAAAGTCAACACCAACGAACTCGAACCGATGAAATGGTCGTCGCCGAAAGAAACGTTTGCCGGCGAAGGCGTTCAAATCTCTGAAGCGCTGGGACGCAATCGCGACTCGACCGATCTGCTCGAGCGTCATCCTTTCGATGTCGAAATTCTACGCATTCCACCGGGCAAAGCGCCCTATCCCTACCATTCGCACAGCGCGCAATGGGAGTTCTATCATGTGATCTCCGGCAGCGGCAGCGTGCGGCACCGGGACGGAATAACGCCGGTCGTCGCGGGTGACGCCTGCATCTTTCTTCCGGGCGAGCCGCACCAGTTTATCAACGACGGTTCGGAGATCCTCGCCATCTACGTCATCGCCGATAATCCAATCGGCGAGGCTTGCTTCTATCCCGATAGCGGCAAGTGGAGCCATCCGCTCCCCGAGCGTCGATTGATGCGCGGCGAAGCGCTCGACTATTTCGACGGCGAGGAGTGACGGCGGCGCGCAAAAGCGGTGGACCGCGCTCTTGCTATAAGCGCAACGGTGCGCCCAAAGCCGCCTTTGAAACGAGGAAGGAGGCCGAACGAGCGATTCCGCGCACGACGACGGGTTTAAAACCCTATCGCTGCGAGAAACACGGCTGGCATCTGGGCCATTAAAGGCTCTGGTGCAGCAGCGAAAAACAGGCCGGTGATGCCAAGCCGCATCCACCCGGCAATCGTCGTGCCCTTGGCGTTTTTGGCGGTTGTGATCGGCGTGCTCGTCGCCGGGGGCCTCTGGGTTCAATCCACCGTTGCCAGCTCGTTTGGCGATGCGGAGAGCATCGGGACGGCACGCTTTCTCGTCGAGGACGTGCTGCGGCGGCAGCTCGATGAGGAGACCGGCATCCGCGGGTATGCCGTCGCTCGCCGGGCGACCCTGCTTCAACCCTATTTTGAGGCTCTCGCGGCGCTGCCGGCGACGCTCGGACGCGCAACGGGGGCGCTGGAGAAGTTGCGCCTGCCAACCGCGGCGGCGACTCTGGAAGACGCCGCCGGAACAAATCGCCGCTGGCTCCAAGAAGTCGCATTTCCGCTCTTGACTTCCAGGTCGAGCCGACCGGGACTCCAGTTTCGTGGGAAAAGACTTGTCGATCGTGTTCGAACCGATATCGCGTCGATTGAAACCTCACTGGCGGCCCGCGACGCAGGCGGCCGGTTGCGCGCGCAGCAGGCGATTGCGTGGGTCGACCTCTTTGCAATCGGCGCCATCTCGGCGTTCCTTTTTGCGGCGCTGATCTTTGCGTTCCAGCAATATCGCCTCGGTCTGCGGATCGAGGAAGAGCGCATCAAAGCCGAAGAGCAGCGCCGGCGTTCTGCCGAGAATCGCGCCGCGTACCTGGCCGAAAAGCGCATCGCCGATACCCTGCAACGCGCCTTCGCGCAGAACGTTCTGCCGGAGCCGGCGATGCTGCGGCTGGGCGCGACCTACCTGCCGGCGACCGAAGAGACCAAGATTGGCGGAGATTGGTACGATGCGCTCGAGCTGCCTGGCGATCGCGTGCTTCTGGCAATCGGCGACGTTACCGGACACGGGATCGAAGCGGCCGTCACCATGAACCGAACGCGCCAACTCCTCATCTCGTGCGCGCTGATCGATCCGAGCCCCGGACCCGTGCTCGAACGTGTCAACAACGAGCTCATGCGCACTGATTCACCCTTTGTCACCGCGATTGCCGCACTGGTGGACGCGCGCGACTGCGAGTTCGCTTATTCGGCCGCCGGTCATCCGCCGGCCGTGCTGCTGGAACCGGGAAAGCGGGCGCGCTTCTTAGAGGTCGGTTCTCTTCCGCTGGGTGTGCTGCGTAATGCCGTCTACCAAACCCATCGGGTTCGAAGCACGCCCGGCGCACTGCTGGTTCTTTATACGGATGGCGCGGTCGAGCACTCGCACGATGTCGTGCAGGGAGAGGAGCTGTTGCTCGCCGCCGTCGAATCCGCGGCGCACGCATCGCAGTCCGACGTCGCCGCCGCAATCTGCAACCGCATCTTCGCAGACCGCAAGGCCGCCGATGACGTAGCGATTCTAACGTTGCGTTTCGCCGACAGCCAAACGATGATGATGGTCGGTGCCGGTAGAAAAGCGGGGCTTGCGTGAACGAAGGTGCGATTCAAACGATACGGCTGGCCGGCGAACTCGATCTGAGCCGCAAGCGCGAGCTGCGCGATGCGTTCGCGCTTTCAAACGACGCGCGGGCAGTACTGCTGGACCTCTCGGAGGTTGTGTATGCCGACTCGACGGCGCTGACCGAACTGCTGCGATTCTGCGCGTCGGCACAAGGCGCGAATATACCGATCGCGATTCTCATAGTGGCCCCGCAGTTCTTGCGGCTGGTTCAGTACGCCGGCCTAGCGACGGCCTTCAAGATTTTCCAAGAGCGCGGCGAGGCGCTACACTATCTTTCCGAATGCGCCGGTACCTGATGGCTGCTTCGGAGTTGCGTCTCTCCCGTCCGGCGAGGACCCACTCCGTCGCGCCGATACGCCGCGCGTTGCGGGCGTTCTTAGAAGCGCTGGCCTTTGACGGCTCGGCTCTCGACGACATCACGACGGCTGCCGGCGAGGCTCTGGCCAACGCTGCCGAGCATGCGTACGCGCAAGAAACGAAGCGTCGTCACCGAGACGTCGAGCTGCTCGCTCGTTTCGATCGTGGAGAGCTCAGCGTGGAGGTCTCCGATGGCGGCTGCTTCATCGAACGAACGCCATCGCCGGGACGCGGCTTCGGTTTGCGCATTATTCGTGCGGTCGCTCACCAAATTCAGATCGAGACTTCGCATGGCACGCGCGTTCGGATGCTTTTTCCCGGTCCGCCCTTGAAAAGTTGACGCACGTCATCGTCGTAAGCAACTAGAGTCCCGGGAGTTTTGTCGCAATCCGTCGTAATCGTTCTTCAATCAAAGGCTACATTAAGGAGAACGCAGGATGCGGGGTTTACCAACGGCGAGCCGAATATTATCGGTCGCCTTCTTCGCGCTATTATTTTCGGCTTGTAACGGCAACGGCGGGGTTTCGCCGGTGCCGCAGGGCGCCAACGCCTTCGCTGGAGGCATTCACCGTCACACCTCGAGCAGCAAGATCCAACACGTCATCATCATCGTCCAGGAGAATCGCAGTTTCAACAATCTGTTCTACGGATTCCCTCGCGCCAGAACCGCCGCATATGGATACAATACGAGCGGGCAGAAGATCACGCTGCAGCCGATCGGTCTGGAAACGGATTGGGACGTCGAGCACCAGCTGGGCGGCTTCTTAGCGGCTTGCAACGGCACCGGTAGCCTTCCCGGCACCGATTGTCAGATGAACGGTTTCGACAACGAGGGTTGGGGGTGCCGGTCGTGCTCGAACGCGCCGTACAGCTACGTGCCTCACAGCGAAACCAAGCCGTACTTTTATATGGGCAAGCACTATGTGCTGGCCGACGAGATGTTCGCGTCGAACCTCGATGAGAGCAGCTTTATCTCGCATCAGTACATCATCGCCGGCCAGGCAAGCTCAGCCGTCAACTTTCCTTCCAGCTGGTGGGGTTGTGCGGGCTACGGCAGCGGCGACTCGATTTCCACGCTTACGCAAGAACGCACGTACGGCAGCACGATCCCGATGTGCTGGAAGAACGAGACGCTGGGCGACGAGATGGATAAAGCAGGCCTCTCATGGGCCTTCTATGCGTCCACGTATTACGGCGATGGCGGCATCTGGAGTGCCTACCAAAATATCAGCCAAATCTACAACGGCCCCGACTGGACCAAAGACGTCATCTCGCCCCAGACCCAGTTCTTCACCGACGTTTCCAACGGCAAGCTCCGCGACTTGACCTGGATCACGCCGACCTGCGAAAACTCCGACCATGCCGGCTGCGGCGCCAAGACCGGACCGTCTTGGGTGGCTTCGCTGGTCAACGCGATCGGCAATTCGCAGTATTGGAACAACACGGCGATCTTTATCATGTGGGACGACCCGGGCGGCTGGTTCGATCCCGTCGCGCCCAAGATGTTGGACTACGACGGCCTGGGCATGCGCATTCCGTTGCTGATCGTCTCGGCCTATGCGAAGAACGGTTACGTGTCGCACACGCACTACGAGCACGGCAGCATTTTGAAGTTTGCTGAGGAGACCTTCGGGCTTGCACCGTTGGCGGCCAGCGACACGCGCGCGACCGCTCCCGACGACGCCTTTGACTTCAATGCGCCGCCGAGAAAGTTCAAGACGGTTCCGGCCGAGCACGGCATCGATTTCTTCATGCATCAAGCGCCCGACCATCGCATCCCGGACGCCGAGTAGAGAACACGCTGCTGCGTCGCACCGTTATCCAACGCGCGTTGCGGCCGGCAATGGCCGCAGCGCTGCTTCTCTCGGCCTGCAGTGGCGGCCGCGGGTATTCGGCGCTTCCGCCGGGAGCTGCGTCGATCGTCCGCGGCGCTGCGGGCGACGCCGCGACCGGCAAAATTAAGCATATCGTCATCATCGTCCAGGAGAACCGCAGCTTCAATAACCTGTTCTACGGATTTCCCGGCGCCCGAACCCAAACGTACGGCTATAACACCAAGGGGAAGAAGATCGCCCTAAAGCCGCTCGGCCTGGAAACGACCTGGGACCTCGATCACAGCTCGTACTCGTTCTTCTCAGCCTGCAACGGTACGGGCAGATATCCCGGGACCGATTGCCGGATGAACGGCTTCAACAAGGAGGTCTGGTACTGCGGCCACAGCAGCCAGCCACCTTGCCCGAACTCCGATCCGCCCTACAGCTACGTGCCGAACTCCGAAACCAAGCCGTACTTCTATCTGGGCAGGAAGTACGTTTTGGCCGACGAGATGTACGCTTCGAACTTCGATGCCAGCAGCTTCGTCTCGCATCAGTACATCATCGCCGGCCAAGCGAATTTTACCGTTAACTTTCCCTACGAAGATTGGGGCTGTGAAGGCGGCTACGCGGACGACATTGACACGATCTCCTTCACGCGCCAGATCGGCAGTCCGATCCAAGCGTGCTTCAACAGCCCGACGCTTGGCGACGAGATGGATGCGGCCGGTCTGTCGTGGGCCTTCTATTCGACGAAGATCACCGGAAGCGGCGGGTTCTGGAGTGCGTATCAGGCCATCAAGCACATCTACGACGGTCCCGACTGGAAGAAGGACGTCATCACGCCGCCGACCCGTTTCTTTACCGACGTCGCGAAGGGGAAGCTTCGCGACCTGAGCTGGATCACACCGACCTGCCGGAACTCCGATCACGCAGGCTGCGGCGCTAAGACCGGCCCGTCATGGGTTGCCTCGCTCGTCAATTCGATCGGGGAGTCGAAGTACTGGGATTCCACGGCGATCTTCATCTTCTGGGATGATTACGGCGGCTGGTACGATCCGGCTCCCCCGAAAATGCTGGATTACGACGGTCTTGGGCTGCGCATTCCGATGCTGATCGTTTCGGCCTACGCCAAGGAAGGCCGCGTTTCGCACGTCCATTACGAGCACGGCAGTATCCTAAAGTTCGTCGAGGATACCTTCGGTTTGGCAAGGCTGGCTCCCAGCGATACGCGCGCCACGTCGCCGAAGGCTGACGCCTTCGATTTCAATGCGCCCCCGAGAAAGTTCGAGACGGTTCCGGCGGAAGACGGCATCGATTTCTTCATGCACCAGCCCCCCGACCATCGGGTCCCTGACGCCGAGTAAGGAGAACGATTCATGCGTCGCATCCCAAGAACAACCACCATCTTACCGGCAGCAGCCGTCGCGCTGCTCTTGTGCGCTTGCAGCGCCGGCGGAGTTTCGTCGGTCCCGCAGGGCGCCGCGAGCCTCGTGCGCGGCATCCATCGCAATGCTTCGAGCAGCAAGATCCAGCATATCGTCATCATCGTCCAAGAGAACCGCAGCTTCAACAATCTGTTCTACGGATTTCCCGGCGCCAAGACCGCGAAGTCCGGCTACGACACGAACGGGACCCAGATTGCTTTGCAGCCGGTCGGGCTCGAGACGACCTGGGATATCGAACACGACTTGAACGGGTTCCTCACCTCGTGCGACGGCAAGGGAAGTTATCCGGGAACCGATTGCCGGATGGACGGCTTCGACGGCGAGTACTGGGGCTGCGGAAGGTACACCTACTCGCCCTGCCCCAACTCCAACCCTCCGTACAGCTACGTGCCGCACTCCGAGACGAAGCCGTATTTTTACATGGGCAAAAACTACGTCTTAGCCGACGAGATGTATGCGTCGAATCTCGATGAGAGCAGCTTTATCTCGCATCAGTACATCATTGCCGGTCAAGCGAGCTCCGCCGTCAACTTTCCCGACTCCTGGTGGGGCTGCCCGGGAGGCTCAAGCGATGAGATCGGGACGATCACGCAGCAGCGTCAGTACGGCAACAACATTCGGATGTGCTGGAATAACGAGACGCTCGGCGCCGAAATGGACGACGCCGGCCTCCCGTGGGCCTTCTATACGTCGACCTACAACGGAGACGGCGGCATTTGGAGCGCCTATCAGAACATCAAGCCGATCTACGACGGGCCGGACTGGAAAAGCGACATCATCACGCCGCAGACCAGCTTCTTCACCGACGTCTCGAACGGCAAGCTTCGCGACCTAACCTGGATCACGCCGACCTGCGAGAACTCCGACCACGCCGGCTGCGGCAGCAAGACCGGTCCGTCGTGGGTTGCGTCGCTGGTCAACGCAATCGGCGAATCGCAGTATTGGGATAATACCGCGATCTTTATCTTCTGGGACGATCCCGGCGGCTGGTACGATCCGCAGGCGCCCAAGAAGCTGGATTACGACGGCCTGGGC
This sequence comes from Candidatus Cybelea tumulisoli, assembly GCA_003167155.1. GTDB lineage: Bacteria > Vulcanimicrobiota > Vulcanimicrobiia > Vulcanimicrobiales > Vulcanimicrobiaceae > Cybelea > Cybelea tumulisoli. The sequence continues at coordinate 14,909 of PMTY01000072.1, forward strand.
ATGCGCATCCCGATGCTGGTCGTCTCGGCGTACGCCAAGAAGGGCTACGTTTCGCACACGCACTACGAGCACGGCAGCATCTTGAAGTTTGTCGAGGAGACCTTTGGCCTTGCGGCGCTATCGGCCAGCGACAAGCGCGCGACTGCTCCCGACGACGCTTTCGACTTCAATGCGCCGCCGAGAAAGTTCGAGACGGTTCCGTCGGTGCATGGCATCAACTACTTCATGCACCAGGCCCCCGACCATCGCATCCCCGACGCTGAGTAAGGAGAACCGTCAATGCATTGCAAGGTAACCACGCGTCCCCGAGTGCCGGTTTTAGCCGTCGCGCTTTTCCTTTCAGCCTGCAACGGCGGAGGGGTTCCGGCGGTCCCGCCGGCCGCCCAAAACCTGGTGAGGATGCATCACCACGCTTCGAGCAGCAAGATCCAGCACATCGTCATCATCGTTCAAGAGAACCGCAGCTTCAACAATCTGTTCTACGGATTTCCCGGCGCCAAGACCGCGAAGTACGGCTACGACACGAACGGGGACAAGATTGCCCTGCAGCCGGTCGGGCTCGAGACGACCTGGGACATCTTGCACGATTTTAGCGATTTTGTCGCGGCCTGTAATGGGACCGGCAGTTATCCCGGGACCGATTGCCAGATGAATGGTTTCGACAACGAGTACTGGTACTGCGGGCATCAGCGTCAGCCGGCTTGCCCCAACTCCAACCCTCCGTACAGCTACGTGCCGCACGCCGAGACGAAGCCATACTTTTACCTGGGCAAACACTACGTTCTGGCCGACCAGATGTACGCCTCAAACGTCGATGCCAGCAGTTTTATCTCGCATCAGTACATCATCGCCGGTCAAGCCAGCTCGGCGGTGAACTATCCGTCGTCATCGTGGGGCTGCGAGGGGGGTTCGGGCGATTATATAGCGACGCTCACTTCGGAGCGTCAGTACGGCAGCGACATTCCGATGTGCTGGAATAACAATACGCTGGGCGCCGAAATGGACGGCGCGGGCCTTTCGTGGGCGTATTACGCGTCGACGATCAACGGAGACGGCGGCATCTGGAGCGCCTACCAGAATATCGAGCCGATCTACAAGGGTTCGGACTGGAGCAAAGACGTGATCTCGCCGCAGACCAACTTCTTCACCGACGTCTCGAACGGCAATCTTCGCGATTTGACTTGGATCACGCCGACCTGCGCAAATTCCGATCACGCCGGCTGCGGCAGCAACAGCGGCCCCTCGTGGGTGGCGTCGCTCGTCAACGCAGTTGGCGAATCCCAGTATTGGGATAACACGGCGATCTTTATCATGTGGGACGATTACGGCGGCTGGTACGACCCGGCTCCGCCGGCGATGCTCGATTATGACGGCCTGGGCATGCGCATTCCGATGCTGGTCGTCTCGGCGTATGCCAAGAACGGGCACATCTCGCATACGCACTACGAGCACGGCAGCATCCTAAAGTTTGTCGAGCAAACCTTTGGGCTGGCGGCGCTCTCGGCCAGCGACACGCGTGCCGCGGCGCCCGACGACGCCTTCGACTTCAACAAGCCGGCGAGAAAGTTCCAGACGGTTCCGTCGGTGCACGGCATCAACTACTTCATGCGTCAGGCGCCCGACCACCGTCTGCCGGACAACGACTAAGGAGAATGACTCTGCATCGCATCGGAATCACGATCGCCCCCCTCGTTGCAGCCGCCGCGCTGATGCTGGGCGCCTGCAGCGGCGGAGTTTCGTCGGTCCCGCAAACCACTGGGGGCTCGGGCATCCATCACCCCGGCTCGAGCAGCAAGATCAAGCACATCGTCATCATCATTCAGGAGAACCGCAGCCTCAACAACCTGTTCTACGGCTTTCCCGGTGCCAAGACGGTGAAGTACGGCTACGACACCAAGGGTCACAAGATTCCAATGCGTCCGATTGGACTCTCGACGACCTGGGATATCGTGCACGACTTTAGCGACTTTCTCGCAGCCTGTCATGGCACGGGAAAGTATCCCGGGACCAATTGCCGGATGAACGGTTTCGACAATGAGTTCTGGGAATGCGGCCATGGCACCCAGCCGCCTTGCCCCAACCCCGACCCTCCCTACAGCTACGTGCCGCACTCCGAAATCAAGCCGTACTTTTACTTGGGCGAACATTACGTCCTGGCCGATCAGATGTACGCGTCGAACGTGGACTCGAGCAGCTTTATCTCGCACCAGTATATCGTCGCCGGCCAAGCCAGCTCTGCGGTGAACTATCCGACATCGTGGTGGGGGTGCGAGGGCAGTGCCAGCGACGATATCGGTACGCTCAGCTCGGAGCGGCAGTACGGCAGCAACATTCCGATGTGCTGGAATAACAATACGCTGGGCGCCGAGATGGACGCCGCCGGCCTTTCGTGGGCGTATTACGCGTCGGCGATCGATGGAGACGGCGGCTTCTGGAGCGCCTACCAGAACATCAAGCCGATCTACTCGGGCTCCGATTGGAAGAAAGACGTCATCTCGCCGCAGACCAACTTCTTCAAAGACGTTGCTAAGGGCAAGCTTCGCGATGTGACCTGGATCACGCCGACCTGCGCAAACTCCGACCACGCCGGCTGCGCGAGCTCGACCGGCCCGGCGTGGGTTGCCTCGCTGGTCAATGCGGTCGGGAAGTCGAAGTATTGGGACTCGACCGCGATCTTCATCTTTTGGGACGACTACGGCGGTTGGTACGATCCGGAGCCGCCCGCAAAACTCGACTACGACGGCCTGGGGTTTCGCATACCGATGCTGATCGTCTCGGCCTACGCGAAGTCGGGCTACGTCTCGCATACGCACTACGAGCACGGCAGCATTTTGAAGTTCGCCGAAGATACTTTCGGCTTGGGAAGCTTATCGGCGAGCGATAAACGCGCGACCGCGCCCGACGATGCCTTCGACTTCAACAAGCCGCCGAGAAAGTTCGAAACGGTTCCGTCGGAGCACGGGATCGACTTCTTCATGCGCCAGCCGCCCGACCACCGGCTCCCGGACAGCGATTAAAGTGCGTTGCGGCCGCATCGCGATCACACTTTTACCGGCTGCGGTTGCCGCGTTTCTCCTTTGCGCGTGTAGCGCCGGCGGGCTTTCGTCGGTTCCGCCGGGAGCCCAAGGCCTGGCTAGGATCCAGCACTACGCTTCCAGCGGTAAGATCCAGCACATCGTCATCATCGTTCAAGAGAACCGCAGCTTCAACAATCTGTTCTACGGCTTTCCCGGCGCCAAAACGCAAACCTACGGCTACGACACCAAGGGCAGCAAGATCGCGCTTAAGCCGGTCGGGCTAGAAACGACCTGGGATATCGTTCACGACTATTACGATTATCTTGCAGCCTGTAACGGGACTGGAAAGTATCCGGGGACCGATTGCCGGATGAACGGCTTCGACAATCAGTACTGGGGTTGCGGTCACGGCAGCAGTCAGCCGCCGTGCCCCAACGCCAACCCACCGTACAGCTACGTTCCGCCCAGCGAAACCAAGCCGTACTTTTACTTGGGCGAACACTACGTCTTGGCCGACCAGATGTACGCCTCCAACGTCGATGCCAGCAGCTTTATCTCGCATCAGTACATCATCGCCGGCCAGGCCAGCTCTGCGGTGAACTATCCGTCGGCGTGGTGGGGATGCGAGGGTACGTATAGCAACTATATCTCGACGCTCACGTCTGCGCGTCAGTACGGCAGCGCCATCCCGATGTGCTGGACCAACAAGACGCTGGGCGACGAGATGGACGGTAAAGGCCTGTCGTGGGCCTACTATGCGTCGAAGATCTATGGAGACGGCGGCATCTGGAGCGCGTACCAGAACATCAGCCAGACCTATAACGGTCCCGACTGGAAGAAGGACGTCATCTCACCGCAGACCGACTTCTTCAGCGACGTTTCAAGAGGCAAGCTTCGCGACCTGAGCTGGGTCACGCCGACGTGCGAAAACTCCGATCACGCCGGCTGCGGCAGTAAGACTGGCCCGGCGTGGGTGGCTTCGCTGGTCAATGCGATCGGGAAGTCGAAGTATTGGGACTCGACGGCGATCTTCATCTTTTGGGACGACTACGGCGGTTGGTACGATCCGGAGCCGCCGGCAAAAGTGGACTACGACGGCCTGGGCATACGCATTCCGATGCTGATCGTCTCGGCGTACGCGAAAAAGGGCTACGTCTCGCATACCCACTACGAGCACGGCAGCATTTTGAAGTTCGTCGAAAAGACTTTCGGCTTGGCCAGCTTATCGCCCAGCGACAAGCGCGCAACCGCGCCCGACGACGCCTTCGACTTCAACGCGCCCCCGAGAGCGTTCGAGACGGTCCCGGCGGAGCACGGCCTCGATTACTTCATGCACCAGCCCCCCGACCACCGTTTGCCGGACAACGACTAAGGAGAACGACAATGTATCGCATCAGAATCACGACCGCCCTGTTACCCGTTGCAGCCGCCGCGCTGATGCTGGGCGCTTGCAGCAGCGGAGTTTCGTCGGTCCCGCCGGCCGCCCAAAGCCTGGTGAGTATCCATCACCACAGCTCGAGCAGCAAGATCCAGCACATCGTCATCATCGTTCAGGAGAACCGCAGCTTCAATAATCTGTTCTACGGTTTTCCCGGCGCCAAGACCGCGAAGTACGGCTACGACACGAAGGGGGACAAGATTACCCTGCAGCCGATCGGGCTCGAGACGACCTGGGATATCCTGCACGACTATTACGACTTTCTCCAGTCGTGCAACGGCACGGGAAGCTATCCCGGGACCGATTGCCAAATGAACGGTTTCGACAACGAGTACTGGGGCTGCGGCAAGTACAGCTACCCGCCGTGCCCCAACTCGAACCCTCCGTACAGCTACGTGCCGCACACCGAGACGAAGCCGTACTTTTACTTGGGCAAACACTACGTTCTGGCCGACCAGATGTACGCGTCCAACCTGGACGCCAGCAGCTTTATCTCGCATCAATACATCATCGCCGGTCAAGCCAGCTCGGCGGTGAACTATCCGTCGTCGTCGTGGGGCTGCGAGGGCGGTTCGGGCGATTATATAGATACGCTCACCTCGGGGCGTCAGTACGGCAGCGACATTCCGATGTGCTGGAATAACAATACGCTAGGTGCCGAGATGGACAGCGCGGGCCTTTCGTGGGCCTACTATGCCTCGACGGTTTACGGAGACGGCGGCATCTGGAGCGCTTACCAGAACATCGAGCCGATTTACGACGGTCCCGACTGGCAGAACGACGTCATCTCGCCGCAGACCAACTTCTTCAACGACGTCTCCAACGGGAAGCTTCGCGATTTAACTTGGATCACGCCGACCTGCGCGAACTCCGATCACGCCGGCTGCGGCGGCAAGACTGGCCCTTCGTGGGTGGCTTCGCTCGTCAACGCAGTCGGAAATTCGCAGTATTGGGATAATACCGCAATCTTCATCTTCTGGGACGATTACGGCGGCTGGTACGACCCGGAGCCGCCGGCGATGGTCGATTACGACGGCTTGGGCCTGCGCATTCCGATGCTGGTCGTCTCGGCCTATGCAAAGAACGGGCACATCTCGCATACGCATTACGAGCACGGCAGCATTTTGAAGTTCGTGGAGAATACGTTCGGCCTCGCGCCGTTAGCGGCCAGCGACAAGCGCGCGACGGCGCCCGATGATGCCTTCGACTTCAACAAGGCGCCGAGAAAGTTCCAGACGGTTCCGGCGGAGCACGGCATCGACTACTTCATGCGGCAGCCCCCCGACCACCGCAACCCCGACCCCGGGTAGCCCAGGAAGCCCAGATTTAGCCCAGCTCTTCGTCGGCTCGGGGTTCATTTACCGTCAGTAAACTTCACCCCTCGCCGACCTCGATCTGGACTAAATCTGAGCTTCCTGGAAGCGGTGCAACCTCTATAAAGGGGGCGGTGCAATTTCTAGAGGGGGCCGGGGCCGATGGCTACGCCGCTGGGGGGGTCGAAGAACGAGAGGCCGGCTTGGATTTTTCCGACTACCTTTGCGGTCTTGACGTCGATCCCGTAGAGTCCCGTGCAATAGCACTGATAGTCGCCCGGATCGTCGACCCACACGTCTGAGAAGTTCGACGAAAACTTCAGATATTGCGGATTGACAAAAGGTGGCTTAATTTTGGTGAAGACGAGAGCGCACGATTTTACGCCGGAACATGCATAGATGCCCCTGGCTGAGGCATTATAACTGGTGTAATACAGATTTCCGTTCCCGTCGAAAGCGATGCCGTAGGGCGTTCCGGGAGCGATCTTCAGATTAGTGGGCTTACCTTTGCAGCCTTTGAACTCGTCGACGCTCGCGCCCGACTTAGTCTTAAAGCTCCAATAGCAGTTTCCCGCGCTGTCGAATGCCGCGCCGTTCCCCTGGACGGCGGTCGTATCCTTGAGCGTCAGGGTGGGCTTCGTGGCGCCCTTTGCGAAGAAGGTCAACGTATTCTTATTGGACGCTGCGACCTCGTCGTTGTAGACCGCGACGTCGACGGGGGTGTTGCTGCCGTCGCTCAACGTCGCAACGAGTTTCGCACCGCCGGCCGAGTAGACGAAGATATCTTTGGCCGACTCGTCGGCGATGTAGAAGAGTCCGTCCTTGCCGGCCGCGACGCCGAGAGGTTTCTTTAAGCCCGTCGTGAGGGTTTGGACCGTCTTGCTGCCTTGGTAGACGAGGCAATCGACGTTGCTGGTCGTGCTTTGGCACGTATATTCGTACGAAGCTCCGCCCTTAGCATTCGACGTTATCGTTGCCGCAGGGGGAGCGTTCGCCGGCGTGAGCTGCTGCGCGCCACACCCCGCGAAAAGCAAAGCTGACGCCCCAACAGCGCCAAGGAGGGCGAAGGATTTGAGATTCTGCATTATTCGGTGTCGACCGGCACGTGCGTGGGCCCCCTATGTATGAAGTAAGTTTTATCATGCCTTGACGGAATGACGCTGAATGACCTGGGCTGCTGCGTCAAGTTGAAGCAGTCCACCATGCTGGTGGCTCGTTCGTCGGTCGTCCCCAAGCTGCCCAATCCGAACGTTCCCTCGATAAACTTGAGAATGCTGCCGAACTCGTATTGCGTGTGCGAGACGTAGTTCTGGCTCCCCCCGCCCAGCGCGTAGGGCGATATGACGATCATGGGAACGCGAAAGCCCAAGCCGCCCCAGTCGTCTTGGAACGGCGGCGGCACGTGATCGTAAAAGCCTCCCCAGTCGTCCCAAACAACGATGATCGCGCTGGTGGACCAATAGTTGCTCTGTCCAACAGCGTTCACCACGCTGGCCACCCACGACGGTCCGTTATCTCCCTGTTGCCCTGGATGATCCGAGTCTGAGCCGTCGGGAATTACCCAGGAGACCGCCGGGAGCGCGCCATTGCTGATGTCGGTGAATATTTGCGTGTCCGAATTGGTAACGTTTACTCCCCATTCGGGTCCATCGCGAACCGCCTTGATCGCGTCGAAGGCGTTCCACATGTTTCCGGTCCCGCCCTCAACCGGCGGAGAATAATACTTCCACGAGACGCTCTTGGCGTCGAGCAGATCGCGCATCGTCCCGTACGTCAGGCAAGGATATGGTCCCCGGTGGCCCTTGTAGGTGAAAAGCCCCGAACCCAGGTAACGTAAGACCGACGTACGCGTTCCAGGCGGGGCGTCGCATCCCCAGGGCACGCTCGTCGGGAGGTCGATGAGGCTCCTGGTCTTCGCCGGGTTGATGATCGTAGCGCCGGCAATCAGATCCTGATGCGCGGTAAAGCTGCCGCTGCCTTGAGTTTGGAACATGTGATCGGCAAGGACGTACTGCGTCGCCATGTCCCAGTACGGCGCGATTTGCTGTGGGTTGACGTACTGGTAAGGGCCGGTGGGGTCGCGTTTGCAGCGGTCCCCGTGGCCGCCTTCCAAGTTGAACCCGTCCATCTTGCCGCCATCGTCGGCCTTTAGAAAGCTGTGGTACGAGTGGCTATAGTCGCACACCTGGTCAAGGTTGACCTCTTGAAGGGGTATGTACTGGTCACCGCTCGACGTTTTCATCAGGCCCTCGGTCGTTCCGTCGGCGTTCGGGAAGGTTGAAAAGAAATCGTCGAACGAGCGATTCTCTTGAACGATGACAATGACGTGTTGAATCGGGCTGGGACTCGGACTGGCGCTAGGACTCGCGCTGGGACTCGCGCTCGGACTGCTGGCCGACGCAGGCGAGACGCCTTGCGGCGCCGCCAATCCGGAGGCGCCGTTGAAACCGACTGGCCCATTCGCGCACGCAGGTAACAGCAGCGCGGTCAAAAGAACCGCAGCCGTAGGACGGACGCTGAGCCGGGACTTTTCCAAGCGAGTCTTCTCCTGTTTGCGAAACCGTCGGGGAAGACCGAACTTAGCTACCGGCTCTCGTTTCCCATTTTTTCGCGCGCGCGAAAACTGGGCGGAAGCGTTTAGCTCCCGCTCTTATTCCATAACGCCAAGAAACCGTTGATGTTTCCCTGGGCGTCTTGGTAGTAACCAACTATTGAGTGGTGGTTGTTGATGCCGGTCACGACCGTCTCGCCACTCGCGCTCGGGTCGTCGATCTGCGTCCAAGTTGGGATTTTCAGGACATCGGTCAAGAGGAAGCCGTGCGTGTTGCCTTCGGTATCTTCGAACGTGCCTGCAATATCGTCGGACCAGTCAACGCTTGCGCCTTGCGTTTGTACGGCGGCGGGATACGCAAACACGGTGAATAGGCCGTCCTTGAGCAGCCAGCCTTCGGTCGCTCCGTTAGCAAGCGTCAGCCAGCCGACGACGTCGCCTTTGCCGTTGATGCCGGTGGCGGCCGAACTCGTGGCGTTGGGCGGTGCTATCGTTATGAACTTTCCGGTGGCCAGATTCAACTCAAAGCTGTGGTCGATCGAGTTTAGCTGGTAGTAACCAACTGCCAACTCGTCATCCGAAAGACCCGTCAGCTTCGTGTACTGCGGGTCGTGGAGCAGGTGGTTGTTTTGGTACTTGGTCCAGATGCCTTCCCACTCGGTGAACCCGAAGATCGCACCCTTGGCGTCCTCGTACCATCCCGCGATGCCGTTCGTGTTGTTAATCGATGTGACGACCGTCTGTGCGGCCAGGGGATAGAGTTGCTTATAGAACTGTCTCGCGTTATACGGCGGGCGGACGGTGAACCCGATGGCGGGATCGCCGTAGAACCCGCAGAGTTTACTCAGGTTGTTGAGTCCCAGGATTTCCGTGGTGGGGTCCGACGGATCGTTGATCGTTTGGAAGGTGTACGGCGCGCTGACCGAGTTGGGCTTAACGCCCGAACTGTGTCCCGCCGAGACCCCAGTGGGAATGGCAGCTGCCCCCTGCGAGGAAGTGCCGCAGGCGGAAAGCGCCGGCAAGGCAAGCGCAACGATGATGGCGGCCCCAAGCCGCTTTTGCGCCCTTAAATGTAGAACAGACATGATGAGACCCCTTTTTGTGAGCAAAAAGCAAGCCCATCGCGGGACCGCGATCGGTAAAGCGTGTTTCCGGGGGGTCTAAGGTGTTTGTTCGCCCCTCGTTTGTGCCATAAAAGCATCTAAGTACCCGCTAGGCTTATAAAGTAAGTGCATAGTTTACCAAGCAGACCTATCTTTGGAGGCGGTTTCGTACTAGTATATTCGTACTAGTCCCTAAGCCTCCTAGCGCCTTTTGGCGCCGAAGGGAAAAAAAAGAGATGCGTGCGATCTTATTCGCTATTACATTGGTTGCGCCGGCGTTATTCTTAGGCGGATGCGCCTCGGGAAACCTAGCCGGCGGCTCCCTCTTACCTAACGCAACTTCAGCCTACCACGTCTCGCACCTATCCCACAACTCCGCAGGCGGCTTAATTCCGTCTTCGGTCGGCGGTGGGCCTCCGGCCCCGACTTCAGTTGGCGGCGGACCCCCCTCAGTCGGCGGCGGGCCTCCCCCGACGGTCCACCAGAACTCCGTTGGCGGCGGACCTCCCTCCGTTGGCGGCGGACCCCCGGCCCCGACCTCAGTTGGCGGCGGACCCCCCTCAGTCGGCGGCGGGCCTCCCCCGACGGTTCACCAGAACTCCGTTGGCGGCGG
>PMTY01000019.1 GCA_003167155.1 Candidatus Cybelea tumulisoli
GTCACCGATCGCGGCGGCACGTATGCGATGGAAGATACCGACTCTATGGCGATCGTGGCCAGCAAAGAGGGCGGGCTCGTTGCGTGCCCTGGCGGTCCGTATAGGATCGAAGACGGGCGAGAGGCGATCCGCGCGCTGACCTGGGCGCAGGTGGACGAACTCGTTGCGCTGCTCGATCGGCTCAATCCCTACGATCGCGAGGCGGTCAAAGAGCCGATCCTCAAGATCGAGAGTGACAACCGCGATCCCAAACCAAAGAGCAGCGTCAGCTCTGGTGCCTGGCGATTTCCGCCAAGCGGTACGTGTTCTTCCTGCGCGATCGCAACGGCGAGCCGGAACTGCTACGAAAGGGCGTCAACAACGGCGAACACGGCTGGTCGCAGCACGGCCTCGGGCATCTGCTCAATCCCAGCGATCCCACGAGCGAGGATCGCAGCTGGATCGCGCAGGCGTGGCTCGGCATCGTACGCCGATCGCTGGGGCTCGCAACGGAGCCGCTGCCGTTCGCCGATCGCGTGGCCCTGGGCCAGATCACGGTCAGCGGCCCCGAGGTGCTGCGACCTCTGGCGAAGCTCAACGCAGGCAAGCCGTATTCGCGACAGATCAAGCCATTCAACTTCATCCTCAGCTGCCACGTCGCGCCCTACGGGCATCCGGCCGACGCCGATCCGGCGCGCTTTCACCTCATTGCACCGTACGAAACCGATCCGCGCAAATGGCTGCAGTTGCCGTGGATCGATCAGTATTCGGGAAGGCAGTACCGGATCAGCACGACGCTCGCCACGGGAACGCGGCAGATCGCGAGGGTCAAGAGCTACGGCGACGTGCTGGAAGAGTACGAGTTCCACGAAGAAGCAAAGTGTGCAGATGCCAGCGGCGCGCCGTGCGATAAGCAGACCGTGGGACTGCTGCAGCGTCGGCACGTGACGATCGAGTGGCCGCCGCGCTTCATCGGCAAGGAATCGAACAAGCTCGAAAAGGTTGAAGAGGGTAGTGTGCCCGACGCGAGCGACGCATACACGGAGTACCCCGATTCGCGGCGCGACGAGTGGGAGACGGAAATCCTCCCAATTATTCGCGCCGTGAGTGTACCGCGACTAATGGTGCTCAGTAATCTGACGCGAAGAACGATTCAGCGAATTCGAGCAGGGCAACGACCTACACCGAATCACCTGCGAGATTTGATGCGGCTCGCAAAGGCCGAGCGAAAAAAGGCTGCAGAGACCGAGGTCGGATTGTAGGCTCGCGTCACGAGGCTGGCTAGGTCGTTGGGCGAGCGGCAGCGGTTCGATCCCGACGCACCGAATGAGAGGTCGATGCAGCTCAGCGATGTCGACCGCAAGATTCTCCGATGGTTCCGGGGTCTAGGTAGCGAGCCGATCGGAGAAACGGAGTCGAATAGCCGCGACATTAGGTACGCGGCCTCGAAGGCTGCTGAGAAACTAAGCATTGCCCCCGATGTCGCGCTTGACCGACTTAAGAAGCTACAGGCCGAGGGTCTCATCGAAATCGTTAATCGGCCTAACTATACAGCGATATGCTGGACACGGATCACTGACGATGGCCGAGTTGTACTACGCGCTGCAGACCAAACTGCGAAAAGCGATAGCGAAAGACCTATCATTTTCATAAGCTGCAGCCAAGCACCGCAAGATGCCGAACTTGGTAAAGCGATCGCGCAGATCGTCACGGACGAAACACCGGCGGTGGGCTATTTCGCACAAAACGAAACAACATTTGAAGCGGTAACTACAAGAATCCTCAACGTCCTTGGGCGCTGCCAGGGATTCGTCGGCGTAATGCACTACCGTGGCGAAGTCACGCCGCTCGAAGGACCCGCGTTCCAGCGCGCGTCGGTGTGGGTCGAGCAAGAAATAGCGATCGCCGCATACCGCGAGCAGATTCTTAAGGAACCGATACCGGTTCAGCTTTACATCCAGAACGGCATCCGACTAGAGGGGCTCCGCGACAAGATACTCCTCAACGCCGAACCGTTTGTCTCCAACGAGCATGTTATCGAGCATTTTCGCAGCATCGTTAAAGAGCGTTTTGGCTCGACAGGGCCAGCTGCGCCGTCGGCGTTCCAAGCGACGTCGCCACTGCGGAATAAGCAGCGGCAAGTGACCCTCGAACGCGCCACCATAAATCCCGATTTCGTTCTTGGCATCGATGTTGAACCGCTTCAGTACCGAACGACCGCAGTGACCATCGACAGTACCGTACAAGCGCGGATCGCTACGGCGGTTCGGCAAACCGAACGCGGAGAAGCTGGAAAGACTTTGCACGAACGCTTGGAGCCAGCTGCACGAGCCACGAGCGTATTGTTTCAAGGTGAAACACCACCTGCGCAAATGGGACAGCGACCGCCGCAGCCCCTAGAGCAAATCGAAGTCCACGCTGATGGATCGTTCTGTATCCGCTTCAATCAAAACGACGAGAACCCGCTGGATCGTACTTTCACGATATTCGGTACGGCGTACCACCTGATCCGGTCGATTTATCCCGATTTCGGCTTAGCTAAAAAGGCGGGCGCGACGCTCGACCTCTATCTCCATGCAGGCCGCACACAGTATCAGCCCGTGCTCGTCGGCGGCCGATGGTCTGCCGAAATCGACGCAGCGCAGCCCTTCGAGGTAGCATTCGCGGAGCTCTCTCTGCTATTTTTGCGCGACGCTAATATCAATTGGAGTCGCGACCAAGTCGAACGTCGCTTGCGCGACTTCGCAGATCGAAACCTGCCGTGACGATTTGGGCGGGAGCGAGCATCCGGGTCAGCGAGTCGAAGCGTGGTTCCACCGCGAGATCGCGCCGAAGCTCGACGGCTCTTCGCTCAAGGAGATCGACAAGGCCACGGGCTTATCGCTCGCAGCCTGCTCACGCGTTCGGGCTGGTGCGAACGTGCCGCATCCGCGGCATTGGGAGGGCTTACTCTCGCTGGTCCGACAATAGCTGGAGCTTGTCGCGCGCACGTCGAACCGGACTCCGCTGTGAAATCATGCTTGCCACCGGCGGCGATTCTTCATGTCTGACTCGGCCAGACCATCGGAACCGAATCCCTATCCCGGTCCGTACAGAGAGCGCTTTCCGATCGGCTCCCCGTTGAAGTCGCGGACGACGTGGTTTCTGAGAATGAACCGAACGTTGCTCGATTTGGCAAAGGCTAATATCCGAGATGAACGAGTCTGAAGGCTGGCATGGATTCTGGATCGGCCAACAACCCACGCTGTGCCTTTGGATCACCTACCTGAAGCCCTCTGGCATACCGGAGGAGGGTTGGCATCTGTTTCGAGCCGAGGCGGCTGCACCAGGCTTTAAGGCGCTTTTCGATTTTCAGTCACAGCTTGGCGAGTTCGCCATCTTCAGAGAGCAAGTGCTAGCGATGCACAAAACGCTCCAGGGTGAGGCTCACTTCGAGTCTATGGAATCGAACGTCCTCGTGGACGGCACGATGGACCGCTTCGGCCACGTCTTCTGGGCAATAATTCTTCGCAGCCCACGCGGTGGGGGGACTTGGCCAGAACTAACCTTCAATATTCAAGAAGATCAGACGCTGCTCTGGAACGTCGCGGCAAAGATCGGAGACATGTTTGATTGGCTCGGAATAGAAGAGTACAGTTGACTACGGCTCTGCTAGAAGAACAGAACGTTTGTGCACGCTACGCGTTAAGTGCTTGCGTAGCCACAGCAGTGCTCGCAGGCTGCGGCGGATCGCAGCAGCCGATCGACGCGCCGGGTTGCAGATGACATCCGCTGCACGTCACCCTGCGCGGACTCTACGGACGACACGCATGCTAGCCCACTGCCTCGCGGTGATGGTCTACATGTTCGTTGCCGTACCGATGTGGGAGAACTTCTTTTACAGTTATAGTGTGGACAACGGTCCTTCGATCCTAGGCATCTTCGGCATTGCAATAGTCCTAACTCCCATTTGTATCTTGGCCGCGCGATTCCAGGCACTTCCTCGCAACCTCATCGTTGCGGTTTCTATTTGGTTTGTCGTATATTTTGCACTTGTTTACGCGGGCATCTGGGGGGAGCTGTTACGCATTCAGCTCACATCAGCGCACATTGAATCACCGGCCGGTCTGATTAAGCAATCACCAGCCGCTCTGATTGCTGAATCCTTCCCGTTCGCCGCGACTTTCGGAGTGATAAATCTGTTTCTTGTTGCACCGCTATGGATCGCCTTTCGACTAATTCTATGGCGCGAGCCGGTTGAAGCTCTTAATACCGATAACGTGTCTCCATCCTAGCGGGTGCGCCGTCGCAAGTTGATGCTAGAAAAGCCCACCTCCCCCGAACACTCCGCCCCGCTGCACGGCTTCGCGAAAGCGAGGCCGTGGCGCTTAGCAGCCTAGATCGGCGCGCATAGCTCGCATTGCAGCTGAGCATGCCTCGCGGCGCGGCGGCCTAGCTCGCAGCAGCCTCGCAGTCTTGGCTTAGCTTAGCGCTTGGATCGCCGCCGCTGCGATCGCCAGGAGCTCAGCGGCTGAGCTGGCCCGGGGGGGGGGCGCCATCTTTTTGCGGCCAACCCCTATCCCTCAATGCTGCGGCGCTGTGGCATTTCTTGTACTTGTTGCGTCAACTGCGGCGGATGAAATTCAAGCCAGGGCGCGCCCGGCGCGGTTATCGCCTAGCGGGGATTGCTTTTGAGCCGAGCTTTTTGAGATCGACGCCATTATCAGTGAGAATCGTGCCCTCGACGCGCTGAAGTTCGACAACGGCTTTGTTGAGATCGGTCTGCGCTTCCAGCTCCGCGCCACGCGCTTGCGCTAGCTCGACCTGACGCTGCAAGACCAGGAACGTCGTCGACTCGCCGTTACGGAACTTTCTAGCCTCGCTGGCATAGACGGCCTCCGCGGCAGCGCGCGCCTGGCCAGCGCTGGAGAGGCGCGAGAGCGCGGACTGGTAGGTCTGCAAAACGTTGCGTGCCTCGCTTTCGATGCGCTGGTCGAGGCCCTGCCGCTGCAGGTCGGCTTGGTCTTGCTCTTGGCCCGCGATCTGTTTGAGACCACGCGCGGTATTGTTCTCGAGCGGAAAGTTGACGACGAACGCGATGTTGAACTCGGGATAAGCGCCGGTCCACATATTATGAAAGGCTTGCGACATTTTGCCTTGAGACTGCGGCGGAGGAGTTGGGCAGCTGTCGGTTGGCAGGGCGCAACCCAGGGCTTCGAACTCCGGGACCGGCTGTAAGACGCCCGCAAAGCCGTTGCTGAAGTATTGCACGACGAGATCGGCCTGAGGAAGGCCTTGGTTCTTCGCAAAAACCATGTCGAGATCGGCTACGCGACGTTCGTCGACGACCTGCCGTACCTCCGGCCTTTTTTGCTCGGCCAAGGCAACGATCTCCGCGAGATCCCCCGCCGTCGGCAACTGCTGCACGGGCGACGACGGTACAAGATTCGCGCTCCAAAGCGGGTCGCCGGAATCGCCGACGATGAGACCCTTGAGCTGGGTCTGCAGTTCGGAGACCGTTTGCAGCGCCGAAAAGACGCTCGCCTGAAAGTTGGCTACCTGAGTTTCGGCTTCGATCGCGGTAATCTGCGGTGCGACGCCATGTTTGACGAGACGAAGGACGCTTTGCTGCTGTACCACGGCTTCATGGAGCGCGTCCTCTTGAATCGCGACGTTGCGCCACGCCGCGACGAGATCCCAGTACGCATCCTCGACCTGCGCGATCGTCGTGGAGGCGTCGACCAGAGCTTGGGCCTCGTCCGAGTCGGCGCCGATCATTGCCAGTTTAAACTGATGTTTGATGGGATTCATTCCGGCATTCTTGAGCAGCGGCTGCGTGACCGAGAGATTCAGGGTGGCTTGGTAGTACGGGTTGAACGAATTGATGATGACGTTGTTGTAGGTGCGCGTCTGCGTAATGCCGGCTCCCCATTGCAGGCCGTTAACGGTCTGACCGCTCACCCCCGACGCAAACGAATACTGATGCTGGATGATGTTGCCGGGACCGGTCGTATAGACGGGGCCGGGCGAGCCATAGGGCGCGGGCGAATATTTTCCCACCTGTCCAGGTCCGGCTTCGAACGCATTATCCGGAGGCTGGACGGAGAAACTCGACGACGGCTTGAGCTGGAGCTGCA
>PMTY01000042.1 GCA_003167155.1 Candidatus Cybelea tumulisoli
AGGCTGCTAAGCTCTAACGCGATGCCCTCGCGCGGGTGCGGTGGCGGGGGGGGTGCGTTCTTTGGGTCGGACGATGCAAATGAAGCGCAGATTCTTCGGCTAGGGTGGCTGAAGAGTTTCACGGATGAGATAGCTGCCTTGCGTCGGATGGCAGTCGACGAACTTCGGCGAGTAGCTCGACTCGCGCGCCGCCAGCAATGCTTCCTCGTCGGTGCCCATGTCGTTCGAACTCTTGTAGATGGAGGCGCCGGAGAGTCTGCCGGTGGGGCTGACTACAATTTCGACTTCGACCGTCACCTGTCCCAGGTTCCTCTCACGCGCCGAGCCGGGATAAAACGGCCGCACCGCGTTGGTAACCGTCGCTTCGACGTTTGGGGTGGCGCAGGGGCGATGCGTCGTTGGAGCAGAGTAGCTTCCGGTGCGTACTCGGATGACAGGGATTGGGGGACTCGTTGGAGCGGCGAAGTTGGTAGCGCGTCCTCGTATTACCGTGATGCGAACTTTGTTGGACTTGTCAGCCGGAGACGCTTTGAATTCGGTTCCATCTGCACGCGCCACGTACAGCGTCGGCGAGGCGACCAACGTATATTCGCCGAGTTGCCCAATATGGTAGCCCCAGTGCCTTATCTCGGCCCACTCCCGCAGCGCCCCGTTGCTATAGGGATCGTCGTACCAAATATAAACAGGCTTCCCCGGCGGCAATGGCTGACGGAAATCCACCCCAGAAACACCGCTCATTGAATCCTTGCCGGGCTTTGGAACTGAAGGGAGTAGGTCCCCGCGAGCATCGACGATGGTAAGGTCGGTTATCTGAAACGGCGCAGGCGCTCTATTCAGATAGAGTTCGTGCGAGCTTTTGTTGATTAGCGCAACACGCAGCCAAATCGGCTCGCCGACCTTATATTCGCCCGCGTTCGTTTCAATTCGAACGGAAATGATTCCGGACTTGGTAGAAGCCCTAACGGCCTGCTCATAAGGAACCACCTGCGCCGCTGTTGGATGCGTACACAACGCCAGCACTGCGGCAACGCGAGTAAGGCTAAGAGCTGCGCGCTGTATCAAGCTATTTACTCGCCATCTGCGGCATCGCTCACGGCGCGCCGATCGGCGGCTGCGATCCGCCGCAGCCAGAGGGTGTGGGGCTTTAACACGCGGGTCCGAAGTCAAGGTTCATTGATGATACAATCGTCCGTGCTTTACTGAGACGATCTTCGGAAAGGCGCGACCACCAGAAGGCCACCCACGATCCAGGCACGCCCACTATGAGTGTTCCCGAGTCGCCACCGTCAGCGCTCCACGCGACTCTACCGTTTAAGCACGTCTTTGTGAAGCTTTTGAGGTCGTATGAGCCGTCACCCTCGGCTAGCTTTAACAATGGCGAGTCGCTCGCTGCATCATAAAACTTAAATTCACTAAATTGAGGCGTTACATAGCCTTGCCGTTCATACACGTCGGTTGGGATCAACAGCGAAAGATGCCCAGCTTTCAGCGGGAACCACGTAAGGCGTGTACGCAATGCGACTGCCGTCGTTCCAGGCATTAGGGCGTGTGCGATTACGTTACCATCTCCGTCCAGTTCCCAATGTTCGAGTTCCCTACTTTCAAGCAATTGCCAAGGCGAACTGTTTACAAAGACAGCGCTATATCGATCCACAGATTGGACGATGCTGCTGTCCTCACTGGATATTCCATGCAGCGTCACCTCAGCGACGACTTGGTCGCCATTTCTAGTAACGCTTCGAACGTCCGTGGAACAGGATACGGGCTTAACGGGTACATCATGGCTCTGCAGTTCGGCCAGGGCAGTGGACTTGCCGTATGGCTTACCGGAAATCATGGCTGCAGTGAGCGAAGTCGCTAGATACTTCGTCAAAAATGAATATTCAGAGAGCCTCTCCCCGCTTTTTGCGAATGCGCACATATTATCGTAAAAGCTTTGAGGAACTGCGCCGTCTGATTGGGCAGCACTAAGTGGCGCGGTAAGCGTAATGAGGCAAACAAGCAATGCAACGCTAGGACTTGAACTCATTTGACCTTCCTCGGCCCGGCGGCGTCTATGCTCACCAGCGTCACGCCCGGCGCACCGATCGGCGGCTGCGATGCACCGCACCGTGCCAGCGCGATCGCGGCACTGAAACCAAGAACGCTACAAGTTGATCTCAAGCTGACTTTCCTCCGACGCAGAAGTTATCGCTACCGCGGCTGAACCTTTGCGCGAAAGAGATAGTTGCCTTGTACCGGGTTACATTCGACGAGCTTCGGCGAGTACGTGGATTGCCGTGCTGCACGAAGAGCCGCTTCGTCGATTGACAGGTTCCCAGAACTCTTAATGACCCCTGCGTCAACCAGATTTCCAGACGGACCCACCGTGACTTCGACTTCGACAGTAGCTGAGCGGAAACCAGAATTGTACGCGCGGGCGGGATACTGCGCCGAGACCTGATCGGTAATCGTTGCTTCGGCGTTTGGGTGAGGGCAAGCGGGATTCGGCGCTGCGGCATAGTGTAGTAGCGGCCCTGCGAGTCCCCGAGTAACCCTGATGCGAATTTCGTTGGACTCCTGAGCCGGTGCGTCATTGAATTCGTCGCCCGGCCCGAATGCTTCGATTTGCGGCGTTGCTATTAGTCTATAAGACCCCGGCTCATTAACGCGGTAGCCCCAACACTTGACATCCGCCCAGTCCGTATGCTGCCAATGGTTTTCGGGATCGTAAAAACCTATGACGACAGGCTTACCGGGAGATAGGTTCCACGACAGCATCTGAAGGCGCCCATTCATACAACGTATCGAAGGGGTTCCGCCATGCGGCAGTGGGCGTCCGCTTAAATCCAGGAGCTGCAAATCGACTAGCGCAAATGGCGGCGGCGAATGGCCAATGTACAGCTGATCGGTGCTCTTGTTGGTCAGCGTGAGTCGCACCCTGATTGGATCGCCAAGGTGGTAAACCAGCCTATCTGATGCGATTCGCGCGACGATGGCACTATTGCTACGGATTAGATTCCCGTGGTCCGCGGCGGCAGATTGCGCGGATAGCGGGAGCAGCAACGCAACGCAGGCGAGGCTCTGGAGAAAGATACGTGCGATTGGGGTTTGCACGGTGATCACGTTCACCGTTGGCGTCACGGCCTCCCCGTAGCGAGCGCTCTTACGACTCCACGAGCTCGCGCAAAATGTCCCAGTGCTTCGGGTGCGGTACTTTCGCACCGGCCCGTATCCGCGAGCACGCCGCGAGCGACAATCCCGTGGCCTTACCGATTTCCTTGAGCGAGAACGCATCGAGCTTCGGCGCGATCTCGCGCTTGAACCTTGCCTCGTCGCGCTGGCCCGGGCGCTCCCGCGCCCAGTCGCGATTGCGGCGATGCGCTGCTTTGGAACCGGTTAGCACGGTGGCGCTCATAGGCCTTTTGTTGGTTCGGGCAACCCTTCAATCCATTCGCGTAGCCGTGCAAAGCGCTCAGGCCTTGCTTCAGGTGTCCCGGCGTCCAAATACATTTTTACCAGCTCAGCACCACGAATCGTGGTCTCAAGATAAGAGGCATCGCTATACAGCATCGCAAGCCTAACGCCCGACTCACCCAGACGATCAAGTATCCAACCCGGCTTAGCGGTTTCGTCCTCTAGGTACCGCTCGAAGAAGTTTCTGACCCTGTTAACGGCGAGATCGGCCGCCTGCAGAGGCAAGAAATCCTTTTCATCTCGGAAAGTCGGCGCGTTCTCGATTCCAAGCGCTTGTATCGAGGTTGGTGCCGTAAACATCAGGTCCCTGAAGCGCGCTTCGATGGGTGGCGTGCGCCATTTGCGCGTTGCATACGGTCGCGCCTGCGAGGCTTGCGAGGCGTTTCGAGCAGCGGCGATTGCTCCGGGCTAGGAACGCTGCGGCGCTTATTCCCGGATTTAGCCGCGAGCGTGCGAGGCGATGCGCCTTTGCTGACGAGCGATTCGCGGAATGTTTGCGCGAGGTTCGCCGCGATCGGGCGCAGGCATTCCCGCCAATGCGGCAGCGTTAGTGCGAGTTCGTGCGTCAACGGTGCGGCCATCCGGCAAATACCGTTTGGGAGCTCGCCGAAATCGCGCGCCGTGAACTCGCGATCCTCCAAGAGATCCAGGAAAAAGGCGTCCACGTCCGCGCGTACCGGTTCCATGGCGTCGAGACGAGCGAATCACGGTTACGCTGATCGGCGTGAAGGCATCCCAGTGACGGATCGCAGCCATGTACGAGCAGTGCCAGGCGCGCTTCCGACTCCAGGCACGCGAAAAGGTAGTTCCGCAGCGCGTTAACTGGCGAGGTTGCCGCGCGAGACGCACCGGTCAGCACCGAAGCGCGCGAATCGCGCCGAAGCCAGCGCGCGGGGATTCGAGCGAGATCGCGCTGACGGAAGCGAATGCGCACGTCTCGCCAGGCCGGAAAATACAGCGCCGCGGCATTGGCTTCGATCACGCGCACGGGTTCGATCGAATCGGCCGATGCGATCGCGGCTCGCAGTTTGTCGAGCTCGCGCAGATCGTCACCAAGCCGAACGAGAATCCGGCGCTGCCCGTCGAGCTTTCCCGCGATCAGCTCGCGCGCGATCGCAAGGTCTAAGCCGCTGGTGACTGCGAGCGCCTGCGCGCGGCGGATCGATGTCCGTCGTAAGTTGGGGAGACGACTTGGTACATACGGGACAATATTGTCGGCGAGTTAGGGAACGACTTCCATAGGGTACCAAGCGCGTATGGAGTTCAGCGCTAAAATCCGTGCCTACCGGGCGTGCACCCGCATGAGCTAGCCGGTGAAAACCGTGCCCGCCGCGCTCGCGAGGCTGGGTCGCGTTGACGCGCAGGCTTAGACGCCTCGCAGCTGCACAGCCCGACGCCGATCGGCCACGCGCATCGCAGCACCACCGGCTAGGGGGGCTGCGGGTAGTGAGCAATCCCCGGCGGGGCGTAAAGTCCTTGGCTGATCCGTTTCGCCGATGCGTGCGTCGAGCCGGGCGCGAACTCGCCGACGAGCGTCGCGTCGCGCGTGTGCTCAAAAAGCCTTTAAAGTAAGAGGAGCCATTCCGAGCACCTGTGAACTCAACGAGTCCTGTACTACATCGATGGGAGCGATAGCATGCGTTCAAAAACAAGCATCAAACGCGCTCGATTCCTTGAGACGAGCGCGGCAGCGATCGGTGCCGCTGCGGCGAGCTACTCCTTTGCATCGGCGCAAACGGAGGTGGCTGCGACGATGAGCGGCGCGGGCACGCCGAGCATAGTTTTCTGTCATGGTCTTTGGGCCGACGGCTCGTGTTTTACCAAAGTGATCGGGCCGTTACAAGCGCAAGGCTACGAGTGCATTGCTGCGCAGTACCCGCTCAACACACCCGAAAACGATGTCACTTTTGCCAAGTGGGCGATGGACGTGGTGAAGGCTCCTATCGTGCTTGTTGGACATTCATATGGCGGCACGGTGATCACGGCGGCCGGAACCGATCCGCGCGTGAAAGCCCTCGTTTATATCAACGCGCTTGCTCCCGATACTGCTGCCGGCGAGACATCGCAGAGCATACAGCAGAAGTTCCCTACGACCGACGTGCTCAAGCACATCAAGGTCGTCGATGGGCGTATCTGGCTGACCAAAGAAGGCCTACAGTATTTTTGCGGCGATCTCTCGGCGACTGAGCAGCAGCTCGTGTGGGCGACGCAGGGCGCGCCGGCTGCCAACATCTTCGCGCACGATGCCCCGGGCGTTGCGTGGAAGACCAAACCGAGTTGGTACATCGTCGGAAAGAAGGATCACACGGTCAACCCGGATCTTGAACGCTTTCTTGCGAAACGGATGAAAGCCAAGACGACCGAACTTGATTCGAGTCACGTGCCGATGCTCTCGCAACCAAACCGCGTGGTCGAAGTAATTCTCAGCGCTGCGCAGTCGGTGTAGAAGTTGGGGCGAGCGCGACGATGCTTGGTTCAAGCGTGAGATCGCGCCGAAGCTCGATGCGTGCTCGCGCATCCGAGCAGGCGCAAGGGTTCCGCATCCGAGGTACTGGGAACGTTTGCTCGCGCTGGTCGAAGGCGGGAACTGAGCGTCAGCGCCGAACACTCCTTAGCCGTTGATCCGTTACGTGGATCGGGGGAGAGCGGGGCATGAAGAGGTTTGGTCTTGGTAGCTACGCCCTAAGCGGAGGCGTTGCAGTTGCGTTGCTCGCAGGCTGCGGTGGATCGCAGCCGCCGATCGGCGCGCAAGGCGCTATGCCGCAAAGCGCAGTGCTCGCGGCGCGCACAAATAGTACGAAGTATAAAGTCGTTCATAGCTTTCGCGGTTACCCCGACGGCCGTTTACCCTTGGCCGGCCTGATGGACGTGGGCGGCCGGCTCTACGGCACGACAGATTGGGGCGGCACTAACAGCGACTGCAAGGTTTACCCGCTCGGCCACTATGGGTGCGGGACGGTGTTCAGCGTGGCTTCGGGCGGCAAGGAGAAGGAGAAGGTACTTTATAGGTTCGGCGTAGGCACAAGCGGGCGCGGCTCTGGAAGCCTCCCCGCCGCCGGCTTGATCGCTGTGGGCGGCGTGCTCTATGGCACGACCGCCACAGGCGGGTCATATTCGGGGTGCACCTCGTCAAACTATGCTGGCTGGTGCGGCACGGTCTTTAGCATCACGCCGAGCGGAGCGGAGAAAATGTTGCACAGCTTCGGCTCCGGAAGCGACGGCAGTTATCCGGTCGCTTCCCTGATCGACGTAAAAGGCACACTCTACGGCGCGACATCTGAGGGCGGCGCGTATTCCGGCGGTACAGTTTTCAGCATCACGACGGGCGGAGCGGAGAACGTCGTGTACAGCTTTAACGGAACTGATGGTGGTTGGCCCTGCGCAGGCCTGATCGACGTAAAAGGCGTGCTCTATGGCACGACATCTGAAGGCGGCGCATATAACGGCGGCACCGTCTTCAGCGTCACGACGGACGGCTACGAGACGGTGCTGCACAGCTTCGGCCAGGGAACCGACGGCAAGGACCCCATCGCAGGCCTGATCGACGTACGTGGCACGCTCTACGGCACGACGTACGGAGGCGGCACATACGAATACGGGACCGTCTTCAGCATTAGTCTGTCCGGCACGGAGAAAATAGTACATAACTTCGGGAACGGCTCAGATGGCGAAGAGCCTGAGGCGAGTTTGATCGACGTGAATGGCACGCTCTATGGGACCACCGCTGCCGGCGGCACGTACAAGTACGGAACCGTCTTCAGTGTTAGTAGGTCCGGTGCGGAGAAAATCTTGCACAACTTCGGCAACGGCTCAGATGGCGAAGAGCCTGAGGCGAGCTTGATCGGCGTTAACGGAACGCTCTACGGCACCACCGCTCTCGGCGGCAGGCACGGGCGCGGAACGATCTTCTCCTTATCGCCCTGAAACGCTGAAAGCATCTCAAAACGGACCCGTTTTTGCGGGATAACGTTCTGGGGCCTCCGAGACATGACACAGGCTCCGAGCCGGCGAACCGCGGCGCCATCGCATGAAGAGCTTCGTTCATAGGCTCCACGCGCTGAGCATCAGCGTCGCGGTGGCGTTATGCGTCGTGACTTTCCTCGTCGCTACTCCATGCGAGGCGCGAGGGTCAACCGGCATCTATGTAGCCCCGTCCAGTAGTTGGCCTACTGGGGCTGTTCTTGACGGCTTTGCGTTATCGCTTACCCCTTCGAAGTTAACTGTCCACCTTGGCGATCCGCTGTGGGTTACACTCGAGTTGCGAAACGTGTCGGGAAAGATGCAACGCATTTACTATAACGTGATGCTAGGCAAGACGTCTACAATATCGAGCACCGGATACTCTTTCACAATCGTTGACCGAAAGACGGCTCGGTACGTGCCGACCGATCCCGAAACGAGTACCGACGTGCCGGTGACGATGCATCAGCTGGCGCCCAACACGTCGGTGTACCTGCGGTATCGTCTCGATACGTCCTACCAGTTCAGGACTCCGGGAGCATATTCGGCCATCATCAACAACATGGTCTCATCCAATGAAGGTGAGAACTACTTCGTAAGGGCTACGCTACAGTCGAATCCAATCGCAATCACGGTGCTTCCCAGGCGGGGGACGGCACAAGCATCGCCTTTGCCGATCGAGACGCCGGCGGTCGCAGTTAATTTGGAGACCGATCGGCCCGCGTATGCGTTGGGCGAGCCGATCTTCGTGCGCTTGTCCGTGCGCAATATAACCGACGATGAACTCCATAATATCGATACCCGGCTTGATGCAGGCGCCGGAAGCGACCTGATCATTGTCGATGAAGAAGGAAACCCAACTGGGCCTCCGCACGGTTTCGGGCCTCCCTACGCGTGGGCAAGTGGCAGCCCTGTTCTGCCACGGTTGGCGCCACACGAAACGGCTGTGTTCGGATTCTTGAACGTCACAGCAAACATTCAAGGCTGGGAGAGTTTGAGGGTGTCTGCACCAGGGGCCTATGCGATCGCAACGTTCTTGAACCGCGGATGGTGGCTGAGCTCGTCTCCTCCCGTCGGCGTCCGCGTACTGACGAAGGCGGCCGCCAAATCGCTGCCAGGGAGTGTGCTCAACGATCCTAAGTTAAACGATTCCATTCGTATTCTGTTGAATCAATATCATGACGTGCTCGTCAGAAGTGCCGCGATGATCCCAGGCGTGCGCAGCACGGCGGAGACTCAAGACCTCTATTTGCAGCTTCGATCCGCTTGGGCGCAAGGCGATGATGGGCGGAGCATCGGCGATCGCCTGGAACGGCTCCCCGGTGTAGGGAATCCAGCTTCGCCATACGTCAACGTCAGCGCAAACTTCTTGGAGTCCCTTCGGCACGTGTCGGCTGCCGCGGACGTCATGCTAGGTCTGCTACCTTCAAATGCACCGCCTCCAACGCCTCAGCCGGTTTACATACCGAAGTGTAAGCTCACCGGAGTAACCAGCGAACTCAACGTTGCCGAATATTTCTACGATGCGGTGAAATCCGAGATGGAACGCGGGTACGCTAGCTTGGGCGATTCGACGAGTCCGCCGCCTGTACACTCAGCACCGAGCAATTGCTCCTGACAGTGGGGGTGCGCCCGTCATGAAGCGCGCCTCGCAGCGCGGCGGCTAAGCCTCGCAGATAGCTCGCAGCGGTGGTCGACCTGTTGGAACCTGCGCGCGTCGCGTGCTCGCGGATGTCGGATAGCTGGGCTTGCCGCTTGCTCTCCTGCTCAGGCGCATCCGCATCCTGAGGTAGTTCCCGAGCCGCCGCTCAGCAACCTCACGTATCGTTGGGTTAACGGGGGAGGATAGTGCGTTGCAGTCAATCTCGAAGAAATTTGCCTATGCGTCGCTGTGGTACGTTGACCCCGGTCGTTTTATGAAAGTAGAGTTATTGATAGCGGACTTCTCAACGTAATCAACGCCCATATATTGCGCTGGGGAGATGTCGATGGCGCGCGTGAGCGCGAGCGGGTTGGCGGAGGGGCCGCTCCACCCCGTGGCATAACGGTCTAGGCATGGCCAACGAAACGAAGAATGCTGCCGCGGGATGACTCCGTTTGGCTTTGCGTCGACGGCAGATGATATCGTCGACGGGCTCGACCTTAGCGGCAAGCAGGTTATCGTCACCGGTGGCGCTTCGGGCATCGGGCTTGAGACCGCTCGGGCCTTGGCGAATGCCGGCGCTGAAGTGACGCTCGCCGTTCGCAATCTTGATTCCGGCGAGAAGGCCGCAGCAGATATCGGTGCGACAAGCGTTCGCGTAAGACGACTCGATCTCGCCGATCGCGCGTCGATCGGTGAGTTCGTCGCGAAGTGGACCGAACCACTCCATATTCTCGTCAATAATGCGGGCATCATGGCCTTGCCTGAATTACAACGAACACCCGAAGGTTTCGAAATGCAGTTCGCGACAAACTTTCTTGGTCACTTTGCGCTGATGATCGGACTGCGCGACTCCCTGGTTGCGGCCAAGCGGGCGCGCATCGTTTCAGTCAGTTCGAGTGCAAACATGATCGCTCCGGTGTTCTTCGACGATCTGCACTTCAATTTCATCCCGTACACGCCGTTCGTTGCGTATGGACAATCGAAGACGGCGGCGGTACTGCTTGCCGTCGAGGCGACTCGGCGATGGGCCGTGGATGGTATATTTGCAAACGCTTTGAATCCGGGGGCGATCGCCACCAACCTACAAAGGCACACAGGAGGCTTGCAGACGCCATTGGAACGGCGAAAGTCGCCGGAACAGGGCGCCCGCGACATCGGTATTGCTTGCGGCTTCGCCACTCCTGGAAGGCATCGGAGGACGATACTTCGAGGATTGTCAAGAAGCAAAAACCGTCGCGCGTCGCCCGACGGATTTTGGTGGCGGAGTGGCCCCCTATGCATTAGATGCTGGGAATGCGGCGCGGCTCTGGGACGTTGCGCTAAATTTGCTGTCCTAAGTTCGGCGCGCCCGGAGCGATGCGGCAAAGCCATCGGAGGCACGGCCCCGATGCCGGTCGAAAACCCAAAGGACACCTCACATTGCAAGAAACTGAGCGCGACGCCTGATAGCTACTTCAAAGGAGCAAGGTTAATGAGCACCCCTGGTTTACTTAAGTGCGCCGGCGCTGTCGTTGCACTCGTAATTGTTTCGGCGTGCGGGACCCTTCGACAGGCTCAGGATGACATGGCGGTCACGCCGTCAGCGGCTACGCTCAATGCGAGCTACGTAGGTGGGACGCTGTTCGTGAACGGGAGCCCGGTAACGGCGGCGAGGCTGAATCCACTGCCGCGTTACGCAGAGCTTGTACCGGATAAATCGACGTCGATGAACTACGAGTACATCTTCAACCACTACGATACCTACGCCGGCATCTTCGACTATCCGAAGAGCGTTAAGCAGATCGGTACGATTAACGGCGCCGGCGGCCAAGGGTGCACCAACGTTTTGTACGGCTATGGGAAGAAGATTTTCTGGAACGCCGGGCGTACGAACGACCTGATTGACGAATACGAGGTTCCAAAGAAGCTGCTCAAGACGCTGTCTCTTAGCTACACGTTTACATCCAGCTGCGCCATGAATACTAGCGGTGATCTTGCAGTCGGAGTCCTATTGGGTAATTCTTACGGTCCCGGCGGTCAGGTCGTGATCTTCAAGAACGCGACCGGCTCGGGAAGGGTTTACAAGACGCCGTTGACCAAAGAGTACTTCTGCGGCTACGATCCCAGCGGCAATCTTTTTGCCGACGGTTTCGGCTCGTCGAGCTATGACTTCGGACTCGTCGAGCTTCCGAAGGGCAGCAGCAAATTCGTTACGATCAAAACGAGCAACTCTCCGAGGTTTCCTGGCTCGGTGCAGTGGGATGGCACGTACCTCACCGTGTTCGATCAGTACGCCAGTGAGACGTATCAGTACAAGGTTAGTGGAACGACGGCTACGTTGAAGAACACCGTACAGTTCACCGGGGCTAGCGACTGCGCGCAAACNNTTCACGGGGAACTTCGATGTCCCGCTCGGCGTGACGGCAGCGAAGAAATAATCTACACGCGCGCCGGCGCCGCAGGGATGAATTCGCAGCGCTCGCGAAATATTCGAGGGTTCGGCAAGGCTGGAGGATGACTATGAGGCTTTCGTCGATCGCTCCTTATGCGCTATGCGTTTCTTCGGTGGCTGCGCTCTTGGCAGGCTGCGGCGGAAATCCCGCAGCGGGCATACCCACAAGTTCGGGCAGTGCTCTAAGAACGCACTCGGCCGACAATGGAAAGACGTTTCTCTATGCCGGCAAGCGCCAGGCGTTTCAAGTGCCGCCAAACGTGCACAGCATCACCGTCGTCATGCGCGGTGCGTCCGGGGAGTACTGTCCGACCTACCGCGCCAGGGGAGGCCGAGTCTTTGCCGTGATTCCGGTGACGCCCCATCAGAAGCTATGGGTTTACGTCGGCGGCCAAGGAAACGGGACGTCGGGTGGTTTCAACGGCGGTGGCAACGGCGGCAGCGACCCCTCGTCCGGCAATCCCAGCTCCGGCGGAGGTGGTGCTTCGGATGTGCGTAACGACCGCGACCGACTCAGCGACCGCATTCTGGTTGCCGGCGGCGGCGGTGGAGACGGCGAACCTTTTGGCAACGAGTTCCCCGTACCCCGGTAATTCTGGGGAAAACGGCGCGCTCGGCACCGGTGGGGCCGGCGGACAAGCCGCCGGTGGCTATAGCTCCGGCGGTGGCGCGGGAAGCGGTGAGGGCGGCTACACAACTGATTTCGGCGGCGGTGGTGGCGGAGGCGGCGGTTCTTCGTTTGCCGAGCCCAAAGCCACGCAAGTTCATATTTGGCAGAATTGGAAAAGCGCCACCGGCGACGGTCAGGTAGTCTTCAGCTGGTAGTGCTGCGAGGCGCGCATACTGATGAAAAGATCGCGTACGCGAGCGCGACGCGATCCGGTATCGAATAACTCTCGTTAGCGAGGATCGCGATTCCAGGCTTTTCCGGCGGCGACAAAGCACTCGCGGGCCTTGGTTCAAAAATCATCGCGTACGAGTTGCCTTCCAACAGGGTCTTTGCCGAGCCTGGCTGTTGCTTACATCGTGCTCGTTGCAGTCGCCCAGGTCTGTGTTGCGATCTTCCACGTGCCGCCCGAGCGGCGCAACGTCAGCGTAAAGAGTCCGGTTTCGTGCCCCGGCTTGCCCTTCACCGCGTACGAGATATTGAGCGGAACGACGACGTACGCGCTATCGCCGGTGACGTCGAAGTGCTTGATCGGTTGGGCGGCCGCGTGAATTGCATGCGTGCCCATCTGAGCCATTTGCTTGTCGACGCCGGCCCACCACTGGGCGGCGGCCGTTGGACCGGTCCAGACATGTGGCGCGAACTCGTCCACGACGACGGCGTCCGGCGTATAGTACGTGCCGAGCTCCGCGCCTTTATCCGCGTTGGTCGCTGCGAGCATTGCGCTGATCGGCGCCATTACTGCGGCCGGCAACGACTTGGCCGCGGCCGGCGCCGCGAGCATCGAGAAGATAGCAGCCAGTAAGAATATCTGTCGTCTCATACGACGCCCTTTCGACAGGCGAGCTCCCGCTCTTTGCGCGAAGGCTAGCGAAACGTGCGCCTTCGCCCGAACAGGCCCGCTACGCAAATAGCGAGGCTCATGAAATCCCGGAACGGAATAAGCCAAATGGCGTCGGGGCCGGAGACGCCGAGCGCCGTGCGCGCGAGACGATGAACCGCGTAGCGTAAACCTACGACGATCGTCAGGAGCGGCAGCCCCAAGAGGATGCTGCGCGAAACGGCGAGATAGATGAGCGCCATGGGCAGCGCGTAGATGAGAAACGAGAACGCGTAGCCGGCCCGCGCGAGTTCGAACTCGGTGCGCGCCCAGCGCAGCTCGCGTGCCCACAACTCCCCAAACGTCGTCTCCGCAACGGTCGTCGTGACGACATAACGTGACAGCGCGACCCGGAAACCTTTGCGCGTAACGAGCTGGCCAAGCTCGTGGTCGTCGGCAAACGTGTTGCCCAGGGCCGTGAGGCCGCCGATTACGGGGAGCAGAGTTCCACGCACGGCCATCGTGGCGCCCACGCAGAAGCGTAGTTCTCCGAGCCTTTGCGCGACCAAAACCGACGGCGCGAAACCGTCGTCGATCCCGAGCGCGCCAAGGCGCGAGATCGTGTTCGCACTGGGAGTGCCGGAGAAGAGGCAGGTTACGGCGCCCACCGCTAGGCTTTCAAAATCGGCGGCAAGGGCGCTGAGATACGACCGCCCGACGCGAGTATCGCTGTCCGCAATGACGACGATGTCGCGGGTCGTTACCACGCCGTCCTTGGCAAGATTCGCAATCTTGGGATTGACGAGCTCCGGATTTTCACCGAAGACGACGCACGCCCGGCAAGCCGGCGAGTTCGCAATGACCCGCTCGACGACCGCCAAAGCCGGATCGCTCTCCTTATTGAGGCAGAAGACGACTTCGTACAAGCCGCTGTAATCCTGATCGCAGAACGAGGCGAGGTTCTCATAGAGATCCGGTTCGAGGCCGGCGACGGGCTTGAGGATCACGACGCTTGGAAGAAACTCGGTCGCCAACGGGCACGGCCGTCGCGTGAACTTGGCCAGGGCGCGCGCCGCCGTCGCGAGGTAGATCGCTCCAACGACGGTCAGCGCGAGGAAGAAAAGCGAAACGCTCAGCACGACGCGAACTCGATAAGCCGCTTCAGTCCGCCCTCGCGCGAAGCAGGCTCGCTGCGGCTTCGTCAGTCAGCCAGGTCAACTCACCCGAACTTGGTTGCACGAGTTGCGCCGGATAGGTCATTGGGTCCCGGGGGCCTTCATAGACCGCTGCCAGCGCGCGTGCTTTCGCAACTCCCTCGACGGCAAAGACGACGCGCCGCGCCGCGTTAATCACGTTGGGTGTGACGGTTATGCGCCACATCGCTTGCGACTGCGCGTACGCTGCTTCAACCAGCGAGTTCTCCTCGACACCCTGTGCGATCCCGGGAAGGAGCGAAGCGGTGTGCCCGTCTTCACCCAGGCCGAGCATGATCAAATCGAACCGCGGGTTCCCTCCCAGGTCGGTGCGCAAAATTGAGGCGTACTCGTTGGCCGCCAGCCCCGGATCGGCTTCGCCTCGCATTCGCGCAACGTTCGCACTGGGGATCGGAACCGCGTCTAAGAAGGCTTCGCGCGCCATGCGATAGTTGGAGCGCTCGTCGTCGGGCGGCACGCAGCGCTCGTCGCCAAAGTAGATTAAGACCTCGCTCCACGGCAGGCTCGTGCGCAGCGGATCGGCCGCGAGCAGCTCGTAGGCGGCGCGCGGCGTGTTGCCGCCCGAGAGTGCCACGGCAAATGTTCCGCGTTCTGCGATGGCGTTGCGACCTGCCATAACGAAGGAGTCCGCCAACGCCTGCGCGACCGTGCCGGCATCGGCGTAAACGCGAAGTTCGCCACGTTGGTTCAAGGCGAGGGCCTTCCTTGCGTGAGAATGGCGCCCGCCGCCGCCAGCGACGCTTGAAACACACGATCGTTCTGACTCGAGAGGATCGCCCGCTCGACGAGCGCGGCGACGCCGGGGTTGTTGATCGCGCGAAGTCTTGGGGGCTTCGCGTGGCCCCCGGTCACACTCAGGTTGATCGTCTCGCCGTGCGGGTCGGCTTCGGCCACGAAGCTCGAGCGCGTCGAGTTCAGCGTGATGCGCGCGATGCGCCGCGGCTCCCCTTCACGCAAGATCGCGAAAGCGATCGCTTTGCCGTCGGGAGCGATCAGCGTGTCGTTCGAGCCCGGTTTCCACTCTAAGCGGCTCGCGAGCCAGCCGAGCAGATACAAGCCTTCGGGCTGCGAACCGCACCCGATCTCGACGCGCGCCAGGTCCAGAAGCTCGCTGGATTCTTCGCCGTCGAAGAGGATCGCAACGCTCTCTTGCCACGGCGCGAGGCGCAGGTAGGCGATGTCTGCCAGCGGCAGCTCCGGATGACGATTCACGTAATCGACGAGCTGGCGTAGCGCGCCGTCCCCTGCGTCCACCAGCGAACTGTTATACACGACGGTTCGCGCGTCGCGCGAAAGCTCGCAGAACCGCTCGTCGTCCCCGATTCCCGGCGCGATCCACAGCAAGATCACCGGAGCCTCGGGCAGTCGCAACGCATTCGCCGCTCCGCGCAAATGTTCGGCCGTGCTTCCTTTTGCGCCCAGTTCGATCCAGTCGTTGCCGTCCACGTGATGCGCGCCCTCACTCTGCGTGCCGTCGAAGAGGATCACACGCGAGGGATGCTTTGCGGCGAGCGTATGGATGCGGTCGCGCGCAAGCGCGCCGATTGCGGCGTCCTCGAAGAACACGACGATCGTCATCGTCGCAACGTAGACTCCGCCGCCCCGCTCGCGCGCGCGTTCGTCCAGTTCTTGCAAGACGAGTCCGAAAGACATGCCTAGATGCGGCGCCAGTCGGGGAAAAGTTTCTGCGCGCTCTGCGGCCCCTGGCTTCCGGCAGCGTAGTTCGGGAACGTGAAATCCTTGGTATGTTGCCAAACTTCCAGGATCGGCGTGACGATCTCCCAAGCCCGCTCGACGGCGTCCCAACGTGTGAAGAGCGTCTGGTCGCCCAGGATCGCATCGCCGATGAGTCGCTCGTATGCCGGCGGCGACACGACGCCGAAACCCGTGCCGTAGCTAAAGTCCATGAAGACGCTGCGGATGTGTTCCTTGGGCCCGGGAACTTTGGCTTCGAAGCGCATCGAAATGCCTTCGTCGGGCTCGATCTTGATCACCAGCACGTTGGGATCGATTCGATCGGTCGCTTCGCCGTAGAAGCGATGCGGTATGGGCTTGAACGTCACGGCGATCTCCGAGACCTTGCGCGGCAACCGCTTTCCGGAGCGCAGATAAAACGGAACGCCGGCCCAGCGCCAGCTTTCGACCATGAGTTTGACCGCGGCAAACGTCTCGGTGTTGGAGTCCGGTGCGACGTCATGCTCCTGGCGATAACCGATGACCGCCGCGCCGTCGATCGTTCCCGGTCCGTACTGCCCGCGCGCCGAGACCGACCAAACGTCGCTATGCGCCGGCGGCCGGATTGCCGAAAGCACTTTGTACTTTTCGTTGCGGATATCGTCGGCGTGCGAGCTGACCGGCGGCTCCATGGCAACCAGCGCGAGCAGGTTGATCACGTGGTTCTGAATCATGTCGCGCAGCGCGCCCGCGCTGTCGTAATAACCACCGCGCTGTTCGACTCCGAGCGATTCGGCCGAGGTGATCTGGATGTTTTGTACGTAGTTGCGGTTCCAGATCGGCTCGAAGATCGTGTTGGCAAAGCGCAGCGCGATAATATCCTGTACCGGCTCCTTCCCGAGATAGTGGTCGATGCGGTAAATCTCGTTCTCGGGAAAGACCGCTTCGATCGTCTGCTGGAGCTTCCGCGCCGACTCGAGGTCGGTACCGAAGGGCTTCTCCACCACGACGCGCGTCCAACCGGCGCCGTCCTTATCGAGGCCGGCTTCCTTGAGATGCGTGATGATCTCGGGAAAGACCGGCGGCGGCGTTGCCAGATAGAAGAGGTGGTTGCCCGCGGTCCCAAAGTCGGCATCGTTCTTCGCGAGGCGGTCTTTGAGTGCAACGTAGTATTGCGTGTCGCTAAAATCGCCCGTGACATAACTGATTCGCTTCGCGAAATCTTCCCAGAGCGGGCCTTGCGGCTTCTTGTCGTCCGGCATGAAGAGTTCGAGCTGTTTGCGGCAGTAGTCGCGGAAAGCGTCGTCGCTGTACGCCGTTCGCGAAAAACCGACCAGCGCAAACGCCGCCGGAAGCATGCCGCGCAAATGCATGGAGTAGAGCGCCGGCAGCAGCATGCGCTTAAAGAGGTCGCCGCTCGCACCAAAGAAGACCGCGCTGCACGGCGTGGTGATGCCTTCTTGCGGTAAGCCCGCGCGCAGCGGGTTTACCGCGACTTCATCAAGCACCCGGCTCGGCCTTGACGGCGTGGCCGCCGAACTGATTGCGCAGCGCCGCAACGACCTTCGCGCTGAACGATTCGTCTTGGCGCGATGCCATGCGCGCGAGCAGCGAGAGCGTGATCACGGGTGCCGGAACGTTTTCGTCGATGGCTGCTGCGACCGTCCAGCGGCCCTCTCCGGTGTCGTCGACATATCCTCGAATATCTTTGAGGCCCGGATCTTCGCGAAACGCCAGGACCAATAACTCGAGCAGCCACGAACGAATGACGCTGCCGTGGCACCAGAGCTCGGCAAGCTGCCCGAGATCGTACTTGTACTGAGAACGCTCGAGAATCTCGAAGCCCTCGCCATAGGCCTGCAGCAGACCGTACTCGATTCCGTTGTGAACCAT
Source organism: Candidatus Cybelea tumulisoli (assembly GCA_003167155.1). Taxonomy (GTDB): domain Bacteria; phylum Vulcanimicrobiota; class Vulcanimicrobiia; order Vulcanimicrobiales; family Vulcanimicrobiaceae; genus Cybelea; species Cybelea tumulisoli. The sequence continues at coordinate 17,761 of PMTY01000042.1, forward strand.
CTTGGAGAAGTGTCCCGAACCCGCGGGACCGACGTGCGCGTAACCCTTGGGTGGGGCCAAGGTTAGAAAGATCGGTTCGCAGGCGCGCACCTGCGCGTCGTCGCCGCCGACCATGAGGCAATAACCCTCTTTCAAGCCCCAAACCCCGCCGCTCGTGCCGGCGTCGATCAACGAAACGCCCTTGGCTTTGCAAACGTCGTAGAGCTTCAAGCCATCCTTGTAGTTGGTGTTTCCGCCGTCAATAATGATGCCGCCGCTGCCCATCGCGTCGGCGAGCTGCGTGATCGTCTCGTCGGTCGGAGCGCCGGCCGGCACCATGACCCACGCGATTTTCGGCGACGTGGTAAGCTTGGCGACCATATCCGACAGGCTCTGGGCGCCGGTCGCCCCAGCGCCGGCGGCCGTAGCGACGGCCTTCGGATCGCGGTCGTAAGCGACGACCTGATGCCCCCCCGCAATCAGCCGCTGCGTCATAAAGTTGCCCATCTTGCCGAGCCCGACCATTCCAAGTTGCATCGATGCGTGTATCCTTTCGCCCTAGACGTGCGCCGAGAGCGCCTGGTCGGCGGCGGCAACCAGCGCGCGCAACGCGGGTTCGACCGCGCCTTTGAGGTGAACGCGCACGCCGCGGCGCCCGCGTTTGTCCAGCGACATCCAATCGCCGAGCGCTTGTGCCGCAAGCAGCGTCCGAAAACCAACCTTCATGCCGGGGATCTGCGGATCGTCGGGATCGTCGGCCGTGATCTGCAGCACGACGCACGAATCGGGGCCGCCCTTGTGGAGCTGCCCCGTCGAATGGAGGAAGCGCGGGCCGAAGCCGACCGTCGTCGCGACGCGGCGCGCGTCGCGGATCTTCAAGCGCAGTTCTTGGAGAAGCTTGGTATGCGTCGGATTGCGCGCGATATAGGCGGTGATGGCGTTGTAATCGTGCAAGCGCAACTGCCCGAAGAGCCCCGCAAGTGCCTGAGTCGCGCTCTGCGCCGCAATAGCCTCGCTGCCCGATAGGTAGGTTACGCTGAAGTCGGGTCCCTCGACGTTGGCCGCGGGCTCGTCGAACTTGCCGTTGCGCGCGTACTCTGCGAGCAGCGCGACGGTATTATCCTTGGATTCTTGCACGTTAGGCTGATCGAAGGCGTTGATGCCGAGAATGACGCCGGCCGCAGCGACCGCAATCTCCCAGAGGTAGAATTGCTCGCCGACATCGTAGGCATCGTTCATCTCTAAGCGGATCACGGGATGACCGGCCGCCTCGAGCGCGAGTAGTTTCTCGGCAACTCCCGGTTCGGGGTCCGGCAGATTGGCGCCGACGTAGACGAAAACGCGGTCGTCGGAGTAGTTCGCGGGCTCGCCGAGCGGCTCGCCTTCGACCGGCACGATGCCTCGTCCAAGTTTGCCGGTGGATTCGGCGATCAGCTGTTCGGCCCACGCCCCAAAGGCCTTGACCTGCGGATGCGTCACGATGGTTAGCTTGTCGCGGCCGTTGCGCGCGAGCCCGCCGATCGCCGCACCGAAGCGAACGCCCGGGGCGCTGCGGGGGTCGACCGTGGGATCGTTGGCGTGCATTGCGCCAAGCGCGCGATCGAGCAGCAGGTTGATGTCGTATCCGGCAATCGCCGAAGGCGTGATGCCGACGAATGAGAGTGCCGAGTAACGGCCGCCGATATTCGGATCGTTTTTGAAGTCGTCTCGGAACGATGCCTCTTTCGCCTCTTTGTCGAGCGACGTTCCGGGATCGGTGATGGCGACGAAGTTGCGGCCGGCCTGCGACGAGCCGACCTGCTTGCTGACCTTCTCGTGGAAGTATGCGTAGAAGGCGTTGGGCTCGGTGGTCGTTCCGCTCTTGCTGGAGATGATGAAGAGTGTCTCGCCGACGTTGATTCTCTCTTCCAGCTCCTTGATCTGCTGCGGGCACGTCGAATCGAGGACGTACAACTGCGGATAGCCGTCGCAGCGTCCGAAGGTATCGGCGAGAATGTCCGGGGCTAGCGAGCTTCCGCCCATGCCGCAAACCACGGCAAAATCGAAGTGCTCCTTCGCGTCTTTTGCGAACGAGCGCAAACCGGGGACCTCTTCGAGCATGCGCTGCTGGATGTCGAGCCAGCCCAAGGATTTCTTGATGATCGCGATGTCGTCGGGTTGCGTGGACCACAGCGTTGCGTCGCGCGCCCAAATGCGCTTTAAGAAATCGGCCGACGCGAGATTCTCGAGCGCTCCGTCGAAGGCCGGTTGCGACGAGCCCAGCGCGAGTTGCACGCGCTCGGCGCCGCCCGACTCGAGCAGCTTCTGCTTATAGACGATTGCGCCAAGGAGCGCCGCGAACGAATCGCAGAAGAGCGTAACGCCGTCGACTTGCAGCTCGTGCGTAACGTCGAAGAGCGAGATCTTCGCCTCTTGAAGCGCGCGCATGAGATCGTTGGCCGCGCCGAGATCGCTCTCTACTGTGTCGGGGACTATCGTTCCGTGATCGAGGAGGGCCTCGAGCGTGGCAGGCGGCATCGTGTTGACCGTGTCGGGACCAACGACGGTCTCGACATACATCAGGTCGGGATAGTGTGGGTTCTTCGTTGAGGTCGAAGCCCAGAGCGGCCGCTGAACCGCGCCCCCCAACGCCCGCAGCGCCGCAAAATCAACGCCATAGAAGATCTCTTTGAACTTCTGGTAGGTGAGCTTNNTATGCGGTCTTGCAAAAGCTTGTCGATCGCGGTGTCGATGCGGCTGACGAAGACCGAGTTGACCGAGCGGATCCGGTCGATGGGTTTGCCGTCGGCAACGCGCCGCTGCAGGCCTTTAACGTACGCTAGCGCGGCGCGCTCGTACATCTCAATGGAAAAGATCAGCGTCACGTTGATGTTGTAGCCGCGGTAGATGGACTCTTCGATCGCCGGCAAACCGGCCTTCGTGCCCGGAATCTTGATCATGACGTTTGGGCGTTTCACGCGCCCCCACAACTCCTCAACCATCGCGATCGTGCCGGCGGTGTCGTTGGCCAGCAGCGGGGAAACCTCGAGACTTACGAAGCCGTCGTCCCCGCCCGACGATTCATAGACGAAAGCAAACGCGTCGCACGCGCTTTGAATGTCTTGGATTGCCAGATCCCAGAAGAGCGCGTCGGCGCTCTTCTCTGAGCCGATCAGTTTGCCGAGCTGCTCGTCGTAGTCGTTCCCGGCGCCGATCGCTTTCTCGAAGATCGTCGGATTGCTCGTCATCCCGCGCAGGCCCTGATCGATCATCCGTTTCAGCTCGCCCGACGCGAACATGCTGCGGCGGAGGTTGTCGAGCCACACGCTCTGCCCGGCGTCGAGCAACTGCTGGATCGGGTTCTTCATCGGTCTCTCCTAACGAACGGCGAGTGGGAACTTTTCGAGGGCGACGCTGGCGACGTTCTCCGGCGTAAATCCAAAAGCGCGCGCGATGTCGGCGGCCGGCGCGGACGCGCCGAAGTGATCGATGCCGAACGCGAAGCCGCGATCGCCGACATACTTGGCCCATCCTAGCGTTGCGCCCGCTTCAATCGACATGCGCGCCGCGATCGACGGCGGCAGCACTTCGTCCCGGTATGACTGCGGTTGGGCATCGAAGAGTTCCCAGCACGGCATCGAGACGACCCGTACGCGCACGCCTTTGTCTTCGAGAATCTTTTTGGCGTCGACCGCCAGCGAGACTTCGGAGCCCGTTGCGATCAGCAGGAGATCGGGGTCGCCGCCGGCGGCTTCGGACAGGACATAGGCGCCGCGACTCACGGCCGCATCGCGCGCGCCCAGAAACGGAACCTTTTGCCGCGTGAGCACGAGCACCCAGGGCGCGCCCTTCCGCGCGGTCGCGAGCTTCCAGGCTTCGAGCGTCTCCAGCGAGTCGGCCGGGCGGACGACGTAACAGTTCGGTGTGGCCCGCAACATCGCAAGCTGCTCGATGGGCTCGTGCGTGGGCCCATCCTCTCCGAGGAAGACGGAATCGTGCGTGAAGACGTAGATGGAGTGAATCCCGGTCAAGCAGCCTAACCGCAACGAGGGCTTGAGATAATCCACGAAGTTGAAGAAGGTCGCGGCAAACGGAAGCAGGCCCCCGTGCAGGGCGATGCCGTTCGTGGACGCCGCCATCACGTGCTCGCGCACGCCGTAATGTATGTTGCGCCCGCCGTAGTTTCCCGGCTCGAAATCGCCGCAGTTTTTGAGATAGGTCTTGGTCGACGGATCGAGATCGGCCGATCCCCCGACGAGTTCCGGTAAGCTCATCGCGATGGCATTCATTACCGCTCCACCCGCATCGCGAGTTGCAACGTTACCGTTTTCGGCATCGAATGCGGGCCAGGGAAGATCGCTGGGAACCTCGCCGCGCAGTGCGCGCTCGAGTGCTGCGCTCAGCTGCGGGTTCGCGCGCGACCAAGCGTCGTAGGTCTGCCTCCAGCTTGCCTCTAGCTCCGCGCCCTTTGCGCCGATTTGCCGGTAGAAAGCCAGCACGTCGTCGGGCACGTAAAAGTCGGGCTCGAGCGGCCAGCCCAGCTCTTCCTTTGATTTGCGAACGTTCTCGGGGCCGAGCGCTTCGCCATGGGCTAAAAAGTTGTCTTGTCGCGGCGAGCCGTAGCCGATGTGGGTGCGCACCGCGATGAACGACGGCCGGTCCGTTACGTTCTTCGCGACTTCGATCGCTTGGTCGATCGTCGCGACGTCGTTGCCCTTATCGATTGGAACCAACTGCGTGTGCCAGCCGCTGGCATCGAAGCGCGCGATCGGGTCGTCGGTCAGCGTGATGTCCGTCGGCCCGGCGAGCGAAACCAGGTTGTCGTCGTACAAGAGGATGAGTTTGCCGAGCTTGAGGTGGCCGGCAAGGGAGAGCGCTTCCTGGCTGATGCCTTCCATGAGGTCGCCGTCGCCGCAGATGCAATAAGTGAAGTGATCGACGATGGACTGGTCCTCGCGGTTGTTGACCGCTCCTAAATGCGCCTCGGCGATCGCCATGCCCACGGAGTTCCCGACTCCTTGCCCCAGCGGCCCGGTCGTGGCCTCGACTCCCGGCGTGCGCTCTGCCTCCGGGTGCCCGGGCGTCTTGCTTCCGAGTTGTCGAAAGTGCTCGATGTCGTCGAGCGTCAGGTCGTAGCCGGTGAGATAGAGGAGTGCGTAAAGTAGCATCGACCCGTGTCCGGCGGAGAGCACGAAGCGGTCTCGGTTCAGCCAGCTCGGGTCTTTGGGATTGAACCGCAAGTGGCGGGTCCACAGTGTGTAGGCCATCGCCGCCGCACCCATCGGCATGCCCGGATGGCCGGAGTTCGCCTTTTGGACCGCGTCAACGGCCAAAAAACGGATTGCATTGATTCGCTGCTCGTCGGCGGGCGAGTTCGGCACGACTACTCCTTTCCCGTGGTGGCTTATGATAATGCGAGGCGGGGGCGCGCTTCCCTGGCGCCGTAGCTCCGCTACCGTGACCTTGGACGAACTTCAAACGCGGATCTCGGCGCTGGTGCAGGGAGACGGCGACGTGCGCGGCCGCGAGGGGCGCGCAGTCGACCGGGTGATCGCAATGCTCGATGCGGGCCGGCTCCGAGTGGCCGAGCCCGGCGACGACGATTGGGTAACCAACGTTTGGGTGAAGCAAGCCATTCTTCTTTACTTTGCGCGCCGCTGCGTCGATTGGATGGGCGACCGCGATCGCGACGCCCTCGTTTACTACGATAAGCTACCCGTGAAGCGCAACTACAAGCGGCTCGGCGTTCGCTGCGTTCCGCCGGGCGTCGCGCGGTACGGGAGTTTTCTTGGACGCAACGTTATCCTTATGCCCGGATTCGTTAATATCGGCGCCTACGTGGACGAAGGCAGCATGATCGATACCTGGGCGACGGTCGGTTCGTGCGCGCAGATCGGCAAGGGCGTCCACCTCTCGGGCGGCGTCGGGATCGGCGGGGTTCTCGAGCCCCCGCAAGCCACGCCCGTCATCGTGGAAGACGGCGCATTCATCGGTTCGCGCTGCATCGTCGTAGAGGGCGTGCGCGTCGAGCGTGAGGCCGTTCTGGGCGCCGGCGTCGTCGTCACGGCCAGCACGCCGATCGTCGACGTGCGCGGCGAGGAGCCCGTCCGCAGCAAAGGCCGCATTCCGGCACGCGCCATCGTGATCCCCGGAACGCTGCCCAAGCAGTTTCCCGCCGGCGAATACGCAACGCCCTGCGCGCTCATCATCGGCACCCGAAACGAATCAACCGATCTAAAAACCTCCCTAAACTCCGCCCTCCGCGATCACGAATTGGCTGTATGAATCCACGCGTTCCCGAAATCGCACCCTCGCTCATCCGCGAACTTGCCGCCAGAAAGCGTTCGACGTCGATCGATTTGGGACTCGGTGAGCCAACGCTGCTCCCGCGCATCGAGTATTTTGAGCGCGCGCTCGAGCGCGTGCGAACCGGCGGCGTCAAGTACACGGCCAATGCCGGTGATCTGGAGCTGCGCGAACTGATCGCGCGGCATTATGGTTATCCGGGATTGGAGAGCCCCGAGAACGTTTGCGTCACGATCGGCTCACAAGAGGCGATGTACGTGACGCTGAAGACCCTGCTCGATCCGTCGCGTGACGAGTTGCTCGTCGTGGAGCCGGTCTTTCCCTCGTACGTGAAGATGGCGGCGCTCGAGGGAATCAGCGTGCGCATCGTCTCCATGCTCGATGACGATGACTTCGAGTTCGATGCCGAGCGAATCATCGCGGCGATCGGCGAACGGACGCGTGCGATCGTGATCTGCTCGCCCTGCAATCCGACGGCCCGCGTCATCTCCCGCGATGCGGGCGAGATGCTCGTCGAGTCGCTATCGCGGCGCCGGGGCGAGCCGATCTGGCTCATCCACGACGAGATTTACCGCGAGCAGATGTTCGTCGATAACGCAGCCGATCTCGCGCGACTCTATCCTCACACGATCGTCGCGAACTCGCTCAGTAAGAGCAATGCGCTGACGGGACTGCGCCTGGGATGGATCCTCGGGCCCGCCGAGTTCTTGGAGCAAGCGATTAAAGTGCATGCCTGGGCGACTTCGTGCGCCGATACGTTCGCGCAGTATGTCGCGCTGGACGTCTTTCGCTCTCCCGCCAATCTGCAAGAACACGCGCCGTGGTACCAAGAGCACCGAGCTTTAATGCGCGAAGTGCTCGAAGATAGCAGCCTCCCGTTCGTCGATCCGGAGGGTGCCTTCTACGTCTGCGTGCGACTGCCCAAAGGGACGCCGTCGCTCACCGCTGCCTACGACTTAATCGGACGCTTCGACGTCGTCGCCATACCAGGCATCGCGTTCGGCGAATCTATGGAAGGCTGGCTGCGCCTGAGCTGGGTCGCGACCGCCGAACGCCTGCGCGACGGAGTAACGCGGATCGCCGAATACTGCGCACAACTCCTCCCAACCGCTCGCGCGTCTGGTTGAACCCCGTAGGGAGCGCATCAAAAGCTCGCCTGACGGTCCTGATTGCCGAAGCCAAGGGCGCCGAGGCGTACTGGGATGCGTGGGCTGCCGTGTCGACGCCTGAATTAGTTTCGCCTTCAGAGTTTCTTCAGGCTTCATTGGTATATCTCCATCGTTTGATCGAACTTCAAGGTCCAATCCGACCTTTTTCATTCATATAAGGAGCCATCCGATGAATCCGATACGGACGAAACGCAACCGCGTGGCCTGTCGTGCGCTCCTGTCGGCGGCAGCCGCCCTCCTTTCAACCTCTGTCGTTGGGTGCGCGGGTGCCGGTCCACCGCCTTCGGCCGTACCGCTCGTGCAGAATTCCACGACTCGCGCTGGCGCGAACGGCGCACCGTGGTGGATGAACCCGCAGGCGACGAAGAGCGATCTCCTCTACGTCTCGGGGGTTTTCGGCGGCGATATTGACGTGTACGACTACCCGCAAGGTACGTTGGTAGGAACGCTGACGGGGCTCACGCGGCCGACGGGAATGTGCGTCGATAAAGCGGGCAATGTTTGGATCACGGCGGTGTCGCAAATCATGGAGTATGCACATGGTGGCTCGAGTCCGATCACGACCCTGAACGATACGAACGAAGATTCCAACGGTTGCTCCGTTGACCAACGCACTGGGAATCTTGCCGTCGGAAATGAGTCTACGACCCAGGGGGGTACCGGCAGCGTCTGGATCTATAAGAACGCGCAAGGCCCGGCGACGCAGTACACGGTGACGAACATGGTAAAGGACGCCGCACTCACCTACGATGATCGCGGCAATTTGTATGTTGCCGGCTTTGATCAGTATAATTATGCCGATTTTGCCGAGCTTGCGAAGGGCGGCTCCGCCTTCACCAAGGTCACCCTAGAGCCGACCATTAACCATCCTGGCGGCATACAGTGGGACGGCAAGTACGTGGCAATCGCCTCGAGGTCGAATACCGACGGAAACGGCGCGATCGACCAGTTCGCCTTCACCGGAACCGTCGGAAAGGAAGTCGGTAGCACGGTGCTCACTGGGGAGAACGCCTTCGTTAATTTTTGGAGGCAGGGTGGGAATGTTGTCGTCGTGGACCCCCTCAGCGACATCGTTGGCTACTACAGCTACGCAAAAGGTGGTATGCCGACCCGGACGCTGAGTGGCCCGAACGGATCGTTTGGCGTGGTAGTCAGTTTGAAAAAATAACTCGACATTCGGTCGGAAGTTCGGAACCACGAGCTTCGTCGTAACGGGTTCGTCGTTCCGTAGGGGTAACGGCACGCCTTTCTCAGCTCGTCAGCCGTCAAAGTCGAGGCAAATGTCGCTTGATAGCCCGATTATCGAGGCGTGTTGATTGCACCACTGACTCTTTTTGGATGGTCTAGCGGGCCACCGTAAGGAAAGACATGTCGAGAAAGCGTCCCCCGCCGCGATTCGATGACGACACGATTCGTGCTTGCGCCGATCTGCTGAGGTGTGTTGAAGAGTCGCGCTCTCTTCACGCTAACGCGTTCGCCAAGCGAATATCTCCGTCAGTCGATCGCCGCGACATTGCACGGATAATAAGTGCGGTGTTCGAGGAACTTTCGTTGCGACAACGTGAAATCGTCGTGCGCTGTGACGTCAGGGGCGAGCGCTATGCCGCGGTCGCAAAGTCGCTGCACGTTTCCGAGCGACACGTCTTCCGCGAGCGGCGAACTGCGCTAAGCGCCATCGCGCACCGGCTTCTCACTGAGTTACCGGCGGGGACCAAGCCGGCCGTCACCGTCGCGCCCGATGCCTTCGACGTTCGCGTAGCGCTGAGCGAAGCTCTTGAGAACGGCGGCAACTGGCAGGCGGCGGCGGATATCCTTGAACGACTCGCCGCCGACGTCGCGCCGGCGGAGGAACGCGGGTCGGTCGAGATCCGTCTCGCCCGGTTGTATCGGGATGCGGAGCAAATTGTGCCGGCCCACCATCACGCCGACCTCGCGAGGACGCTGGCGTCACGAGCGACGATCGGTGGCGAGTTACAACGCATCGAGGCCCACCTGGCCGTAGCCGGAGTCGCGGCCGCTTCGGGGGATTGGCAACTCGCCGGCGACCTCGCGCAGCAAAGCATCGTGCGACTGCGTCCGTCGATCGATGGAAGCCTCGGAACCCGCGTTCCTAACGCGCTAGCCGAGGCGCTGCTTCTCAAAGCCGAGCTGCTCGTCGACAACGGCGGCGTCGATTTGGCTTTCGAGCTCGCGTCGGAAGCGTGCGGCGTCGTCAGCCAGAACGCCGCCGACCCTTCAACTGAGATCAGCGCCCGCGCGATGGTTGCCGTGACGAGCTTTCTTCTGGCAAAAGACGCACAACGTTCTGAAAAGTTGCTGTGGGAGTGCTATCGTGCCGCACTCGCCGGCGGCCTGATCCGCGGATCGCTGATCATCGCCACGCATCTCGCGACGTATTATAGCCTTAACGACCGTTCGGCAGACGCGTTGCGGCTGCTGGTGCCCCTCGTCAGTGCTGCCCGCATCGCCGGAACCGGGTGGGTGCAAGCCGGCGTTTTAGGCCAGCTCGTGGACGCGAATCTCCAGGCTGGGTCGCTTACCGAGGCCGTTGCCTACGCGGCGCTGCTCTCTGAATGCGCGGCCGGCAATCCCTTGACGGACGCTTATGTGGAAATGGCGCGCGCACGGATCCATCTCGCTCGACGAGAGTTCGCGCCGGCGATTGGAGCCGCCGGCGCGGCCGAGGCGGTGTACGCGAGGGTCGGGCTGGGTCGATTCACCGGAATGGTGCTGCAGATGCAGGCGGAAGCTCTTTATGAGTTGGGAGAGTCAGAGCGAGCGCAGAGGACGATCTCCCGCGCAACCGAGGTCCTCAAAGAGACGAGCCACCCACGTCAGCTAGTCGGCGCTTATCGCGTAATGGCGAGGATCACCGGCCGGCAGCAGTACGAGGTTGCGGCGCAAAAGCTGCTCCGTGAAGTCGCACTTTAGTCAGTTTTCGCACCTGGTCGAGTTTTGGTCAGCGCACTGACATGAATTGCGGCACTCCATTTAGCTTTTCTTCATACTTGCGAACGAAAGTAAAGCTCCAGGCACTCGCTCTTCACCGCTGGAGGGAATTTGCGTGAGGCACCGCTCGGTTCACCTTGCTCTCGTTGCCATCAGAACCGGGTGGGACTCAAGTGTAAGGGGGGCGCCCAGTAAGCCCTATGAGTTTCCGTTCGCACCAAACTAATAATTGGAGGATCACTTCTCGTGCAAAAACACTCAGCAATACTCGGTGCGCTAACCGCCGCTGCAGCAATCGCGCTGCTCTCTGCGTGTTCAGGCGCCGGATCCCAAGGCGCAAGTTCGACCATTCCCGGCTCCGGTATCAGCCAGAGCCTTCAGCGTTCCGACCTGTCTCGCGCACCGTTCACGCAGCAAGGAGCCCGGAGATGAGCCTACGTTTTAACCGCTACGCCCTAAGCGTTTGTGTCGCTGCTGCAGTGCTCGCAGGATGCGGCGGGGGAAGCGGCACGCCGCTAAGCCCATCAATTGCCGGACTCACCACAGAGCGAACGCGCGCGAGCGTTACGTACGGCGTGCTCTACAGCTTCGCCGGCTCGGGAGAGGGAGACGGCGAAACTCCGGAAGCGACCCTCATCGACGTCAAGGGCACGCTCTACGGCACCACAATTCTTGGTGGCAAAGACGGCTACGGAACCATCTTCTCGATCGCACCTTCGGGCACGGAAACCGTGCTCCACAGCTTCGCCAGCTCTGGGGATGGCGCATATCCGGAAGCGGGCCTCCTCAACGTCAAAGGCACGCTCTACGGCACGACCATGGAAGGAGGCGCAAACAGCTACGGAACCGTCTTCTCGATCACGCCGTCCGGAAAGGAAAAGGTGCTCCACATCTTCGGCGGCTCGGGGGATGGCGTATATCCGGTTGCAGGGCTCATCAACGTCAAAGGCGCGCTTTACGGTACAACCGCGAACGGGGGCGCAAACGGCAACGGAACGGTCTTCTCGATCACGCCGACCGGCACGGAGACCGTGCTCTACAGTTTCAAAGGCGGCTCGG
>PMTY01000132.1 GCA_003167155.1 Candidatus Cybelea tumulisoli
TTCGTTGCGCACCGGGTCTTTTACGAAGTCTCCAGCCGCAACAAACGCGGGCACGAGTTCTTTTCAACGAAGAATCTGTTCGTGGTCGGGCTGATCGAAGTCACGCACTTCGAGCACTTGAAAATCTTGATCTTCGATGCGCACAACTCGGCGCATTCGATCGAGATTCTCGATCCCGAGACGATGCAGATCTACGACGAGATTCCGGGACGCGGCTTCGCCGTCTCCTTTGTCAGCAACCGCGAAGGCGTAGAGACGCGGTGTTATCTTCGCGACGAGGGAGAGGACGCCGAAACGATCCACGAACGGACTGCGCTCGAGAAGATTACGCTGCCGCAGCTTTTCCAATATCTCGAAGGGATCACCGCGGCCGAAACGGCCGGTAATAACGTCGACCGGTAGCGCGCGAGCGCTGCTCCAGCCTTTGCGCCTGACGTAGGGCCCGCACGCCTTCGGCGATGCGACCGGCCCGCTTATAGGCAACTCCCAAATTGAGGTAGGCGATGGCGTACTCGCCGTCGCTGGCAATCGCGCGCTCGTAATGCTCGATCGCCTCTTGTAACCGGCCGCTTTCGAGCAGCAGATTGCCCAGATTGGTCAGCGCCGGCGCGTAATGACTCTCGGCCTCCAGGGCCGCACCGAAGTCGGCCCGGGCGAGTTCCGGCAGCTCGAGCCCGATGCGCGCCACGCCGCGCTTATTGAGAAGAAAGGCGCGCTCCGCTCCGCGGAACGATTGGCGCTCGAGCAGCGAATCGATCTCACGCTGCGCACGCGCGTAATCGCGACGATCGAGCGCCTCGATCGCGCAAGCAAATTCATCTCGGTCACGGAACACTCCGACCTCATGTTCGAGATCGATGTCATCACGCTCTTTCCCGAAGTCTTTGCCCCTTTCGTGGGCCTGTCGATCGTCGGTCGCGCCGTCGAGGCGGGAATCGCGAGGGTCCGCTACCACCATCTTCTCGACCATCTCCAGGGCGGCGAACGTGCCGACGATGCGCCGTTCGGCGGCGGAGCCGGCATGGTGCTGCGCATCGAGCCGATCGCTCGAGTCCTCGACAACATCGCGGCCGTGGCAGCGCCCGACGAGCGGCGGCTCATCGTCGTCCCGAGCCCCAGTGGCGAGCGGTTCGACCAGCAGGCAGCCGAGCGCTTAGCACGGCTCGATCGCTTGATCCTCGTCTGCGGCCATTACGAGGGCATCGACGACCGGCTTGCCGCCATCTACCCAGTGCAAGAGTACTCGCTCGGCGATTTCGTGCTGACGGGCGGCGAGATCCCGGCCCTGGCCTTCATGGACGCGACGATTCGGTTGCTCGAGGGCACGATCGCCTCGGGGTCGCTCGAGCAGGAGTCGTTCTCGGCCGGCATGCTCGATTATCCCAGCTTCACGCGGCCGGCAACCTTCCGAGGCGTGGAGGTCCCGGCGGTCCTGCTTTCGGGCGATCATGCCAAGATCGCGCAATGGCGTCGCGAGCAGTCCCGCCAGCGCACGGCCGGGCGCCGCCGCGACCTGCTCGATGATGCCTTGCCTCCGCGGGAAAGCCCATGATAGGATACGGTGGTTCTGCCGGGCTCCGTGCCCGGCTATTCCTTGCGCCGCCCAATCCTACGGCCAGCCACCGCGCTGGGCGAAGTCGAAGTATCAGGATGACAGATAATGAACGTAATTGACGCACTCAAGCGAGATCAGATCAAGGACGGTGTCCCGCAATTCCGGCCGGGCGATAGCGTAAAGGTCTTTTCCAAAGTTACCGAAGGCGGCAAGGAACGGACGCAAATGTTCGAGGGCGTGGTGATCGTGCGCCAGGGCGGCAGCTCGAGCGAGTCGATCACCGTCCGCCGCATCGCTCATGGCGTCGGCGTGGAGAAAACTTTTCTGCTCCACAGCCCGCGCGTCGAGCGGATCGAGGTCGGAAAGCGCGGCATCGTTTCGCGCAGCCGGCTCTATTACCTGAGCGAAAAGGTCGGCAAAGCGGCTCGAATCAAGGAAAAGAAAGCCAAAGGAACCTGACCCGCCGCTCTGACACGGTTTGCGCTATCGGCAAAGGCGATCGCGAGAGAGGTGCTCAACGCGCTGATCGTCGCGGGCCTCGTCGCGCTCTTCTTCATCACGTTCGTCATCCGCACGTTCTACATACCGTCGGTTTCGATGGTGCCGACGCTGCAAGTCCACGACGTGCTGCTGGTCAACGAAATCGCCTATCGCCTCCACCGGCCCGGCGAGGGTGACATCGCCGTCTTCGAGCCGCCGGTGGATTCGGGCGGCAGCGATTTTGTCAAGCGCGTGATCGGCGTGCCCGGCGATACGATTACGATCGATAACGGCGTCGTCTACCGAAACGGGGCCGCGCTGCGGGAGCCGTACGAAAACCAGGTGCCCAACTACGACCTCGCGATTCGAGACTACGCCATCTATGTCGACGGCCGCCCGCTCGACCCGCGAGCTGCGAACGTTCCGCCGCGCGCGTCCTGGCAGGCGCCCAACCGAGTTCCCATCGGCTTTTATTTCGTCCTCGGCGACAATCGGAACTATTCCGACGACTCGCACGTTTGGGGATTCGCGCAAACGCACGGCGATTTTGCCGCCGGGCCGCTGAAGGGACGCAAGGCGCGCGCCGGCTTCACGGGACGTGCCTTCGCGATTATCTGGCCACTGAACCGGCTGCAAGTTTTGGAGAAGTAGACCACATGACGCCGTACGAGCTCCTTCTAATCGTCGCAGTCATCGGGGCCGCGCGCGGGGTCCTTTCGCTGCGGCCCGTGGTAGCGGGCTCCTCCGGGCGCAGCACCGCCATCGCGCGCGAGTTCCTCGATCCGTTCATCATCGCGGGCCTGGCCGCGTGGGTTCTCATTACCTTCGTCGCGCGCACCTACTACATTCCATCCGGCTCGATGCTGCCGACCTTGCAGATTCACGACGTCCTCCTCGTCGACAAGTTCGAATACCGCTTTCATCGCCCCAACGAAGGCGACGTCGTCGTTTTTCCGCCCCCCGTTCCGACTCCCGACGACTTCATCAAGCGCGTGATCGGCCGGCCGGGCGACCGGATGCGCATCGCGGACGGCACGGTCTATATCAACGGCGCCCCACTGCACGAACCATACGTAGCCGAAAAGCCCGCCTACAATCTCGAGATCCGAAACTACGGGATCTACGTCAACTACGGCACCGGCTGGGAGCGCATCGATCCATCCTCGGGTAACGTACCGCCGAAATCGTCGTGGAGCGCGCCCGATCGAATTCCGCCGGATTGCTACATCATGCTCGGCGATAATCGCAACGATTCCGAAGACTCGCACATTTGGGGCTTCGCGCAGGATGGCGGACGTTTCGCAACGGGGCAACGCAGCGGCGCGCCGGCCGGCTTTACCGGCCGGGCCTTTCTGATCTTCTGGCCGCCCTCGCAAGCCAAGATTCTCTAGCGCGCGGCGCGAAGTCGAGCGCGTGGCCCGCTTCTTGCGATGGCGCTCGGTCGCGAGCCTGGTGTTGCAGCTCGCCGTGCTCTCCCTTCTCGTCGCGGCCTTCTTCATGCGCTTGCCGGAGGTCTCGGGCCGCTCGATGGAACCACTGATCCGCTCCGGCGAATACGTGCTGATCAACACCTTCGCGTTTCGTTTCGGCCGGCCGCGGCGAGGCGAGATCGTGGCCTTTCGCCACGAAGGCGATGCGCGCGAGGTCTTCATCAAACGCGTGATCGGCCTGCCGGGAGACCGCATTCGAATCGATCGTGGGCGGGTCTACGTCAACGGCACAAAGCAAGACGAACCCTACGTGCAAGACGCCGACGATCGCAGCGTTCCAGGGATTTTGGTCCCCGCATCCTCGCTCTACGTTTTGGGAGACGATCGCGCCAACAGCGAAGATTCGCGCTCCTTCGGCCCGGTGAGCGAAGACCGTTTGATCGGCCGGGCCATCGCCGGCATTTGGCCTCCGAGCATGCTGGGGGCGCTTTGACTCGATCCCGAAAGCGCGGGGAACTGTGAATTCGAAGTTGGAGCGGCCGGTTCAATGGTATCCCGGGCACATGGCCAAGGGCATGCGCCGAATTCGCGAGTACTTGCGCTCGATCGATATCGTCGTCGAGGTGGTCGACGCGCGCATCGTGCGAAG
Organism: Candidatus Cybelea tumulisoli; assembly: GCA_003167155.1. Classification (GTDB taxonomy): domain Bacteria; phylum Vulcanimicrobiota; class Vulcanimicrobiia; order Vulcanimicrobiales; family Vulcanimicrobiaceae; genus Cybelea; species Cybelea tumulisoli. The sequence goes on from PMTY01000132.1 coordinate 4,115, forward strand.
CGGGCGTAATCCGCTGCTCGACGACCTTGCCGGCACTCGCACGCGCTTGGTCGCGCTCGACCGCAACGACCTCGCCGATCCGGCAACGACGCAGCATTGGGTACGGCAGTTGTCGCTGCGCGGTTGGACCGCCGTTGCCGTAGACGGGAGAAATGCGCGCAGCGTCGCCCGGATCGCCGCCGCCATCCGCCGCTCGCGGGGAGAGAAAATCGCCGGGATCGCACGCGCCATGATCGTCGGAATTCCCAACTCCGGCAAGTCCTCGATCGTCAACGCGCTCCTGCGGCGAGCCGCCGCAAAAACGGAAGCCCGTGCGGGCGTCACCAAACACGTTACCTGGTTTCGCCTCGACGGAAACGTCGAGCTGATGGATACGCCCGGCATCTTGCCGACTCGAATTCCGAGCGCCGGTGCGCAGTGGAAGCTGGCGGTCTGCGGCGCGGTCCCGGCCGAGCGCTACGACGCGCAAGAGGTCGCGACGGCCTTCCATCGCTGGCTGCTCGCTCGCGCGCCCCGCAGCACCGTACCGGACCTGCACGCGTTCGCGGCGGCGCGCGGTTTCGTGCGGCGCGGCGGCGAACGCGATTATCACAACGCGGCGCATTCGTATATCCGCGCGTTCAACGAAGGCGCCTTCGGGCGCATATCATTGGAGGCTCCCGATGACACCGAAGCAGCGTAAAGCCAAAACCGAGTACGAACGCGAGCGGCGGCGCCTGCATCGCTTACACCGATTCGAGGAGGCGGCCCGCGCGAAAGGTTTTCGGCTTGTCGGCGGCATCGACGAAGTGGGACGCGGCCCGCTGGCCGGGCCGGTCGTCGCGGCCTGCGTGGTCGCCACGCAACCGTTGTTCATCCGCGGTCTCAACGACTCCAAGCAGGTACGGCCGGAGTTAAGAGTCGAGATCGCGGAGATCATTAAGCTGCAAGCCGTGGCCTGGGCCATCGGGAGCGCCTGCGTCGCCGAGATCGACCGGCTCAACATCTATTGGGCCAGCGTACTGGCCATGGAGCGCGCCATCGCATCGCTGGCGGCCGCGCCTGAGTACCTAATTACCGACGCCGTTCGGATCCGCTCGTTTGTTGGACCGCAAGAACCGCTGATTCACGGCGACGCCCGCTGCGCGCTCGTGGCGGCCGCGTCGATCGTCGCCAAAGTGCATCGCGACGCCTTGATGGTCGAGCTCGACCAAGTGGACTGCCGCTACGGATATGCGCTTCATAAGGGGTACGCGACGCCCTACCATTTGGAGGCGCTGCGAGTGCACGGACCCAGCATTCACCATCGCGCAAACTGGGCGCGCGTTCGCGACGCGCAGCTCGCGCTGGACTCAAGCTGGATTGAAGAATAACGGCGAAAAAGGGCGACAGGGCGAGGACCGGGCGAGCAACTATCTTGCCGCGTGCGGTTACCGCGTGCTGGCTCGCAACGTGCGCCTTCCCGGCGGCGAAATCGATGCGGTTTGCCTCGACGGGCCAACGCTGGTAATCGTCGAAGTAAAGCGCCGTGACTCCAGGAAGTTCGGTCCGGCGTTGCAAGCCGTGGACGCGCGAAAACGCGCGACGCTCCGGCGCATCGCCGCGGATTACGCGCAAATCGTCGCGCCGTCGGCAAAGATTCGGTTCGACGTCGTTACCCTGGACGGACAACTCTTGAGCTTGCATCGAAACGCATTCTAGTGACTGCCGGGTCCAAGAGAGCCGAACCGGAGCTGCGCCGCAGCGTTACGCCGTGGGGCTCCTTTTCGTGGGGCTACTCCGACGTCGGCGCCGACATCTTCGTCGGCTTGGGTTTGGTGCTCGCCTGGGCCGCGGGTGCTTCGAACGTCGCCTTCCTGTTCGCCGGCATCGTGTACGTCTGCATCGGACTGGCCTATACGGAGCTCGCGGCAACCTATCCGGTGGCTGGTGGCGGTCAGTATTTCGTCATGCGTGGTCTCGGCGACATCTTCGGCTTTGTCGCCGGATGGGCGGTCCTGCTCGATTTCACTATCGACGTGACGCTCTTTGCCTGGACCTCCGTCGACTATTCCAGCCAACTCGTGCCCGCACTGGTCAACTCCGTTCACCCCTGGCTGCACTTCGGCGTCGTGCTCGGACTGGTCGTCGGACTCTGCCTTTTGAACGTGATCGGCGTGCGCGAAAGCACGACGTTCAACGGCGTGGTCTCGGCACTCGACGTGATTAGCGAAACCTGCATCCTCTGCTTTGGCTTCCTCTTCGCGTTTCGCCCGCAGCTGCTCATTCATACGATGCAGATGCACTGGCCGTCTTCCTACGATTTGATGCTGGGAACTTCGCTTGCGATCATCTCGTTCGTCGGTCTCGAATCGATCTCGCAGGCCGCGCAAGAGACGCAACGCCCCGCTTCGATCATTCCGCGCACGTCGGTCTCTTTGATTCTCACGATTTTGATCTTTGCGCTGGCCTACTCGAACCTCGCCTTGGGCTTGCATCCGTGGCACCCGATCACCGATGCCGCCGGCCACTCCCAGCAGTTTTGGCAGATCTTTCCCAACAACCCCGACAACCAAGGCAAGGCGGTCGCGCTGCTTGCAGCTCAAGTTCCATACTACGGCGCCTTTGCCGCCCTCTACGTCCCGGTCCTGGGAGCCGTCTTGTTGCTCATATCCTCGAACTCGGGCGTTTTTGGGAGTTCCCGGATCGCCTACGCCATGAGCACCAGCAATCTGCTGCCCTCGCTCTTTGCGCGCGTCGACCGGAAGTATCGCACGCCGGTAATCTCGATCGTCTTCTTCTCGGCTATCGCCGTCGTAGAGCTGATCTTTGCCGCCGCCCCCGCGCTCTTTCCGAGCGTCTCTTCGCTCTACGCGCGCTTCTTTCACGGCGAGAACGGCCTCGATTTCTTGGCGGACCTTTACGCATTCGGTGCGGCTACGAGTTATTCGTTCGTCTTTCTCGGCTTGATCGGCTTGCGCCTGACCGACCCACTCAGTCCTCGTAAGTTCAAGATTCCGCTGAACATCCCGATGCGCTTTCGCGGAGAACGCGTCGAGTTTCCCTTTATCGCCGTCATCGGCTTCATCGGCATTTTTTCGATCTTGATGTTTACGCTCTTCACGCACCCGCTCGGGCGCATCTTCGGACCGAGCTGGCTGGTGTTGGGGCTGCTCTTCTATCTCGTCTATCGCCGATACCGGCGTCTGCCGGTTCTGCGCTCGCAGCGGCGCGACTGGCGCAATGCCCAAACGGAGATTCTGCGCCGCGCCGGAGAGCTCGAGTTGATGGATGAGTACCTCGCCAACGTCAAGGCAAGCGACGCGCGGCGAGCGGGGCTAGGCACCTAAGCGATGCTCTTCTTTCGCGCGCTACTGGCCGTAGCGTTGGTGCTGTGCGGACTCGTGATTCTCGTGCGCATGGCGCAGGCGCTGCCCGCGGGCGGGTTTGCCATTCTTCCGGGCGTGGTCCTAGGCGGGGCGATGATTGCGCTTGGCGTTCATCGGTTGTCGCTGATCGCGCGCGTGCGTGGAATGATGTGATCTCAGTCTCCAGCCAAATAAACGTCACGCTCGCCGGCGCGCTGATCGCGTTGCTGATCGCCGGCCTCGTCGGAGCAACGCTCTGGTGGATGCTCCATCCGCCGGAGTCGCACGTGATGCGCATCGCCGCTGCTGCCGAACGCAACCTGGAACGCATCGTCGGCAGCTTGATCGTGGCCTTTTCGCCGGAGATCGACTCGGCGCACGTGATGGCGCTTGCCGCAAAGCTGGCGCGAGGAGAGCGCTCCGAACTGCTGGCACTCTACGTGATCGAGGTGCCGTACACGCTGCCGCCGGATGCCGAGATGACGATCGAGGAGCGAGCGGCGCTCGACGCGCTCGGCGCGGCCGAAACGATCGCGAACAAGAACAACGTCGCGATCCGCACCGAAACCATCAAGGCGCGTTCGACCAAACAAGCGGTTCTCGACGTCGCCAAACGCGAAAAGGCCAACTTGATCATTTTGGGCTCGTATCGCGAAGGAAAATACAGCGGCGCGCCGCTCGGTCGCGTGATCGAAGAGATCGCAGCCGACGCAAAATGCGATGTGCTGATCGGCGTCGAAGGCAAGCACGGTACGCTGCTGATCGACGAGAGCGTTCAATCGACGTCGCAAGAAGCTTAAAGTTCGAGGAGAGAACCGTGAATTTAAAACGTTCGTTGTGGCTTTGCGCCGCACTGGTCGTCGTGAGCTGTTTCGCGGCCCGCGCCGCCAACGAGGCGCCCGCGATTACCGCCTTCGACAAGGCGTTTGCCGGGATCAACGACTACACGTGCGTCTTACACGTTCACGAGGCGAAAGGCACGGCCACGCAAGACCGCGTCTACCAATACGAGTTCATGAAACCGCATTTCGTCAAGACGCTGATCCTCGACGGTGACGGCAAAGGTTCGGGCGGCGTTTGGACCGGCGGCGATCAGGTCAGCGGTCATCAGGGCGGCTTTCTTTCCGGGATTCACCTGAAGATCAGCGTGCACGATTCACGCGCCGTCTCGCTGCGCGGCGTCACGATCCCCGACGGCCTGCTGCAGCGCATCGTCGATAATTACGCAACGATTCCCGGCAAACTCACGCAACTCGACGGCGGAAAGGTCCAAGGCGTCGAGACCGATCGCATCGAGCTGAAGGTCGCCGACCCGGCCTCCAACTACGGGGTCTCCGATCAAATTCTCTACTTATCGAAAGAGACGCACTGGCCGGTCCGCCAGATCCTGTACTCCGGCTCGCAGATCGTCCTCGACGAAAACGTCACCGAGCTAAAAACCAACGTCGGCCTAACCCAATCCGACTTCCCGTTCTAAGCTTCCAGTGTATCGTTCATGACCGTACGAGCGTTTACGCGCGGCGCAGCCTTCCTGGGGCTCTCGCTGCTAATGTGGTCTCCACCCTCCGCGAGCCGGGCGCTTCCACCCAGTCCGGCGGCCCCTGCAGCACCGCTGAAAACATCGCCGTGCCGGATCGGCCAAACCCGTGCGGCGGCAATCTGCGGAACGCTCACCGTCTTCGAAGATCGCGCGGCCGGCGCAGGACGGACGATCGCCATTCGCTTCATCGTCATCGAGGCCAAGCACCGAACTCATCGCGCGATCGCCTTTAATCCCGGCGGCCCGGGCGTCCCGGCGACGGGCATGGCCGCCGATTTTGCCGATGCGACGGACGGAGCGCTTGCGACGCTTCACGACCGCTACGATTTGCTGCTCGTCGACAATCGCGGCACGGGAGGGTCGGCTCCGCAAAACTGCGACTTCGCGCCTGCGGCTCACCCGGAACTCTATTTCCGGCAGATGTGGCCCGATGCGATCGTTCAATCGTGTCATGACCGGCTCGCAGCGCAGGCGAATCTCAGTCTCTACTCTACCAGCGTGGCGTCCGATGATTTAGACGACGTGCGTGCCGCTCTGAGCTATCCGAAGCTCGTACTGTTCGGCGGATCGTACGGCACGCGGTTCTACTTGGACTACGCTCGCCGCCATCCCGACAGCGTCGAAAGCGTCGTCCTCGAAGGCGTAGCGCCGCCGCACTTCTACATCATACCGCTGCCGATGGCCCGCGGTGCGCAAACGGCGATCGATAACCTCCAGCAAGCCTGCCGCAACGATCCGTCCTGCTCGGCGCACTTTCCTCACTTCGCCGATGATTTTGCGGCCGTAGTGCAGCGTTTTGATGCCGGCCCCGTCACGCTTGCCGTGCGAAACCCCATCACGCATCGCTTGCAGAACGTGCAGCTCACCAAAGAGGTCTTTGTGGAGACGATCCGGCATGCGATGTACTTCCCGCCGGGCGCCGCGTATATTCCGGTTACGATCGAGCGGGCGTATCACGGCGATTACACGCCGCTCGGCGAGATGGTCAGTCAGATGGCGCTCTTCTTCGCGAACATTCAGGCTGACGGGCTCAATCTTTCGGTTACGTGCGTCGAGGACATTCCGTTCATTACCGAAGCGGATGTTACGCGAGAGAGCGCCGGTACGTTTGAGGGCGACGCTCGCGTGCGGGCGCAGCAACGCGCGTGCAAGTTCTGGAACGTCGATCCGGCGCCGGCAACGTTCCTGGACCCGGTACGCAGCAACGCGCCGATCCTGATGATTTCAGGGAGCGACGACCCCGCAACGCCACCGGCCTACGCCCGCGCAGGGCTCGCGTACCTGACCCACGGGCAGATTATGCTCGTTCCGGGTGCATCGCACGACAGCGACTTACCGCCCTGCGTGGACGCAACCATCGTGGCGTTCGTCCGAGCCCGTTCCGCGCAAGGGCTCAATCTGAGCCGGTGCGCGGCGGCGTACCGGCGCCCCTCGTTCGTCGCACTGGCGTACGACGAGCCGGCGGCCGGCGAAAATCCCGCGCAGACCAAACGCTTCACGAAAATTCTCGACTCGATCCTGGAAGGCCGGATCGATCGATCGCAGTTGACGCCCGCGCTTTCAAAAGAGTACTCGGAGGCAGTGCTCAAAGGGCTGGCAGCGGATATTCAAGGGCTGGGAGCACTGCAAGCCATCGTCTTCAAAGGAGAGACCTCGTCGCCGAAGGCCCGAGTCTACAAGTACCTGCTGCGCTTCGCGCAAGGCAACGTAATTGCGACGATCACGCTCGACTCGTCAAACCGCATAAGCAGCCTGGATCTCTCAGGCTAATAACTACGGCACCTTGAGCCACTGCGCTACCGCGCGATGTAGCGCTTTCGCAACTCGTCTAGGACGACGGCGAGCAGGATGACGGCCCCCAGCAGCACCTTCTGCAGATAGGAATCGACGTTGAGCAGGTTCATTGCGTTATAGAGCACGCCGATGAGGAGTGCGCCGAAGAACGTGCCGATCACGCTGCCGCGTCCTCCCATGAGGCTCGTGCCGCCCACCACGACGGCGGCGANNCGACTCCAGCAGCTCGTCGCCGGTTCCCGTCTGCGGCGAACCCGACGAGAAGAGGGCCATGTACAAGAAGCCGACGATTGCGGCGCAACCGCCGCTGATCATATACACCATCGTCTTGACGCGCGCCACGTTGATCCCGGCCAGGCGCGCCGCCTCTTCGTTGCCGCCGATGGCGAAGACGTAGCGCCCGAAGCGCGTCCGATTCAAGAGCACCGACGCCGCGACGATGACGACGAGCATCCAAACGACCGGAATGGGAATGCTCGGCAGATGCAAAGCGTTTGTGACGCCGCCCAGGAACGAGCCGATTCCGGTATTCTCGAAGTCCGAGCTTTGGAGCGCGACCGGGCGCCCGTGTGAGAGAATGAATGAGGCTCCCAGCGCCATCTCGAGCATCGCAAGCGTCGTTATGAACGGCGGAAGATTGAGCTTGACCACCGGCAAGGCGTTGACCCAGCCGGCCGCGCAGCCGACCGCTACGGCCACGATCAGCGTCGCCGCAATAAGCGGAAAGCCGCTCAAATGCACCGAGTTGGCGAAGAGCGCCGCGACCACGCCCGTCAACGCCACCAGCGATCCCACCGAGAGATCGATGCCGGAGGTAATGATCACGAACGTTTGGCCGATGCCGAGCACGCAGTTGTACGTGATCTGACGCAATACGCGCACGATGTTGCTCGGCTCGAGGAACGAGCCGTGCGATGCAACGTCGACGATCGCAATCATCGCGATGAGAAATCCCAGCGCCGCCGCGATCCGCAGCCAGTACCACAGCCGGTCGCGCTGCGTCATGCCGCCGCCCCCGTAGCCACGGCGATGACCTTCTCGGGGGTCGCGTCGTCGCGCACGAACTCCGCCCGAATTCGGCCCTCGCGAATGACGAGCACGCGATGCGCCATGCCCAAGACTTCGGGAAGATCGCTCGACACAATGACGATTGCCGCGCCGCGGGCAAGCAGCTCGAGCATTATTTTGTAGATTTCGGTCTTCGCTCCAATGTCGATTCCGCGCGTGGGCTCGTCGAAGAGAAAGACGCCGGCGTTGCCGAGCAGCCACTTGGCGAGCACGACCTTCTGCTGCGTTCCGCCCGAGAGGTTTCGTACGAGCTGCTCGGTGCTCGGCGTTCGAATCTGCAGTTCCGCAATCATCCGCGTCGCGGCTTCGCGCTCGCGAGCGGCGTCGATCAGAAGATCCCGGTCGACAAAGTCGGCCAGATGCGCGAGCGAGACGTTCTCGCGAACGCTCATCCCCAGCACCAGGCCCTGCGCCTTGCGGTCCTCGGTGATGAACGCGACGCCCGCCGCGATGGCGCCGGCGATGTCGCCCGGGCGCAAGCGCCGGTCGTCGATGCGAACTTCGCCGCGATCCGGTACGTCGGCCCCGGCGATGGCCCGCAAAATCTCCGTCCTCCCGGCGCCGATCAGCCCCGCCAAACCGACGATCTCGCCGGCGCGCACGCGAAATCCGACGTCCTGGAAGGCCGGCGTTCGCGTGAGGCTTTCCACTTGCAATCGTACGGCTGCGTCCTTTGGGTCAGCCGGCAGTTTTGGAAAGTGCGAGTCGAGCTTGCGCCCGACCATCGCGCGAATGATATCTTCGCCGGAGAAGTCCTGGGCTGGACGCGTTTCCACGATACTTCCGTCGCGCATCACCGCGATGCGGTCGGCGATTCGCGAGAGCTCTTCCATCCGGTGCGAGATATAGATGATGCCGGCCCCGGCGCTTCGCAACCTCGCAACGACGGCAAAGAGCCCTTCGATCTCGCGATCGGCCAGCGCCGCCGTCGGCTCGTCCATCACGATGATCCGGGCGGATCTCGCCAAAACCTTGGCGATCTCGACGAGCTGCTGCTGTCCGACTGAGAGTTTGGCGACGGGCACGTCGAGCGGCACGCGCAGGCCTAGCTCGTCGAAGACGCGCATCGCGGATTGCACGGCCGCTCTCGAATCGATCAACCCGCCGCGTGTTGGCTCGGCTCCGAGCGTTACGTTCGCTACTGCCGTCAACTGCGGCACGAGCGTAAACTCTTGGTAGATCATGCCGATGCCCAAATGCTGCGCTCGTTGCGGCGAATCGATCTCCACCGGTGCGCCGTCGATCGAGATTTGCCCGCCGTCGGCGCGAAGCGCGCCGGCCAGAATCTTCATCAGCGTGGATTTTCCGGCGCCGTTTTCACCGACCAAGACCAGCACTTCGCCGGCCGCAAGCGTCAGCGAGACGTCGGAGAGCGCTCGAACCCCGGGAAAGCTTTTCCCGATGCCGCGCATCTCGAGCAGCGGCGCCGGCACGTTACGAGGACTTCGTAAACGTGCCGACGGGAATCTTGACGAACGCCGGCGGCTTCTTCCCGGCGAAGTAATCGCGGATGACGTCAATCGTCGTCGAACCGATTCTGACCGGATACTGAATGGCATCGCCGTACATTTCGCCGGCCGCAATCGCGCGGCGCGCCTCCGGCGTCGCGTCGTAACCGACGATTGCAACCTTTCCCGTTAACCCGGCGGCGCGAACTGCGGCGAGCGCGCCGAGCGCCGAATCGTCGTTGATTCCAAAGATGCCTTTGAGATCGCGATGCGCCTGAAGAATGTCGCCGGTATCGCTGTTCGCCTTGTCGCGCGTTCCACCCGAATCGACGTCGGCAACGATCGTAACACCCGGGCAGAGCTGCGAGATCGCTTTTTTGAAACCGGTGACGCGTTCCTGAACGCTGGAGACTTCGGGCTCGTCGACGATTGCAATGGCACCGCTCTTCCCGGCGGCCGTGCAGATCAGTTTGCCTGCCTCAAATCCGCCCTGCACGTTGTCGCTGGCAATGTGCGCCACCACGTGTCCCTGATTGCTCGTGCTCTTAATGTCCGCCGTGAAGACGGGAATGTTCGCCGAGTTCGCCTCGGCGATTGCGCTGCCGATCGCCGCCGAGTCGTACGGCGTCAGGACGATGGCATCGACGCGCTTGGAGATAAAATCTTCGACTTGGCTCTGCTGGCGCGCGTTGTCGCGGTTGGCGTCCACGACGATCAGTGCGTAGCCCTCTTTCGCCGCCTGCGCCCGCATGCCGGATTCCATATCCTGGTAAAACTGCGCCTCACGGTTTTGGATGGAGACGCCGATCGTCTTGTGGGGCGTCGTGGCGGAACCAGGCTGGGCCGAGGCGGCCGTCTGAGAAGTGCCGTGGGAGCAGGCCCCTAGCAAAGCAAGCGCGGCGAGCGTTGCCGCAACCCGAGCGAGCGCTCTTTTCAATCGATTTCTCCCTTGCGGTGACGGGCGGGTAACGGCGGTCCTTTGAACGCCCCGCTACATCCGGCCTCTTGGATATTGTCCACAGTCGGCGACATTGGTCTTGTGCAATCTGTGGAGAAGGGCGCTTTTTGCAGGGATTCTCTCGTGGTTTACGCCCCGTTCCCGCGCCGGCTTAAGGCCGGCTTAGGTTTCCTGGCGCTCGGCGGCCAGCGCCGTATCTGCCGCCAGCCAAGGATCGGCTATCTCAGCGCGAGCAAAGGGCCGCGGCGCCGTGCCCTGCGGATTTCGTTTGAGCCACGCCGCCGCCAGGACCGCCAAGTACTCGAAGTCGTGGTACTGCGCNNGTGCCCATTTCATTGAGCCAGTTGCAGGCGACCATCTCCGGATGCACCTTTGGATCGATGAATCCCAGTTGGTCGAGGTCCCGGCGGTAGGCCGGATCCTCCAATCGATGGGGCAGATGCTCTTGGACGTAGCTAAGCGCCTCCTGCATTTCGGGCCCGCGAAAATCGTGCTCGAGTGAGAGCAGCGCCTGCAGCTGATTGCCGCCGCGCATGTGCCGCAGCTGAATGAGCGCGGCAATGACGCTGCCGCCGACCACCACGAACGTCCCGACCTGACCCAGCGCGCTGGCCACCGACGCCCAGGCGTTTACCGTCTCGGCATTCACGGCTTGGCGGATTCTTGACCGCGCTGCGCGACCCCTAGACGCCGGTGCCGCGATGCGCAGAGGCTGCATATGCTCTCGCTCGCCTTTTCCGCTGCGATGCTCGGCATCGAGGGCTACGTCGTGCGCGTCGAAGCCGACAGCGCGCCCGGGACGCCGGGCTTTATCATCATCGGGCTCCCCGATCGCGCATTGGGCGAGGCGCGAGAACGCGTGCGCGCGGCCATTCTCAACTCGGGGTTTTCCTATCCGGCGGGCCGATTGCTGGTCAACCTCTCGCCCGCCGACGTTCGCAAAGCCGGCCCTGCCTTCGATCTTGCGATCGCGCTGGCGCTGCTGGGGATGGACGAACAAGTCAGCCGGACCGCATTGCAAGAGTTCATCGCGCTGGGCGAGCTCGCGCTCGATGGCAGGCTGCAACCCGTCAGCGGCATTCTTCCCATGGTGCTCGGCGCGCGCGATGCCGGCTTTTCGAAGCTGATCGTTCCGACTTGCAATGCCGACGAAGCCGCGCTCGTCTCCGGAATCGAGCTGTACGCCATCGATTCGCTGCGTTCGGCCGTCGCGGTGTTGCTGGGTCACGGTGCGAAATGGCGCCGGCGCACAGCCGCCCCGGTCCTCGACGCCAACGACGAAGCCGTTTACGGCGACCTCGTCGACGTGCGCGGACAACTCGCCGCCAAACGCGCGCTTGAGATCGCCGCGGCGGGCGGCCACAATCTCTTACTCGTCGGTCCGCCGGGATGCGGAAAAACGATGCTGGCACGGAGGCTGCCGTCCATTCTTCCGCCGATGTCGCTGCACGAAGCGCTCGAGGTCACGAAAATCTATAGCGTTGCCGGATTGCTCCTGGCGCGAGCCGGCATCGTCCGGGCGCGGCCGTTTCGCTTTCCGCATCATACGATCAGCCAAACCGCGTTGGTCGGCGGCGGCGCGCTGGTAAAACCCGGAGAGATTTCGCTGGCGCATCACGGCGTGCTCTTTCTCGACGAGCTCCCGGAGTTCACGCGAAGCGCGATCGAAGTGATGCGCCAGCCGTTGGAAGAAGGCACGGTAACCATTGCTCGAGCTGCCGGAACGTTTACGTATCCGGCCCGCTTTCAACTCGTTGCGTCGATGAATCCCTGTCCCTGCGGTTATCGCGGCACGCGCAACGCGGAGTGCCGCTGCGACGATGCAATGGTCGCAAAATACGTCAGCAAGCTATCAGGTCCGCTGCTCGACCGAATCGACCTGCAGATCGACGTCGCGCGCGTGCCCTTCGACGACATGGTCCGCTACGATGGCGGCGAGCGCTCCGCGAGCATTCGCCGGCGCGTCGTCGCCGCGCGTGAGATTCAAGGAAACAGACTTGCCGGAACCGCGCTAACCTGCAACGCGGAAATTCCCGGCAACGCGATGCGCCGCTATTGCGAGCTGAACGAACCCGCGCTGCGGCTGCTGGCGCATGCCAGCGCGCGGCGGCAGTTTTCTGCGCGGGCCCTGGATCGAATTACGCGCGTCGCGCGTACCATCGCCGATCTTGCGGGCAACGACGCGATTGCGCCCGAGAACGTGGCCGAAGCGATTGGGTACCGCAGCTTAGAACGGCTCGGCTCAGCCGCTTAACGGAGCGCGGAAGGCAGTCGCGCCGTGCGCGGGCAACAGGCGCAGCAATGCACATTCTCTTCTGGGCATTGGCGAATCTCATGGCGGTAGTCGCCCCAACATCGCTCGTCGACACGTTCGTCGGCACGTCGGGAACGCCGGTCGGCGGCCCGATCGACACGTTCCCGGGTGCCGATCTACCCTTCGGCATGGTGCAGTGGAGCCCGGATACGCCGTCGCAGAACGCCGGCGGCGGCTACGAGTACAACGACAAGCAGATCACGGGCCTGAGTCTAACGCATCTGAGCGGGCCGGGCTGTAACGTCTTCGGCGATTTCGGCATCTTACCGATTGCGGGAGCGCTGCCGTCGTCGCCGGCGACGGCATCTGCGCCGTTCTCGCACGCAAGCGAACAGAGCGCGCCCGGATGGTATGCGGTCTCGCTTGGCGAGCCCGCGGTTCGTGCCGAGCTTACGGTGACGATGCGTACCGGCGTCGGCCGCTTCACCTTTCCCGCGACGTCGGAGGCGAATCTGCTCGTCAACGTCGCCTCGAATCAGGCGGGCGTCCTGGGCTCCGGCGTGACCATCGACGGGTCCAACGAAATCTCCGGTTCGGCCACGAGCGGTTTCTTCTGCGGGATGCCCGATCAATACACCGTCTATTTCGTCGCGCAGTTCGACCGGCCGTTTCGCGCGCACGGAACGTGGCAAGCCAACCGGCTCTTCCCCGATGCATCGTCAGCGCAAGGCCCCGCCGCGGGAGCCTGGCTGACCTTCGATGCGACCCAGAATCGCCACGTCCAAATGAAAATCGGCCTCTCCTTCGTCAGCACGGCCGGTGCGCGCGCCAATCTTGCGGCGGAGAACTCCGGTTGGAACCTGATCGGCGTGCGCAATCGCGCGACGGACAAGTGGAGCGCGATGCTGCGCCGCATCACCATCGACGGCGGCACGACGGTGCAGCAAAAAACGTTTTACACGGCGTTCTATCACACGCTGCTCCATCCCAACGTCATCAGTGACGTTACGAGGGAGTACCGCGGCTTCGACGGTCGCGTGCATCACGTCGCCGCCGCGCATGCCGAGTACGCAAACTACTCCGATTGGGACATCTACCGCACCGAAGTGCCGCTGCTGGCGTTGATCGCGCCGGGTGAAACCAGCGACATGATGCAGTCGCTCGTCGACGCGTATCATCAAGAGGGCTGGTTGCCGCGCTGGCCGCTGGTCGACGGCACGACAAGCGTGATGGGCGGCGACTCCGTCGACGCGGTCATCGGCGGCGCCTACGCGTTCGGCGCGCGGGCCTTCGACGCGCGCGCCGCGCTCGCGGCGATGATCAAGGGCGCGACCAGCACGCAACCCCCGCCGGCGCAAGGCTGGTACTTCGAGCGCTGGGAGCTGCACGACCAATACTTGCAGCGCGGTTACGTGGTCAACACGCACACGACGTCGGTTGCTCCGATCCCCAACGGCGCCTCCGAAACGCTCGAATACGCGCTGGACGACTTCGCAATCTCGCGGCTCGCGCTGGCCGTCGGCGACGGTTCGGCCTATCGTAACTTTTTCGAACGATCGTCGAACTGGGCGACGCTCTTTGACGCGGCAACCGGCTGGATTGCGCCGCGCGATCCGGACGGCGCTTTCATGCAGACACCGCTTACCGAAAATGGACAGAGCGGTTTTCAAGAGGGCAATGCGGCCCAGTACACCTGGATGGTGCCGCAGGACCTACGCGATCTCATCGACGCGTTGGGTGGTGCGCACGCTGCCGCCGCCAAACTCGATGAATTCTTCGCGCAACTAAACGCCGGGCAGGATAAGCCATACGCCTGGCTCGGAAACGAGCCCAGCATCGGCACGCCGTGGGTCTATCTCTCTGCCGGCGAACCCTGGCGCGCGCAAGCGGTCCTGCATGAAGCGATGACGACGCTCTACGACGACACGCCCGATGGTTTACCCGGCAACGACGATCTCGGCACGATGAGCGCGTGGTATGTCTGGTGCGCGATGGGCTTGTACCCGCAGAATCCCGCGATGCGCTACCTCGATATTGGCGCACCGCTCTTCCGCTCGGTTCGCGTCGAGTCTCCAAGCGGCATCACCCTCCAAATCTCGGCGTCGAACGCGGCAACCAGCGCGCAATACGTCGAGGCGCTACGCGTCGACGGGCGCGCGAGCAATAAGAGCTGGATCGCGCTCCCCGACCGCGGAACGGTGCGGCTTGACGTAACACTCGGCGCTACGGCCGGCGAAGGCTGGGCCACCGGCGCCGGCGATGGGCCGCCGTCGTACGCGTTGCGTGCGCCGCTGATTTCCGCCTCGACCGCTGCGGTCTTCGTCAAACCTGCAAATCCCATCGTCATTCGCGCCGGCGACGGAGTTGAAACGCCGGTCACGCTTGAGATTTCAAATCGCCTCGGGAAAACCGGCGCAGACGTCAGCTGGCACGCGACGCTGCCGCGCGGTTTGCATGCCGATGGCTCCGGCGGAAGAATCTCCGTCGCACCACACGGCGCAGACGTGGTCGCCCTTCCCTTGACCGCTGACGGAGCGCTGGGCAGCGGCTACTACGACGTTGGCTTCGACGGCAGCGCGCAGAACGGCGCGCGCCTCGAACACCTCGATCTGCCCGTGCGCGTCGCGCGCGGCGACCGGTGGCCCTCGATGGCGTATGCGACCAATCGGTTCGGCAACAGCGTAACGCCAATCGATCTCACGACCGGCGTTGCGGCAAATGAAATCACCGTGGGCGAAGAGCCGCGCGCCGCAGCGCTTAGCGGCGACGGAGAACGACTCTACGTCGTCGATTCCGGCGCCAACGAGGTCGGCGTCGTCGATACGCGCGCCGGAAAGCGCATTTCGACCGTCAAGACCGGCGGAACGCCGATGGATGCCGCGCTAACACCCGACGGCAAAACGCTATGGGTCGTAAGCAACGACGACGGCACGGTTCAAGCGATCGATACCGACACGCTTCGCGCGGGCGCAACGGTGCACGTCGGTTCGCATCCGCGCGCGCTGGCGATCGACGCCGGCGGATCGACGCTCTACGTTAGCAACTCGTGGTCGAACAGCGTAACGCCGATCGACCTGCACACGAACGCCGCCGGCGACGAGATCCCCGTCGGGCTGCGCCCCGCGGGCGTCGCAATCAGCCCTGACGGCAAACGGCTTTATGTCGTCGACAGCGCATCGAACGACGTCAGCGTCATCGACCTCGAGATGCGCCGGCCGGTCGCACGCATCCCCGTTGGCGTGGACCCGCTCGCAATCGCGATCTCGCCCGACGGTCGCATCGCCTACGTCAGCAACCACGCCAACTCCACGGTCACCCCGCTCGATCTAGGGAGTAACGAAGCCGCTGCNNGAGCGCTCGTGCTGCTCTCGCGCGACAACGCGGCCGTGTTCGTCGACGTCGCCGCGGGCCGCGCCGGCGACCCGATTCAGCTCGGAAACGGACCGTACGGCATCGCGGGGCCCCGGGTGGTTCCCTAACTCTCGACTTGGTCGAGTTGCGGGATCGCGTCGCCGTCGAGGAAGGCGGAGAGCTCGCGCGGTGAAAACTGCAGGCCGGCCCAAAACGGCCCGAACTCGCCGTACCGGGCACTGGCTTCGTCAAACCGCATCTCGTAGATGAGCTTCTTGAAGACCAATGGGTCGTCGGCATAAAGATCGACGCCCCATTCGAAATCGTCGAAGCCGGCCGACCCCGAAATCACTTGCGTGACGCGCCCGTGATACGTGCGCCCGACGACGCCGTGTTCGCTCATCATCTTGGCGCGTGCCTCAAAGCCGAGGATGTACCAGTTTTGCACCTCGCCACGACGCTTGCTCATCGGATAAAAGCACTGATACCGCCGCGATGGAATTCTGGCCCACAAGCGCGGCTCGATATATGGGCTCTCGGCCTGCTTGCGGACGAGTTCGTCGAAGCCGGCGATCCACTCGGGCGATTGCGGCGCGAGCCCGCGCTGGCTCAGCTCGGCGTGAATCTTTCCGGTCGCATCGTAAAGCCCAATCTCCAGCACCGAGACGTACGATCCGCGTGGCGCAAGAAATTCTCGCAGTTCGAGCTTGTCGACCAGCGTCTGGGCATACGCCAGCCCATCGAACGTGCGCGCGTAATGGGTAAGCATGAGATCGCCTTTATGGCCGACGATCTGCGCCAGCCCCACGTCGCCGTCCTCGCTGCCCTTGAGGTGATCGACCAGATCGGCGGCGTGACCGGCGTATTTGTTGCGCCGCTTCTCCGGCAGCGAATCCCAGGCGCGCCGGTCGAAAGCAAACATGCGATGGAGAATCCACCAGCCTTCAAGCGATTCCGGAACGTTCGGGTCGCGCATCTATTCTGCCGGTTCGTGCTAGCCGCGGGCTAATACTTTCGCGCGCTTCACCTCGGCTTCGACTTCAGCCTCGAGCCGATCGGGATGCTCGCGATACTTCGCCCAGAGGGGCGGTGTGTGCGCGATGTCGTTGAGGACCCGTGCGTATACGGCGTTGACGGGCACCGGCACGCGGAGTTCGAGGCCCGCAACCGCGACCGCCCCATTGAGCACGTCCACCTCCGTCCGCGGCCTGGCGCGCCGAAGGTCGAGCAGCAACGAGGGCGGCTTGGTTCCGCGCGCGCCCGCGATGCTGTGGGCCAAAAGGGTTCGCGAGACCGGGCTGGGCAAGCTGGCGACGCCGAAGAGCGCGCGGACCGGATAGCGAGGCAGATCGATCGGTTCGATCTTCAGCGCCGCCATCACGGCTCGAACCTCTCGAATCATTCGAATTTCCAGCGTGAAGATTTTGTCGAAATGGACGAAGCGGTCTGGTAAGACGTTGAGGATTGCACAGCTGGCATTTGCAACGACGTTGAGCGCGAGCTTGCTCCACTTGAGCGAGCGCCAGTCCTCGACGACCTTGACGACCAATCCGGTGCTTGCGAACGTAGCGGAGAGCCAGTTGTAGGCGTTCGAGCCGATCGGCGCGAGCCCCAACCCGCCATCCTTAGTCGCCCGCGCGTTACCGTCGCGATCGCGGCCGACCGGGGTCGTCAACGCGGCCGCCACAACGTTGTCGGCGCCGAAGGCCGCCGCCAACTTCTCCTCGTTGCCGACGCCGTTTTGGGGCGAGACGAAGACGCACTTTTCCGGGTAGGCAATCGCCTTGCGCAGCGTTTCGATTGCGCCGTCGGTGTCGTAGGCCTTGGTCGCGACGATCGCCACGTCGGCGTCGTACGGTTCGACTCGATCCAGCGGGCGCGGCGCGTAGCTAACGTCGACCGAAACTGCGCGCAGCAGATCTCCGAGATACGTGCCGACCGCGCCTTTGCCAACGATATAGACCTTCACGAAAGGACGCCCGTAGAACCAAACCCTCCATCGCCGCGAACCGTCGGCGGCAGTTCGTCGACGACTTCGAAGGAGGCGCGCGAAACCGGCGCCACGACCATCTGCGCGATGCGGTCGCCGCGATGGATCATGACGGGCACACTCCCGAGATTGGCTAAAACGACGTGCACTTCACCACGATAGTCGGCGTCGATCGTCCCCGGCGAGTTGAGACACGTGACGCCGTCGCGAATCGCCAAGCCGCTGCGAGGGCGTACTTGCGCCTCGTAGCCGGGCGGAACTGCGATCGAAAAGCCGGTTGGTACTAGCGCCCGCGATCCGGGCAGCAACGTAAGCTGCTCGCGAATCGCGGCGCACAGATCGGCGCCCGCGGCGTGCTCGGTCATATACTCGGGTAACGGGAGTCCCTCGCCCCGCGGGAGGCGTTGGAGGCAGACGCGCACCGGCTCCATTTAGCGGCCGAAAACCATTAGAGCTGCGCGAGCTCTTCGCGGAAGCTTTCGATGTCGCGAAAGGACCGGTAGACGCTCGCAAAGCGAATGTACGCGACGGGATCGAGCTTTCGCAGCGCGTCCATCAGCTTCTCGCCAACGGTCGCTGCGGGCACCTCGCTTTCGCCACGGGCAAACAGCTCGCGCTCGAGGTCGGCCGCAACCCCCTCCATCTGCCCCTCTGAAATCGGACGCTTTTCGCATGCCTTGCGCAAGCCGGTCAAGATCTTGTCCCGGCTATACTGTTCCCGCCGGCCGTCCTTCTTTACGACGAAGAGCCTGGGGACTTCCATGCGTTCGTACGTCGTAAAGCGATGCTTGCACCGCGGGTCCAAGCACTCGCGGCGGCGACGCACGACGGTCTCGTCGTCGCGTGAATCGACGACGCGCGTCTCGCTCTTGCGACAGGTCGGGCAGGTCAGCGGTAAGTCTCCCCCACGGCATATGTTGTGGGCGCACGTATTATACGTCACTAGTGATAGGTAACGCAAAGAAGGCCGCTGATAAGCGGTCCCCTAGCCGGTGCCGGCCTTGACTCAGTTTGATTTACGATCTAGTCGACGGGCGACGAGGTGTACGAGGTACATCAGCCGCCCGGCAACGTCGACCGGGGCGAAATCAGCCTGCCGAGCCGATTTTGAACATCTTGGTCCCGCAAACCGGGCACTTGCCTTCGGTCGCGGGTCGCCCGTTTTTCATCGTGATCTGGACCGCGTCTTTGATATCGCGCTTGGCTTTACACTTGACGCAATACGCTTCTGCTGCCAACTGAGCTACCTCCGTGGGCCCGCCTATTCCGTTGGGCGCGCCACATTCCCCCCGCTCTTTGCCGATCCGTCCCCTCGCGTGATGGAGAGCGATATGCGAGAGCCGACCTTCGAAAGCCGCGAATCGATCGAAGCCGTCCGCGCCGGCCGAGCCTTCGAGGCCGTCGCGCGTGGCCTCTGGTGTGCCGGCAGCTTGGAAGGTTTGGGGCTTCCGTGCGTTGCGATCGTCGGGACTCGAGCGGCTACACCATACGGGCGGCGGCTTGCTCACCAGTTTGCCGCCGAACTGGGGCGGGCCGGTTGCTGTATCGTCTCCGGGCTGGCCCTCGGGATTGACGCGGCGGCGCACGAGGGAGCGCTCGACGCCGGTGCGCCCACGGTGGGAATCCTGGGCAGCGGGCACCACTGCTTCTTTCCGCTTCGCAACCGCGACCTCGCCGAACGCATTCTCGCGGCCGGCGGCGGAGTTCTTTCGCCCTATCCGCCCGATCAGAAGGCCCAGCCGTGGCAGTTCCTGGAGCGTAACGGCGTGGTAGCCGCCCTCTCGGATGCAGTCCTCGTGGTGGAGGCGCCGGCGCGCAGCGGTGCCCTCAACACCGCCGGCTGGGCCGCCGGCCGCATCCCGGTGCTGGCGGTGCCGGGGGACGTCGACCGCAAGCACGTCGCCGGATGCCTTGCGCTGATCCGTGACGGGGCGACGCTCGCCCGAGGGCCGTCGGACGTTTTGGAGGCGCTCGGGCGCCTCAACGTCCTTGCTCCGGTGCGCATCGCGCAGCCTCCGCGCGATGCGGCAGGCGCCGCGGTACTGCTCGCGCTCGAGAGCGGTCCACTGGATTTCGATCGAATCGTCGCCGAGAGCGGTATCTCCGCGCCGGCGGCGCTCGCCGCGCTGTCGTGCCTGGAACTGGAGGGCGCAATCGAATCGCGCGGCGCCACGAGTTATGCGCGGGTCGGAGTTCTACCGGGCGGCGAAGAGCATGCGCGATGAGACTCGACGACGCGCTGCGCTCCTTCGCCGAGGCGACGGCCACTGCCGTGACGCAGCAGTACCCGGAGGTCACGCCGCAGGTTACGTTTGAGGCGCCGCGTCGTCCCGAGTTTGGTGACTTCGCCTCCAACGTCGCCTTTTCGCTGGCCAAGGTTGCCCGGCGGCCGCCGCAAGACGTCGCGAAACTGCTCGCCGAGGAGGTTCGCCAGAACGCTCCGGAGCTTGGCGAAATCTTCCAGGAGATCGAACCGGTTGCCGGATTCATCAACCTGCGCCTCGCTCCGCAAGTCTGGCACGCCGAACTCTCGCGCATCTTGAGCGACAACGAAAGCTTCGGAAGAACGCCGGCGCTGGGCAAGCGGGTCTCGCTCGAGTTTGGCAGCGCAAATCCAACCGGACCGCTCGTCGTCGTTCAGGGGCGCTCGATGTCGATCGGCGCGACGCTTGCCAACGCCATGCGTTTTTGCGGCTACGAAGTCTTCGTCGAATGGATCATCAACGATGCCGGCGGCCAACTCGACGCGCTGGGGCGTTCGATCTACGCGCGGTACCGCCAATCGTTCGAGCCCACATTTCCCCCGCCCGAGAACGGCTATCCGGGCGAGTACCTAATACCGATTGCACTGCGCATTCGAGAACGCGACGGCGATCGCTGGGTCTTGGCGCCCGAAGCGGAGTGGCTGCCGTATTTCTCGACCGCCGGCCGCGACGATCTCGTCGCCGAGCAACGGCAGACGGCGAACCGATTCGGCGTGGAGTACGACCACTGGCAAAGCGAGCGCGAACTGCACGAGTCCGGCCAAGTCTCCGAGGGCATCGAGCACCTTCGACGGCTCGGCCTGACCTACGAAGCAGACGGTGCGCTCTTCTTTCGCGCAATGCAGTTTGGCGACGACAAGGATCGCGTGCTCCTGCGCAGCGATGGACGCCCGACCTATTTCTGCATGGACGTGGCCTACCATTATCAGAAGCTCAAAGCAAACGATCGCGTCGTCGACATTCTCGGCCCCGATCACCACGGCTACATCGAACGCATCAAGGGCATCTCGGCAGCGCTGGGATATCCAGGCCGGCTCGACGTGATCATCGCGCAACAGGTGGCGCTGATGCGGGGGAGCGAGCAAATCGCGATGAGCAAACGCGCCGGCGAAATCGTAACGCTCGACGAGATCCTCGACGAAGTCGGCGTCGACGCCGCGCGCTTTTTCTTCATCATGCTCGCGGTAGAGTCGCCGCTCACCTTCGATTTGAAGCTCGCCACCGAGAAAGAGAGCGAGAATCCGGTTTACTACGTTCAGTATGGGCACGCGCGGATTGCCTCGGTCTTGCGCAACGCGCTGGCAGACGACGTTGCGGCCGCGCGGAGCGCCTCGCTGGAGCCGTTGACGCATCCCTCCGAGCTCTCGCTGGTGCGCCGTCTCGCCGAGTTTCCCAGCGTCGTTCGCGGCGTCGTCGAACGCCTGGCGCCGCACCGGCTGGCTCGCTACGCGCGCGACGTCGCGTCGGACTTCCATCAGTTTTACACGGAGTGCAAAATACTGACCGACGAACGTGAGGTACGACTAGCGCGCTTGGCGCTCTGCTTGGCATCGAAAAGCGTTCTNNACGGCTTTCCCGATCGCCTGCGAGATGCGCTCATCCTCGGAGTCGCCATCCCATTTGCGCTTGGCTTCGTTCACGCGCTGTACTGGGGCGCATGCTGGGCCGCGCTGCTTCTTTGCATCGCAGTCGCCGTTTGGCGAGGGCTGAACGAACCCAGCCCCGCCGATGCAAAGACGGCGCGGCCTACGCCGTATCTGCTGATCGCGGCGCTGCTGCTCGTCACGTGGCCGCAGCTGATGCGCCCGTTGCTCGATGGCGATTCGCTTTCCTATCATCTGCCCAACGCCGCGGCGTGGGTTCACGCGCACTCGCTGTGGACCGCGACCACGCGCTACTGGTGGTATCCGCCCGCATCGGAACTTTTCGCAAGCGCGCTCTATGCCGTCGGCAGCCCCTTTGCGCTGCCGTGGTGCGGATTCTGCGCGCTGGCACTCCTGGGTTTTCGCATCGCTGCATGGGCGCGCGAAGGGTTCGGATGTTCGCCCCTGTTGGCCGACGCGCTTGCAGCAGCGACGGTCAGTGCCTATCCGCTTGCCATACAAGGTGGGACGCTGCAGAACGACGTGTGGCTCGGTGCCTTTTGGCTCGAGGCGCTGTGGTCGTTGCGCGTGCCGAACCGCTTCTCGCTCAGCGCTGCCGTGACGACCTTGATCAAACCACAGGGTTGGATCTTTGCAGCGATCGCCTTGCTGATATCGCGAGCGCGTCCGATCCTGTGGCTTGGAACCTTTTCCGCACTCGGCATTTGGGCGATTCACGACGCGGCTCTTTGGAGCGCCGTTGCGTCGCCGGCAGCGAGCATGGCCGGCGGCGGTCTCTATGAATCGACGATACTCGCGCACGGCGTAGGAGCGTTCGCGCTGCTCGCAGCCGTCGCGATTCATCTCTCTCCCTTCGCGCTGATCGCGCTTATCGCGGCCTTACTCGGCCCGCTGCTCGCGATTCGCGATCGAGCGCTGGGATGGGCCGCGATTGCTGCGGCGCTGCTCTTCTTCGTGCTTCCATTCGGCTACGAAACCAGCGTCGTGCAACTCGCGAACGGGGCGTCGCTGCGCTTTGCCGCACCGGCGATTGCCGCGGGTGCGTTGCTCCTCGCACCTGCAGCACGCCGCTTGGGTATCGTCGCGACGGTATTGCTGTGGATCTCGACGCTCTACGGTTGCTGGTTCGTGCTCGCGCTTTTTTGGAACGACGGCTCGACGCAGGTCGCGCCGGTAATCGCCGCGTTAGGCGTCGCAATCGCGGCGACGGCGAATCGAACGCGATTGCGCTGGGTCACTGCCGTGGCGTTCGTGGGCGGCGTCGTGCTTGCGACGCATCTTGCCGCGCGCCATCCGGTCGATTATTACAACGACTCGATGAGCGTGGGCGGTAGGTCGCCCGGCGTCTATCGCTGGATCGAGCGAACGCGACCCGCCGCAATCGGCGGCTGGGGCCTACGCGCCGGCGTCATCAACGTGCTTTCTCCGCACACCCAGACTCTGGACCTCGCGGATAACGACGCCTGTGCAGAAGCGCACGCGCACGGCGTACTGCTGGTCGCGGTTGCGCAAAACGATCTGCCCTCCGAAGCCAACGCAGAAAGACTGCGCACGGCGCGCGGGTGTGGCAGCATACTCTACAAAGACGCGATCGGGGTCGTTGCACAACCATAACGCGACGAGGATCGAGAAGTCACTCAGAACTTGCGCGTCTTTTATCTAGTGCCTGAACCAGGAAATGATGACCTGGCCGTTCCCGGCTGCCGCGACTCCTTGTTCATTCTTAACATGCGTCGCTGTCGCTTCCACATACGACGAGCCGCCGCCACCCCCACCGCCCTTGTCGCCAATGCCGGAGGACGTCTCGTACGACGAGCCCGCGCCCCCACCGCCGCCGCCGTAATAACCGCCGCCACCGCCGCCGCCGTCCGCGCAGTAGGTGCCGCCATCGCCACCATCGCCGAGCGTTCCCGATTTGCCGCTGCTGCCGCCGCACAGGGAGCCGGAGTAGCCACCGCTGCTGCCGCCCGCGCCGCCTGAGCTTTGCGTACCTCCGCCGCCACCGCCACCATCGTGGTAGCCGCCGCCGTGGCCCGCAGCGCCCGTGATTCCGCCACCGGCACCGCCATTGCGGCCGCCCTCGGGATCGTTTCCTTGACCGCCCCCTCCGCCCGCGACGACGACACGGTTCTGTAGCCCGTTGCCGCCCTGGCGTACGTCGGATGCTCCGCCTCCGCCACCCCCGGTACTGCAATAGCTGCTGGAATCGTGACAAATGCTTTTGCCGCCACCGTTGAAACCACCGGCGCCGTAATAACTGCCGTATATGCCGCCTTTCCCGCCAACAAAGACCGTGAGCGACTCTCCGGGCGTTATTGGGACTACGAACGTTTGCTCCGCGCCGGTATAGCCGAAGCTTTGCGAGTGCTTCTTACCGTGCCTCTTATCGTGCGGGTCGACTGCGCTCTGCGCTGCAGTCGGCGGCTGGGTTCCGCCACAGCCGGCGAGGATCGCAATAGCCACGACAACGCCTAGCGTGCAACGACCGAAACCGAAGCTTGTCGTGTCGATGCCCGCTTGTTCTTGAGTGCAAACCGTTCGCCAGTGCTCAGGCGTTCCCCACGGCACCGATTCGAACGGCTACGAGTCCGCGTCAGCTTTTTTCTAGCTGAGCGGATATCCAAGGCGCCATGAAATATCGCCAGAGTATCTTGATCAGCGCTGCGGCCGGAATTCCGAGAAGTAAGCCGGGAACGCCGAAGAGTTCGCCGCCGGCGAAGACGGCGAACATCGCGCCGATCGGCGAAACACCGACCGACTGGCCCATGATCTTGGGGACGAGCACGTTGTCGCTAATCCGCGCCATGGCGAACATCACGACTTGCACCCAGACGACCATCCAGATTCCTTGTGGCGCGCAGAGCGGAATCGCAACCAGCTGCGCGATCAACATGCCGATGATCGGAATGGCGTACGCGACGGCCGAGATGATGCCGAGGATCAGGGAAAACTTAAAGCCGATGATGGCAGTTGCCGTCGCGATGACGGCGCCGGTCAGCAGGCTCACGATGACCTGTCCGGAGATGTAGCTTCCGAAGACTTCGGTGACCTCGGCCGCGAGCTTGCGAGCGGTTTGGCGCTTGCGTGAGGGAAACATCGAGGTAAAACCCTCGGCGATCTGCGTGTCGTTGAGCAGAAAGAAAACCGAGAGAATGATCGACGAGAACGCGATGAAAAACCCGGTCGCCGTATTCACCGCGATCGCGCCGAGCGAAGCGACCGCGCCGCTGATGAAGCTCGACGTCTGCGTCGCACCGATCCGGCCGGTATTGACGCCGTAGGCGGGCAGCTTCAGCGTGGGAAAATGCTGTTGGAGTGAGCTCTGTGCGTCCGCCAGCCAGCCTTGAGCGGTTGCGGCGTAGGCCGGAACGTTGGCAGCCAAGAGCTGCGTTTGACTGATCGCCAGCGGCACGACGACGACCAAGAAGACCGCAATCAGGGCGAGGAGCCCGAAAAAGACAATTGCGACGGCCAAGGGCTTGGGCATGCGCCGTTCCAAGCGGCCGACGATCGGCTGAACGCCGAACGCAATGAACGCCGCGATGAGGAAGATCGAGATCGTTCGCGGGATGTGGGCGGCAAACCAAAGCGCCACAGCGATCAGGACGATGCCGGCTACGATCCAGGCGGCGCGCCGCCAGACGCGGGTCGTTACAGCGGTTTGCACAATAACCGCCGTTCGGTGCGATAACCGGCGCGCTCGTAGAGGCGGCGGGCGGCGTCATTCTCTTCGGTGACCATGAGCGCCATAAACGGGAGGCCACGCCGTCTGGCCTCATCCTCGCCAGCCGCCAAGAGCGCCGTCCCCACGCCGGTTCCTTGCCACTTTGGCTCGACGGCCATATAGGCGATGAAACCCTGATCCATGAGCGTAACTTCGTCGGGAAGCTCGTCGAGCAACAGCAGAAAACCGAGGCGTTCGCCTTCTTGATGGGCGATAAGCGTCACGTGCGATTGGCCGGCGACGATCTCACAGAGTCGCTCGAAGGCCGTCTCCGCCGCCGGCTCGGTGGCGTGACGCAAGCTGCCGACGCTCGACATCACGGTACGCCGCCCAAGCGCTTGCACGAAATCACGGTCGGCTGCCGCATCGGTTCCCGCGGCCGTGCGCCGAACCTCCACGGTCACGCGCGGCGCGAGCCCGGATCGGTCACGGGTTCTCCGGCGCGGCATTGCGGACACTCCGCTGCATCGTACGAGATCATCGGCAGATTCAACAGCGCATACACCGGTATCTTGTCGAAAAGTTGTTCGGCTCGAGCGACAATGATGCCGACCCCGACGATCTCCGCGCCGTAGTGCTGCACGACCCCGAGCACTTCGCGAACGGAGAGACCCGTCGTGACGACGTCTTCGACCACGAGCACCCGATCGGCGGACGAAACCGCGAATCCGCGGCGCAACACCGGTAGGCCGTTCGCTTTCTCGATGAAGATCGCTTTGATTCCAAGCTGTCGGGCAACTTCGTATGCCAGGAGGATGCCGCCGACCGCAGCGCCGACGACGACGGTCGGCTTCGCGTCCCGAAACCGCGCGGCGATCATCTGCGCAACCGGTTCGAGCAGCGCCGGATCCTCGAGGACCCGAAACTTTTGTACGAAACGATCGCTGTGACGGCCGGAGCTCAAACGGAAGTGCCCGTCGAGAAGCGCTCCGCGTTGCATCAGCGCCGGTTGCAGGTCGAGCTGCGGCTCACTCACGCGCGTACGCTCATCTCCTCCAAGATCGCTTTGGCGGCAGCTACGGGATCGGAGGCTTCAACGATCGGCCGTCCGACCACGATATAATCCGACCCGGCGGCGACTGCTTCCGCAGGAGTGGTAACCCGCTTTTGATCGCCATGCGCGCTCCCCGTCGGTCGAATGCCGGGCGTCAGCGTGAGAAAGTCGTCGCCGAAGAAGCGTTTGAGATCGCGCACCTCGTGCGCGCTGCAGACGACGCCGGCACAGCCGGCGTCGCGCGCCAATGCTGCCAGGCGAATCGCGTTCTCGCCCGGACCTCCTTGGAGCCCAAGTTCGTTGAGATCCTCGGCGGCAATGCTGGTCAGCAGCGTGACGGCGAAAATGTGCGGTGCGGGGATCTCGAGTTCCGCGGCCCGCTCGGAGGCTGCCTCAACTGCGGCGCGCATCATCTCTAGACCGCCGAGAGCGTGAACGTTGATCATTTGCACCGTCGGGCGCACGAGCGCGGCGACGGCCGCGCCGACGGTGCGCGGGATGTCGTGCAGCTTTGCGTCGACGAACGTTCGCGCGTCGCGCGCTTCGCAGTACGAAAAGATCCGCTCCGGATAGGCGCAGAGCGCCTCGAGCCCGATCTTTAAAATAACGTCGAGCTCGTAGAGCTGGTCGACGAGTCGTTCGGCATCCTGCGCGTTGGGCACGTCGAGGGCAACGATTAGCTGCGCGGCCATTGAGTCAACCTTCATCTCCTTCATATTGATTTGCGGTCGCGATTTCCACGTTCGCCCGCCCTACGATCTCTTGAATCGAACCGAGTTTGCGTCGCGTCAGGTAGGCTTGCAACTCCTCGACGAGACGCTCGGGAATCCGCGGGTCGGTAAAGTTCGCCGTTCCAATCGAGATTGCCGTCGCACCCGCGAGGAAAAATTCGAGTGCGTCCGTGAGATTCTCGATGCCTCCTTGACCGACGATCGGAATCTTCACGGCTCGTGCGATCTCGTAAACGGCGAGCACCGCAATCGGACGAATCGCGGGGCCGGAAAGGCCCCCGGTAATGTTGCCCAAACGTGGACGCCACGTTTCCACGTCGATCGCCATCCCGCGCACGGTATTAATAACCGCCAGCGCATCCGCCCCGCTGTTCTCCGCTTGACGAGCGACCGCGACGATATCGGTCACGTTCGGGGAGAGCTTGACGATCAGCGGCTTGTTCGTCGTGGCGCGCGCCGCTTCGACGACTCGGGCCGTGAGATCGGGATCGCAGCCGAACGTTTCTCCCTCGCGCGCCACGTTGGGGCACGAAACGTTCAGCTCGACGGCCTCGATCTCGTCACGTGCCGCCAAACGCTCGCAGACATAGGGATAATCGTCGATCTGAAATCCCGCGACGCTTCCAATGATCTTGCACGGCCGGCCGGCGTACTTGTGAAGCTCGTGCTCGAGATACCAATCGATGCCCGGATTCTGCAAGCCGATCGCATTGAGCATGCCTGCGGGAGTATGCACGAGGCGCGGCGTCGGATTGCCGAGGCGTGGCAATCGCGTGACGCTCTTGAGCACGATCGCGCCGATCTTCGAAAGNNAGGCCAGCTCGAGTTTTCCGAGCTTGATCGCGAGCGCCGGCTGCCGATTCACCACCGCAACTCGTGCGCCCAAAAGACCGGGCCTTCTTTGCAGATGCGCGCGAAGACGACGTCGCTTCCACCGCGATCCGCCGGGGGAAAGCCGGGAGCTTGCGCGCTTGCGCTGGTCAACGGAACGACGCAGCCCCAACACCCGCCCACGCCGCATCCAAACATCTCCTCCAAGGAGAGCTGCGCGCGCACGCCGAGCCCGTTTGCAATTTCTCCAATGCGTCGTAGCATCGGCGAGGGGCCGCAGGCGTAAATCGTTTCGGGTCTGCGCGAGCGCGCTAATGCGTCGGTCACAAATCCTCGTTCGCCGCGCGTGCCGTCGTCGGTGGTCAGGACGAGCTCGCAACCGGCGTCGGCGAACCGTTGGGCGTCGACCAGCAGTTCGGCAGTTCGCGCTCCATAGAAAAGGCGCACGTGGGCGCCTCGACGCAAGAGTTCGCGCGCGCACAGCCAGACCGACGCGATGCCGACGCCGCCCGCGACGATTGCGACGTCGCGCGCGTTGCCCGTGCAATCGAAGCCGTTGCCGAGCGGCCCCACCACGTCGAGCCGATCTTCGCACGCCAAGGTGGCCAGCTCGCGCGTGCGCTTGCCTGTTACGAAGAAGAGAATGCTCGCGCGCTCGCCTTCGGCTTCATAGACGGCCAGCGCCGTTGCGGCTGCCTCGCCGCTGGGCGGAATTGCCATCACGTACTGGCCCGGTTGCGTTGCACTGGCGAGCTCCGGCGCGTGCAGCGTCAAGAGGATCACTCCAGTGGCAAGCTCGCGGCGCTCCAATATCGTCGTCGCGTGAACGCGAGGATGCAAGTCAAGCGTCGCCATTTCGATCATATTTTCTGCTAATTCTCAGAAAAATCATGGGAATCGGTGAACGCTCTTGCCACTCTAGCCGTTATACTGTATAGAGAGCGTAAGTAAACAAGGAAAGGAGGGGTCTCGAAAATGGCAGGTCTTATCGTCTTCAAATCGCTAGCCGACGCACTTAGAGCGGGCTATCAGGTGTACGATCGGACTGCAGATGGATATCTGGTTAGGACTCGAACAGCCGCTGGTTGGGCCATGGCCTTGGTAACCTGCAAGTAGTACAAGTATACCGTCATTATTCTAACTTTAATGCCGCCGGCAACCGCCCGGCGGCATTTTTTTTTCAAGCGTTGAAAGCTCAGCTGCGATAATCCGGCGGCGATGCCGGTTTCTCGATCTCAGGGATGGGGCCTGGGCGCCAGCCGCCGTACGTCGGACCCGGCGGCACCGTGGTTCCAGCCGAGTTTTCCGGCGGGGCGCCGGCGTCAAAGGTCGGGCCGAATCGCCGCGGCGCGCCGGGAGCTCCGAACGTCGCGCCGCTAAGCACGGCGTTGATAATCTGCGCGATGCCAACAAAGAGCGGGATCAAACCGCCAAGGAGCCACGGACCGTAGACGTACGTGCCGTCCCCCCGGTATCCGATGAAGCCAAGTCCAATGAGCAGCGCAAAGCCGACGCACGCAACTTGAATGCCTCTGCGGAGCTGGTGCTGCGCGTAGTAGTCGGCTTGGTACGCGAATTGGTTGGCAGCGGGGCCCGCCGATTGATTCGGTGACCAGCCTTGCTTCATCGCGCGTCGCATGTCGCGCTCGCTCGCAGGCGGAACGATACCGTGCCGCAGCATCTCCATTCGCTCTTTATGCGCGAGGACGCGCGAGATGATCCAGGCGGCGACGGGTGCTCCGAAGATGCAGACGATCGCGAGTACCGGTATGATAGTGTCAGAATCCGTCACTGTAGGAGTTCTCCGTTCGTGTAAATGTGAATCGATCCATCGGAGGTCGCCAGCTTCATCGTCCCCGAGCCGGCGCCAAGACGTAGTCTGTGCGGCGCGGAATCGTCACGCGCAAGCGAAGATCCATCGACGTCGATTCGTCCGTCGCTGGTCGATGCCTCAATGGCCAGATCGGAACTCTGCGGAACGCGCAGGTTGACCGAACCGTCCTCGGTAGAAATTTCGTAAGAGCCGTTTGGCCCGAAAGCGCCCGTTACGCGCAAGGGGCCGTCGTCGCTGTGAAGCGTCGCATCGGGGCGCGCGCCGGCGATCTTCAAATTACTGGCTTCAATGCGCCCCTCGTGAGTGCGAGCGACCAGCGAGCCGACGGTGACGTCCGCAAGCGTGAGGTGCCCGTCATTGGACTCCATCGCGAGACGATCTCCTTGAACGTTGGTTGCCGAAAGGTATCCGTCATCGGTGCTGGCATCCACGTTGCCTCGCAGATGGCTTAACGTCACGTGTCCGTCCTGCGACTGCACGTTGACGCCGCCGGTGATACCGTCGACGTCCGCGCCCGAGCAACGGGCGATCTGGACGTGGGATCCGCTCGGAACGTCCACTTGGATGGCTTCGGTGCTAAAACCAAATAGCTCGACGGAAAAATGGTGCGCCGCGGGACGTTCGATCCGGACGCCGTCGGCAGTTCGCGTGACGCGCAGCTGCGGATGGTTCGACGTCGAGTAGATGGCGCCGCGCATCTGGGTCAGATCGCGCACGTGGACGAGCCCGTCGTTCGAAACGCCGACGTTAACGCGCGAGTCGGCATCGTCGATCGCGACCGCAGGGGTTTCGCCGGCGGCCATCGGCTCGATGGGCGCAGCCGCAAAATCCGCGTGATGCATGTTTGCGAAGGGTACTCCGCCGCCGCCGAGGGCATAGACCGCCATTCCGGCGATCAAGACCTCGGCTGCGAGGAGCATCGCGACGACCGAGAGGCGAGACATTTAGATCCGCGGGCCCCAACCCTCGAAGGTGGGACGGAGCGACTGAGCGGAGTTCCGCTCGTCGGACGGTAGCGCGGGATGCTTCCGGCCGGCCTGAGAGCCGCCGGGAAGGGTCGTGTTCGGGATTGTGGTCATTTTTAGGTGGAACCTCCGTGATTGTTGCTGCTTTACTTACGGCCCGGCACGCCCCATGTTTCGCGGGACGGTCCGCGCGCGGCGGCCGCCGCCGCGAAACAATCGCCGCCTCACGCGCGTACGACTGGCGTGTCGGCACTCTTGGCGGAGGCCCCGCTAATCCGGATGAAAACGCCACCGGACGACGGCGAGTTGGTCGCAATGACGCTGCAAGGCAACTCCGAAGCCTTCGCAACGCTCGTCGAGCGATACGACCGAGCCGTCTATCACCTTTCGTACCGCATGCTCCATAACGTCGAGGATGCCCGCGATGCGACGCAAGAGGCCTTTTTTAAGGCGTTTCGGAGCTTGCGGACGTTTCGTGCGGGCGCCAAGTTCTCGACCTGGATCTTCGCGATCGCCTACCATGCCTGCTGCGATCGCCTGGCGCGGCGCAAACACGACGCAAGCGACGAGCTCCCCGATCGGGCCGATCCGGCCCGGGGACCGGAGCAGGAGGCGATAGCCCTCGACGAAGCGTCGCGCCTACGCTGCGCAATCGACGCGCTTCCGGAAAAGTACCGCGCGGTCGTCACACTCTTTCATCTCCAAGGCCGGCAATACGAGGAAATCGCCAGCGTTCTGGGCCTGCCGATGGGTACGGTGAAAACACACTTGTTTCGCGCGAAGGAGCAGCTGCGCAGGCTTCTGGACGGGATGGAGGTAACGGAATCATGACTATGCACGACGCGGATCGCCCGCTTGACGCCCTGGATCGGGCCATTCTCGGCCTTGCGCTGGAAGAGCCGCCCTCGGGCCTGCGTGCCTCGATTCTGCTCGCGACGGCCTACCGTCCCGCGCCTCCGTTCTCGTTCTGGGAGCTGGCGTTTCTGGGGGCTCTGGGCGCCGCCGCCGTCTGGTTTGCCGCACTGCTGATCCTTGGGGGCGGCTCGCTCTTCGTCCATACCGTCACGACGATCGCGTCGGCGACGACCACGCTACTTTCGAACGGTGCGACGCTGGCCTGGCTGGCCGCGGGGGGCGCGACGGCCCTGTGGCTCTCGCTTTTCACCGTTTCCCAACCCGTCGCGCACGCTTCTCACAGGTTCGGGCCGAGGAACGTCCCATAATGTACCTTCATGGAGAATCGCGCAGCGCCGCAGCGGCGCCAATATAGAATCCTCATCATCGAGGACGATGCGGCAATTAGCCGCGTCTTACAGCTCGAGCTGGAACACGAAGGCTATGAAGTAGACGTCGCCCGCGACGGTTTAGCGGGCCTCGAAAAGGCCCTCAAAGAGCCCGATCTCGTAGTTCTCGACTTAATGCTCCCCCGCATGGACGGCATCGAAGTCTGCAAACGAATCCGCGCCAAGAGCCGCGTGCCGATCATCATGCTTACCGCACGCGACCGCGTGCCTGACCGAATCGCCGGGCTCGACGTCGGCGCCGACGATTATGTGACCAAACCGTTCTCGACCGACGAGCTGCTGGCGCGCGTGCGCGCCCGCTTACGCGAACGTTCTCCCCAAGGCAACGTCATCGAATACCGCGACGTCGTGATGGATCGCGACCGCCATGAGGTGCATCGCGCCGGACAAGCGATCGCGCTGACCGCCAAGGAGTACGCCCTGCTGGAGTACTTGCTCTTGCACCGCAACAAGGTGCATACGCGCGACGAGCTTTTCAACGGGGTCTGGGGAAGCGATTTTCTCGGCGACTCAAACCTCATCGACGTTTACATCCGCTATTTGCGCGGCAAGATCGATGACGGCTTCGACGACAAGCTCATTACGACCGTACGGGGCGTCGGCTATACGATCAAAGATTGAGGGGCATGTCGCTAAAGTGGCGCATAGCGCTAGGGTATTCGGTGCTGCTGATCGTCGCGTTGACCGCGATGAGCGGCCTCATCGTTTGGCGCTTCGGGCAAATCCTGGACGACCAGGCCGAGACCAGCGTGAACGCGACGATGCGGACGATCGTGCAGTTTGCGCAGCAGTCCGCGACCCCGTTCTCGCTTGAAGATTCGTCGCTGGGAACGCTGCAATTTCTTTTCAATAGCAGCAATCTGGCGACGTGGAACTCGGCCAATAGCTTCGTGCAGGTGGATTCGAGCGAGGGCTACCCGTTGGCAAAAACGGAAAACCTCGGCGCGGTCACGATACCGCCGAACCCGCGTCTTTCGCCCGGCCGCGACGTTCTTTTTCGGCACCTTACGCTGGGCGGCCGCTCTTTTCTCGTCGAAGACCGCTATTTGCTCGAGGGCGCAAATGCGGCAATCATTCACGTCGCCGAACCGCTGGATACGCTGCAGCGCACGTTCGCGCGCGCTCGCGAAGCAATCGCGATCGTTTTGGGAACGACGGCCGCGGCCGTCATCGTTCTTTCGATCGTCCTGGCATCGCAAGCCACCACGCCGATCAACGAACTCTCCCGCGAGATGGGTGAGATCCGCTCCGATCGGCTCGCGATCGCCGCGGGACCGGGGGCCCTCGACGGCGCGCCTCCTCTGCAAATGCAACGTCGCCGCGACGAAATAGGCCGCCTCGCGCAGAGCTTCAACGATCTGCTGTCGCGCCTGGGCGAGGCCTTCGCGCGAGAACGCCAGTTTATCTCGGATGCTTCGCACGAGCTTAAGACGCCGCTGACTTCGATCAACTCCAACGCGCAGTTGTTGTTGCGCTGGGGCGATCGAGATCCGGCGATTCGCCGCGAGAGCTTGGAAACGATCGTGCGCGAGAGTGCCGATCTCGCGGCGATGGTCAACGGCATGCTCACGCTGGCCAAAGCCGATCGTGGCGACGAGATTCCAAAGGAGCCGCTCTCCCTCGCCCAAATCGTCACCGAAGTCACGCAGAACGCTGCCCCTCGAGCGGCCGAGAAAGATATCCAGCTTCATTTCAGCCACGCCGGCACTCCGACCGTGCGCGCCGATCCGAATCTCTTGCGTCAGATGGTCGCCAACCTGGTTGACAACGCCATTAAGTTCACCGAGCGCGGGCGCGTCGACGTGCGCGTCGGAAGCGCCGGAGCCTTGGCTTGGGTCGAAGTCGCCGATTCGGGGCCCGGCGTCCCGCAGGAGGAGCTTTCACACCTGTTCCAGCGCTTCTACCGGGCCGACAAGGCGCGCTCCCGAGACGTCCCCGGAACCGGCCTCGGTCTAGCCATCGTTCGCTCCATCGCCAGAGTGCACGGGGGCGAGGCGACCGCGGCACGAGGCCCCGGAGGGGGTGCGATTTTCCGCGTGGATCTGCCGCTCATGGAGCTTCCGTTCACCGGGAATTCATGATGCAAGACCATCGCCCCCGATACAATGGAGCCGTGTTAGGAGGTTCTCGGCGGGGAGCGCTGGTGGCGCTTCTCGCCTCATTGTGTTGTCTGGCCTTCGCGGCGCCTGGGTGCGCCGACGAACAGGTTGACGTCGGCCCGTCGCCGATTCTCAACGTCCGTCTCACCCATGGCAAGCTGACGATTTCGACTTGGGACCGCCCCTTAGTGCAAATCTCGTCCAATAAACCCGTCAACGTGCGCCATATCGCTCCGTCGCAGGTGGACGCCTGGATTCCCAAACAGCTGCAGATTTCGTCGCAGCGTATCCAGAGCGAGCATGGGCCGGTCGCGCTTCCGGCCGAGTCGTTCGTACTGCCCGAGTTGCCCGGAGAGCACGAGGCCGTCATGGCGCAAGGGAGCGGCACGATGACGATTATGATTCCTCGCGGCACCGCGATGGTAATCGCGCACGTGCGCTCGGGTCACCTGACGCTCGATAACTATCACGGCGTTTTCGTCACTCACGTTCGAGCGGGCGGGATCTCGCTCGACCACGTCGGCGGCACCGGGTTCGTAGAGACGATGCGCGGGCGCATCGTCGCAACGAACTCAACCTTCGATCGGCTGCGCGTGCGAACGGCAACCGGAAACATGTTCTTCGGGGGCTGCACCGCACACCAGATTCAGGCGAGCAGCGTCTACGGCTCGATCGTCTACGACAACGGCGAGTTTCAACCCGGTCTCGCCCGCTTCGATTCCGAACACGGAGATGTGGCGCTCGGCGTACGCGGCGGCGCGCAGATCGGCGCGTACAGCGGTACCGGCCACGTTATCTCGAGCTTTCCCGACGACACGCAGATACGCGGAAACCCAAACACGCAGCAGGCGACGGTCGGCGGCGGCGGACCCATCGTCACGGCCACCTCAAAGAACGGATCGGTCTATCTGTACAGCGGTTCGATGAACGATCATCCCAGCGTTCGCCAAGAGCTCAGCGGCAGCACGCAGTTACCAGGTCCGCGTGGGACTAGGCCACAGCCGCCGCGACTTCAGTATCGATATCGAGAACGTAGTCGTCGAACGCGGCGATGACTCGCAGGCCTAGCTCGTCTTCCAACTGTTCGGCCAGCCGCGGCGGATCGGCCTCGAGCATCGTCGTTCCAAAGTGCGCAAAGACTGCGACCTTTGGACGCACCTCGGCCACGACTCGGCGGGCATCCTGCCAGGTAAAATGATCGGCGTCCATCTGATCGGCTAAACGCAGGACGTTGACGACGAGCACGTCGGGCCGATGCGCGGCATAGTCGGCGGCCAGACCCTCAAAATAACGCCCGCACGGAAGATAGCTGACGCGCA
This sequence comes from Candidatus Cybelea tumulisoli, assembly GCA_003167155.1. Lineage (GTDB taxonomy): Bacteria > Vulcanimicrobiota > Vulcanimicrobiia > Vulcanimicrobiales > Vulcanimicrobiaceae > Cybelea > Cybelea tumulisoli. The sequence goes on from PMTY01000132.1 coordinate 39,513, forward strand.
GTCCCTCGTATACAAAGTGCAGCCCGTAGGTTTCGACCGCGTGCACGTGGCGCATCGACGTGAAGACGTCGACTTCCCCTACACGATACGGACCGGTGCTTGCGGTCAAGCGTTCGACGCGCTCGACGAAACGCAGGGTGTACGGCAAGACGACGTGCTCGGCGTCGAACGCATCGGCCGGCGCCAGCAGCGCGCCGCGCCGGCGGAATCCTCCGGAGGTCATCGCCTCGATCATCGCGTTGACGTCGCCCGAATGATCGAGGTGCTTGTGCGAGAGCGCAATGGCGTCGAGTTCGCGCGGATTGCAGGGCGGGACGTGTGACAGCGCTCGAACCAGCGCACCCGGCCCCGGATCTACGTGAATCTGCGTCGAGCCAAAGCGGAACCACATCCCGCCCGATGCGCGCAACTGGCGGGCGACGACAAAGCGCGCCCCACCGCTGCCCAGAAAGAGAATCGAGGAAGCCACTAGGAGCCTAACCTAAAACTGGAAGCTGCGTGAACGAGCCGTGCAGCAGCGCGGCAGAGGGACGCCCGAGCCAGCGCTCGAGCACGGTGGCGTAGACGCTGCGGAAGTCGGTCGTGTAGCGCAGGTTGCCCATGTTCGTCGCGCTTAAATCCGGCAGCGTTCCGTACATGCCGCCCTTGACGCCGCCGCCGATCAGAAAGAGCGGCGAAGCCTCACCGTGATCGGTTCCTTGGCTCCCGTTCTCTTCGATGCGGCGCCCGAACTCGCTAAACGTGAGGGTAAGCGCGCGACGCTCGTTGCCATGAGCGCTCAAGTCGTCGTAGAAAGCGCCGATGGCATTGGAGAACTGCATCAGAAGCTGGTTCTGCGTCGCTTTTTGGCTGACGTGCGTGTCGAACGAACCGTGTTCGACGTAGATTACCTTCGTTCCAAGGTTGCTGCCGATGATTTGCGCTGCCAGCGCCAGGCTGCGGCCCAGACCCGTCGCCGGATACGAAGCCTGCGTCTTATATCCCGCCACCAGCCTCGGCAGCTCCTCCGAGCTGCGTTGCGCGTTTGCCTCGATCTCCATGACGTGCGCGAGATACGGCGATGCAAACGGCAGGTGGGCATCGCTCGCTTCACGTGAGAACGCGCTACGCGCCGCGACGTTGCGGTCGGCCATCATCACGTATTCGCCGAGGCCCGGGACGGCTGGAATATCGGTGCGGTCCGAAACCAGCACTTCGGGAAGCACTTTCGAAACGGCTACGCCCTTAAATAGACTTCCGCGCGCGGACTCGGTTTGGTCGAAGTACCGCCCGAGCCAACCGGTGTGCTCGTAGCGATCGGGTGCCGCGGTTTGCCAAATCTCCGTCGAGCGAAAGTGCGAGTGATCCGGATCGGGATATCCGACGCCTTGGACGATCGCCACCATGCCTTTATCGTAGAGCGCCTTGACGGACTGCATCCCCGGATTGAGGCCCACGTTCCGGTCGATCGCAAGCACCGCGTTGCGGTCGATTGCAAGCGCCGGACGCAGCTGGTAGTACCGCTCGTCTCCGTGCGGAACGACACAATTGAGCCCGTCGTTGCCGCCGGCGAGATTAACCAAGACCAGACATCGGTCGGCGCCTCCCGGCAGTCCCGGAAGCTGTGTCTGCGCAAGGGCACGTGCAAAGACGTGGTCGGCATTGGCGACCACCGCTAG
>PMTY01000196.1:0-2477 GCA_003167155.1 Candidatus Cybelea tumulisoli
TCGTTGCCGTTCGGGGCGGCGCCCTTGAAGGCCAGTAGCCCGCCAAACGTGTTGAACGTGATGAAGCCCGCGGCGGTCCCGGCGACTTCGATGCCGTTGCCAATGTTGCCCGCCGAAACGTTACCGAGCGGAATGACCCCGCCTACTTGGGTCTTCTGCGACGATCCATCGATCAGAATGCCGTCGTGGTAGTTGGCAACGATCGTCGAGTTGTTCGCGCCGATCCCGAAGAAGTTGCCTTGAACGATGACGTCGTTTGAGTCGCGGATGCGCAGCCCGTTCCCGCGATTTCCACTGAGTACATTGTAATAGACAAACGGGTTGTTGACGAACTTACAGCCCGCGAGCGTATTATCGTTGGAGCTGAGGATCCGCNNCGCCGTCGCCGTGGTTGGGGATGGCGGCGTCACCGTCTTGCGTCGTTCCGACGAAGTTTCCGTTGAGCATATTGTTTTGCGACCCGCCGTCGATCAGGATACCGTTCGCGCCGTTGCCGGAGACGAGGTTTCCGTCGGGCGGGACGACGAAGACCGGCTGCGTCGTTCCTTTGCTGCCGGTTGGATTGTTTGCTTTGTGCGTCGCACTATCGACGAAACGAGTACCGCCGATTTCGTTGTCGCTCGACGCGGCGGTGAGCCAGATACCGTTGGCGCCGTTGGGTATCGCGATCTTACCGCTGACGTTGGTGCCGATGNNGTGCCGATGCGATTGGCGGCGATGACGTTGCCGGAGGAGCCGTGAAGGCTGATTCCATTGCCCGCGTTGCCGGAGACGACGTTCGCCACGGCGCCCGAGGCCCCGGACGGATTCAAACCGATTCGGTCTTTCGACGACTGCGCGGATACGTAGATTCCGTCACCGCCGTTACCGAGTTCCGCGCCTTTCAAGTTCAGACCGATATAGTTGCGATCGAGCGTAATGGAACCGGCGTCGAGCGTAACGCCGTTGCCTTTCGCGCCGCCAATCGCTATTCCAATGAGTTTCGAACCGTCCGAGCCACGACTAAAGGTCAGACCGGCCGCACCGTTGGCGTTAATTTCGACGATCGGCCGGCCCGCATATTGCGGCGCCGAGGCACCGTCGATCGTCACGGGAACGCGAAGAACGGGAAGATCGCTGGCGAGCGTTATCGTACCGTCTACGGAAAATGAGATATTCGCATGAGCCGCGTGGCCCGCGTCGACGCCGGAGATCGCCGCGCGCAGCGAACCGGTGCCGGCGTCGTTCACGTTGGTCACCATCACAGTGGCAGCGGGACGCACCGCACCTCGTGGGACGTCCGCTTGCGAAGCGGTTCGACTTGCGGCCGCGCCAGGCGGTATCGCGCTAAATGACGAGCCATGCGAAGCACAGCCCGTCCATAACGACGCGCCAATCAACGTGGCAATGGACCCCGCCAATACGCGGCGGAGTCGCGGTAAACGACCTTCCATGGTAACTCCTTAAGAAGGCGCCCTCAAAGGAGGCCGCCCTTGCCGGGATATANNGGTCGCAATCCAAGACGTCATGGTTTTCAAGTGCCACCGAGGGTGTACGGAACCATGAAGCGGCCTTAAGGGGCTACCTACACCGTATAATAAAACCTTATAATAACCAGTCGGCGGGGCGGAGCGTTTTGCAGGAGCTGCTTTCGCGTTGCAAAAAAGCGGCAATAACACCAAGCGACCGACAGTAAGGAGCAAAGTATATATGACTGGCGTGAAACACGTGCGAGGATCGATNNCCCTCGACGCCGTCGAATGCGCTCCTGTCAGCGGCGTCGCAAGTGCAGCCGGTCGCTCCGGTTTCCGACACCAAGTGCCCATCCCAGAAGGGCGTTTCCGTGAATCCCTGCGCCGTGACGCTGACGGCCGCCAAACGTGAAGCGACCGTAACGACGAAGGGTCCTAAGGGAGGCACCTTTACCGTCATCGATACGGGATGTAAGACGAGGCTGATCGCCACGATCAAGCGAGTGGGCAACACCTACCACATTAGTGCAGGCGCTCACGGGAAGGGAGAGTGCGTAGCGACCTTCGTCGATTTCAGTCACGCAAAGAAGCGCCTGGGCGCAGCTAAAGTGATTATCGTGAACGAAGTCGACAAAGTGCATTAATAGCTCCGCCGCCGACAGACTCCAAGTCTACCTGGAAGGCGCTCATTGAGTCGGGCGCCTTCTCTTTGTTTTCCAATCATTGCGAAACGCTCGGGAAATAACTTTATGCGAACATGCATCCACCGGTACCAGGGCGAAGGTAACGGCTGCCTACGATGACAACTGCACGAAACGTAGGGGGAGCACCGAACGTTTACAAACTCGCTGATGGAGCAGGCCACGACCGCATGACGCTCGACGAGGCACTGANNAAATCGCTCTGCTATCAATTGCCGGCACTGCTCGAGCCAGGACTCACGCTGGTTATCTCACCGCTGATCGCGTTGATGAAGGATCAAGTCGACTCGCTCGAGGCCAACGGTATTCCGGCAACGTTCCTCAA
>PMTY01000196.1:2491-2700 GCA_003167155.1 Candidatus Cybelea tumulisoli
GACGAAGCGCACTGCGTCAGCGAATGGGGGCACGACTTTCGCCCCGAGTACCGCCAGATCGCTCTGCTGCGCTCGCGTTACCCCGACATTCCAATCCTGGCGCTCACCGCGACCGCAACGGCACGCGTGCGCGACGACATCGAGCGCTTCCTCGAGTTGCAAAAGCCGCGTCGCTTCGTCGCAAGCTTCAACCGGCCGAATCTGCGCTA
>PMTY01000074.1 GCA_003167155.1 Candidatus Cybelea tumulisoli
CGGATCCATATTCGCCTGAATCTTGAAGACGAAGCCCGTGAAAGCGGCATCGCCGGGGTCGACTTCGGCGCGCGCCGACGGCGGCGGCGCCATCTGGATGAACTCGTCGAGAAAGAGCTGCACGCCGAAGTTCGTAACGGCGCTACCGAAGAAGACCGGCGTGGTGGTACCGCGCAGCATCGCGGCATCGTCGAAACGCTCTCCGGCGCCGTCCAGCAGCTCGATCGCCTCGCGAAACTGCTCGTAGACGTGTTCGTTGACGAGCGCGCGCAAGGCCGGGTCCGCGGCGTCGGTCACACTGACCGTTGCACGCGTCGCGCCGTGGGCCGCCCGCTCGAAAAGATGCACGGCTTTCGTACGGCGATCGTAGACGCCCTTGAACTCCTCTCCGCTGCCGAGCGGCCAGTTTACGGGAAAGGCTCCGATGCCCAGCACGCTTTCCAGTTCGTCGAGCAGCTCGAGCGGATCGCGGCTTGGCCGGTCGAGCTTATTCATGAACGTAAAGAGTGGAATTCCGCGCTCGGCGCAGATCGCGAAGAGTTTTTTGGTCTGCGGCTCCACGCCCTTGGCCGCGTCGATCAGCATCACGGCGCTATCGGCGGCCAGCAGCGTTCGATACGTATCCTCGCCGAAGTCTTGGTGCCCCGGCGTATCGAGAAGATTGAGCGTATGGCCGCCGTACTCGAACTGCAGAACCGTTGAGGTTATGGAGATGCCGCGCTCGCGTTCGAGCGCCATCCAATCGCTGGTTGCCTGGCGCTGCCGCCTGCGCGCCGAGACCTGTCCGGCAATATGGATGGCGCCGCCGTAGAGCAGCAGCTTCTCCGTTAGCGTCGTCTTGCCGGCGTCGGGATGCGAAATAATCGCAAAGGTGCGCCGTTTGCGTACTTCGTCGAGGATCTTCTGGTTCTCCATCATGGTCTTCCCGGTTGATAGACGCGCAGCTCGACGCTCCGCGCCGCCTCGCGCAGCATAACGAACTCTCCCCCCGCGCGATAAAACTTGACGCTCGGCGGAATTCGAAAGCGATCGTCTCCTCGCCGCACGAACGCTTCACGGCCGTCGATGGCGATCGTGCAATCCCCGAAGGCTAGATGAGCCGGCGGCGCAATCCAGACGGCGTTTTTCGGCAGATGAGCGAGCACGTAGCGCGTGGAGCCGGTGGATTTCGAGACCTGAGTCAAGCACTCAGGCAGCGCCGATAGGGCCCACGGCGCATCGCCGCTCAACGGCGCGATTGAGCCGCTCCGCAGCCGGCTCGATGCGCCCGGCTTCGGCGCCACGCGTGCGTAGACCGAGGCGATCTTAATGCGAATCAAGTCGCGATTCACCCACGCCGCTACGACGACGCCGATACCAAAAACGATGACGGTCGACACTGCAAGGTATTTTATCACGTGGCGCCGTTGCCCGGCTCTCCAACAAACAGGCGTGCGGCTCCGATGGAATAATCACCCTGGCCATAGTAGACGTCGTAGACGTGGTCGCCAAGATCGGGCCGCGGATCGAGGCCGGTTGGAAAAACCACGTTATCGACGACCCCCCTGCGCTCTTCGTTCGTTTCGGGCGTGAGGACCGGCTGCGGCGAACGATAGAGAATGCGATCCGGGCGCTCCAAGTCGTGGATGACGATGCCGGCGGCGTAGCGGATTGAGGGAGCTTGCCCCCCGCCGCCGATCGCGTCAACGCCGTGAAAGAGCGCCAGCCATCCCGTCGTTCCGCCGAGCGTGATGCGCACGGGCGGCGTGCCGGCGCCGATCTTGATCGAGCCCCATTTCTCATCGGGGCAAAGCACTTGGCGGCTCTCCGCAACGTTGCAGAGATTGCTGCGATCCTTGAGCACGGGGCCGACCGGCACGTATCCGATCCTGATCGATTCGCGGTCTTCGAAGGGCATGCGCTCGATCATAGGGATGGCGGCGCGGCCGTCGACGCTGGAAAGATGCAACATCGGACGATGGTAAAACGCTAAACACTTGCGGCCCTTCGGCGAAAGCACCGGCTCGGGAAAGAACGCCGCATCCTTGTCGTCGCCGACGACGTTTGCCGAACCCGCGAACCGAACCAGACCCAGACGGTTCCAATGATAAGCATCGCTCGATATCGCAACCGCGATACGCGGTCCATCCGGGCCAAATGCCGTGTACGCCATGACGTACGACTCGAGCACCGGAATGTACGTTACGCGCGGGTCTTCACAGCCGTATCCGGGATGCGGCCGCAGTTCGTACGGTGCTTCCGGCACGAGCGCGAAATCGAGCCGTTCGCAATCGAATTTGTCGAGTTCGCCGGCGACACGCACCGTACGCACCCGCGAAATGTTTCCCTCGGCGACGCAGCGCGGATAGATCAACAGCTCGCCACCGGGAGCGCGCGTCGCCGCGGGGTTCAGAACTCCGCCGGCTTCGGTCGCGTCGCCGCCCGGCGCAAGAACGGTGCCTAGCCGCTCGACGCGCACCTGGAGTTGCTCGAGCGAATCCAAAGTTCCCGACTGCTTGGGAGAAAGCATGAGTACCCCTACGGCAAATAGGTCGTCGCAATCGGTTCGTCACTGGGCGTTACGACTTCGACTCGAACGCCTCGACGATAGACCCGATTGGGAACGATCCAGAGCGTGTACGTGCGGTATTGCGGCGACGGCTGCCCTGCGTCGGCCGGTGCCTGTTCGAAGGCGACGACGCGAACGCGCACGGAGTTTGCGCCGATGGATTCGACGATCTGTTTGTAGCCCGTTCGGTCGTGCGGTCCCATGAGCAAGACGACGCCGAACTCGCCTTTGAAATGAATGGGCGCATGAATGCCTAGCTTGCCCAGGGTTACCTCATCGCGTACTATAAGGATTTGATTGCCCCCCAGAACGGTGGTAGTGCCTGCTGCGAGCGTCTTCACGCGCACCTCACGACATCCGACCAGCACGATGAGCCCCAAGGCTAGACCTGCCAGGGTCGACCAGCGCATCACGGCCGACCGCTTCGCCGTGCGTCTCATTTGTCATTGCCGTCCGGCCCGGGCGAAGCTACGCTAAGGCTTGGATGAAACGACTCCTGCGTCTCGCGCTGGCCACCGACTTCGTGGCCCTGATGACCGTCGTGCTCGGCAGTTGGACGCGCATCAACGGTGCCGGACTCACGTGCCCGGATTGGCCGCTTTGCCGCGGGCACATAATCCCTCTTATGACGGATGGCACGTTGTGGGAATGGACGCACCGCTTGCTTGCGTTTATCGTCGCGCCCCTGACGATCGCGCTCGTAGCGGCAGCCTGGCCGGTGCGAGCGCGTTCGCCGTTCGTCGGTCCGACGCTTGGCGTCATCGTTGCCCTTTTTGTCGCTCAGGTGCTGCTCGGCGCGGAAACCGTTCGGCTCGGGAATGCGCCGTTCTCCGTGGTCCTCCACTGGGGGACCGCCATGGCATTCATTGCCGCCGTTTCTGCTATGGCCGTTTTTGCCGCAGCTTCGCCCCCTGCTGGGATCGCCCCATCGCACGACCCATCACGGTCGTCGGGGCGCCTTCGCTTCATACTGCTGGCGACGGCAACGATCGCGTTTATTACGATGTGCATCGGGGCCTACGTGAGCTCCAGCGGCGCGGGCCTTGCCTGCCTTTCGATCCAGCAATGCGCCGGCAACGTTATCGTTCATACCTCTGGTGAGTACGTGCAGATGCTGCACCGCGCCGCCGCCGCCGCGACGCTGATCTTTGCCGCGGCAGCGCTCGCATTCGCGTGGGCCGGTCCGGCCTCGGGGCGCGTGAGAGCAGCGGCCGGCGCCGGTGTGGCTTTGGTTTGCATTCAAGTCGTGCTCGGACTTCTCAACGTGACGCTGCGACTGCCGGTAGAGCTTCGCGAAGCGCATGCGGTTAACGCGGCCTTTGTCTTCTTGGCTTTCTTCATCGCAACGGTCTTTGCGACATTGGACGCAATGGCGAACCAGCCGGCGCGCCACTACACTCCGAGCGGCGCAGGATGATCGCGCTCGAACGCATCGGCGGCTATTACGAGCTTTCGAAGCCGCGCATCATCGCGCTGCTCTTGATTACGACGGCCGCGTCCATGGTGATGGCGGCGCGCGGCGTTCCTTCGCTAGGGCTGCTCTTTTGGACGCTATTGGCGGGGGCTCTTGCGGCGGCATCGGCGGGCGCATTCAACTGCGTCTGGGACGCGGACATCGACCGCGTGATGAAGCGCACCCAAGCGCGCCCGATCCCACAAGGACGGATATCCCGGCGTAATGCGACGATCTATGCCGTTGCGGCCGGCGGCATCTCCTTTGGACTCTTTTATCTCCTCGTCAATCCGCTTGCAGCTTGGCTCTCGCTGGCTGGAAATGCCTATTACGTCGTCATCTACACGATGTGGCTCAAGCGGATAACGCCGCTCAACATCGTGATCGGCGGAGCGGCCGGCGCGGTTCCCCCGCTCGTCGGATGGGCCGCCGTTACCCACGCGATCGGCGCGCCGGCGCTCGGCCTCTTCGCGTTGATCTTTCTTTGGACGCCGCCACACTTTTGGTCGCTGGCATTGATGACCGAGATGGACTACGGTAAGGCCAACATTCCGATGCTGCCCAACGTTTACGGACGAGAACGCACCAAACGCGAGATCGTCTATTACAGCCTCGTGCTGGTTGCGGCATCTCTCGCCCTCTACCCCCTTCACGTGATGGGTGCGTTCTATTTCGCCGCGGCGGCCGTGCTTGGCGGTCTCTTTGTGCTCGACGCCTGGCGAACGTGGCGCGAACAGACCGGCACGTACGAAGCGCGCAAGCTCTTTCGCTACTCACTTGTGTACCTGGCGCTCATGTGCGCGGTGATGGTGATCGACCGAATCGTCTCGTGAATCGCCTGCTCTGGACGCTCGCGCTCGGCGTCTTTGCCGGAGCCCTCGATCTGAGCGTGCTCTCACCCGCGCTTCCGGCACTCGGACGGGCTTTCGCGGTGCAGACCGGCGACCTGGCTTGGGTCTTCACACTCTATCTTCTCGTTACGGTCGTCTCCATTGCCCTTGCGAGCGCGATGGCGGACCGCTTCGGACGGCGTCCGATCTATCTCATTTGCATCTCACTCTTTGCCGCCGGAAGCATCGTCGCGATCCTCGCGCCGAACTATCCGGTCTTTCTCGCCGCGCGCGCAATTCAAGCGCTCGGTGCCGGTGGAATTTTTCCCGTCGCCACCGCGGCGATCGGCGACGTCGTGCCGGCGGCGCGGCGCGGAGCGGCGCTGGGTATCGTCGCGGCAACGTGGGGCTTCGCGGCGGTCATCGGCCCGAGCATCGGCGGCTTGATCAC
>PMTY01000200.1 GCA_003167155.1 Candidatus Cybelea tumulisoli
GCCGGTCTATCTCGCCGGCTTTCGCAATCCGGTCGGCTGTGCCGATTTGAGCGACGGAACCGCATGCGGCCCCGGCACGGGGCGCAATATCAACGTGGCGACGAAGGACACGTTCGGCGTCTTCATGCTCGAAAAGCTCTTCGTGATTAAATCGGACAAACTGCCGGGCCCCCTGCCAATCGTCATCACGCCGACGTACGTCGCGCGCGGCGGCCTCATCGCATTTGCGCCGGGCCACAACGACGTCGTTCCCTTCACCTATAACCTGCCGGACGGACCGGTCGTAAACATTCCGGTACGTACGGCGCAATACTATGCCCTCGCCCTCACGCTGCCGTTTTTGAAGACGCCGAAGATGTTCGCGACGTTCACGGTTGCGCCGCAGTGGATCGTTCACACCGCCGGAGCCAACTCCGGAAACTCGATGCAGCTCCCGCAGGTGTTATATCTGGAATACAAACCGACGAGCAGCACGACGCTCTTCTTCGAACCGCAGAGCGCGCGTGACTATCTGCCGACCGATCCGTATCCCGAGCACCTCTTCGCGTATTTCTTGGGCGTATCGCAGCGCATGACGAGGTACTCCTTCGTTCAGGCCGTGATCAACAGCGGCAACCCGACGAATCTAGGGCCAGACGGCGTCGTTGGAATCAAGTGCCTGACGGTGCAGCAAGCGATCAACAATGCCTGCGGCTTGGCCATCGGCGGTTTGAAGGCGACGCAGTTCCAACTGGAGTTCGGGGTCGGCTCGCCGACGGTCTTTCCACTATGAGTACCAGAGGCTACACCATGAAAAACTCATACGTTTACATGCTCGTCGCGTTGGCCGCGACCGCGGCGCTTGCAGCCTGCGGCGGCGGGGGCGGGACCTCGAGCCAGGTTCTTCCGCTGCGCGTCGCATCGCACGTGCGGCCGCAAACGACGATCCTTTCGAACATCGTCGGCGTTGGCGACAGCCTGACGGCGGGCTATCAGTCGAACGGCTTCTTGGGAGCGACCGGCGTGCGCGCCTACATCAGCTATCACTACTATCCGGTATTTCAAGGCCAGGAGAACGGCTGGTGGGCCGACCTCTACGAGCAGGCGTCAGAAGGGTCGCTCGATACGGCAATTTCCAAAATGTACGATCCGACCACCAGCCCACTGCCATTGATTCAGTCGCCCGGGCTGAACAATCAGATCATACCTTTCAACCCGGAGCTGTTCCCAATTCAGGAACAGAAGTCCGGCGACGTCTGCACCGACAATAAAGGTTTCAATGAAGCCGGTTACCACTTAAAGGGTCTTTCGCGCGTACGCATGGACCCCGATTCGACCGAGATTCGGGATGTCGGCATTCCCGGCCTGACGCTCCACGAAGCCAACGTGCTGCACCAGCCGCAGACCGACACCTGCAAACCCATCGCCGGCATACCCGGCCTGCTCAGCATGGTTGTCGCGGATGAAAGCGCCACGTTTTGGCCGGTGCTCGGAAACTTCACAAAACTCGGGCCGAATCTTACGGACGTTAATGCTGCAGCATCGCGCCATCCGACGCTGGCCACGGTCTGGCTTGGCGCGAACGACGTGCTCAAGTACATGGGAAGCGGCGGACGCTTTGTCGGCGGCGACCGCAGCGCCGCTCAAGCAGAGAGCGACTTACGCGCGACATTTTCCACGCTGGAGCACGCCGGAGCTCATGTGGTCGTCGCCAATTTGCCCAACATCCTCGAGACGGGGTACTTTCAGCGCGCAACAAACCCGAAGAGCTATAAGGATTGTGCGCTACACAGCTACGCGTGGTGCTTGTTGAGTCTCGGTATAGGTACGACGAAGCAGCAAACGACGGCGATCGCAAACCGATACCATCTCTCGACGCCGAACGGGTGCATACCGGCTTCGGAGACGAAGCCCTGCGGTTATCTCACGCTTCAGGGGGCCGTCGAGATCATTACGTACGCCATAGCACATGAGGGCAGCTACCCCAATCTCGATTGCGCCGTGCCCGCACCGAAGTGCAAGGGCGTGCCCGGAAGCCAGCTGGGCAACTATTACATCACGCCGGAGTTTGCCGGGAAGATTCAAGCGCTCAACGACGCGATCAATCAGGGAATCGACGATGCTGCCACAGCCTCGCACGTTCCGCTCGTTGACGTTCAGGCAATCTTCCACGGCCTCGCGAGCGCGAATCCGTCCGATCCGTACTTTAAGCTTGCTTCTTCTATCAGTCCCGGAGTGTGCTGTACGCTGGGATACTTGTATGGAATATCGAGCTTTGACGGTTTGCATCCGTCGAACACCGGCTACGCACTGATCGCCTATGTCTTCATCGACACGATCAACAAGGCGTACGGAACGCACATCCCTCAGGTCGACATCAAGGCTGCTTACGACGGCAAACGCTGTCAGAACTCGAGCTACTGCTACCCCGATCCCTACGCTCCGCCTAACGACATACCATAACACCGCCTCCGATCTAACGGGGGCTATTCTCCGCCGATCGCGATCACGTTGAGATCGTCAAAGCCATCGGCGATCTTGCGCAGGAATTGAGAACCATCCGGACTATAAACCGTAACGTTGCCCCCATTTCGTCCAGTACAGGCGCGGCAGTCTCCCACGTAGAGATCGCCGTTCGGACCGACAGCAAGCGCATCGGGTCCATCGACATCTTTAGTGATCGTGCGCACCGGCTCCGCGCCAGACGAATAGACCGATACGAAACCTCGGGCAAGCAGCGGATCGTTGGCCACAAAAAGCAAACCGTGCCTTCCCAATGCCAGGGCACTCGGATTATCTATGCCCTTTGTGATCGTGCGCGATGGCGTATTGTTTCCCGGCGCGTATTCGGTGACGGAGCTCCGTCCGCCGCTCGAGGCGCAAGGCGAACAGTTTGCAACAAAGATATCATCCGAGCTGTCCAGCACCAAGGCGGTTGGAACGTCAATTCCCTTCGTGATCACGCGCGAAGGCTTGTCGGAACCCGGCGAGAAGACGAGTACCTCACCGGTGCCTTGATTGGCGATGGCGGCATACAAGTTCGAACGCTTGTCGACTGCCAGCGCGACGGCACCGCGAGCCTTAATCGTTCGGAGTAGTTTCGTACTTCGCGCCGCGTACTCGTCGATAAAGGTTTCGGCGACGTATACATTTCCAGAAGGGTCAATGGCTATGGCAGAACCGAAGTTGATAGTGGTGTGAAGGAGTATTGAGCGGGCGCCCGGCGTGAACGCGATGAGTTGCCCGTAGCTAGGATCGCTCGACGTGATATAGAGGTCTCCCCACGGATCGGTCGCCATCGCGTTGGTGCCCCATGGCTCCTGATATTTGCGGATCAGCCTTAAATCGTTGAGGTCATAGACTCGGAAGTAACCCCGGCCCCGGGCTTCACCAAGATAAAGGTATCGCTTGGCATCGGTTGGGTGCGAGGCCGCCAGGCCGGCGGAGTAGGGTGCCGGGCCAAGGCTGCCTGCGACAGAGCCCGAGCACCCACCGGCAAGAACCAATGAGGGAATAAGTAGCGCCGACCGCATCGCGCGGAGGAATACGCGACGGGCGCGCGTTCCTCCGGCGACACTCATTCGCATTGATGGAGGATTCTATTGAGAGTCCGGCGCTTCGGCATATTGGCCTTCGTTTTCAAAATGCTTGCAATCATAAGGTGCGGCCGTGGGGACGGATGTAAAGGGGCGTGGCGTCTGCGTGAAGTCCATGGTATCGTGCGCCGCACCGTACTTAGAGGTCGAGTCCGTATAGCCGAGAGAGCCGGAGGAGCAATAGTAGTTACATTTCAGCGAGCTAAGCGACCCTAAGTTCCATACGTTTTCGATGAACTTTAGAATGCTGCCGGGTTCGTATTCATCGTGTGATACGATACCGCGCCCTCCGTAATAAGAGTACGCGCTCTGTATCGTGTATGGTGAGATGACAATCATCGGCGTACGAATCGCCTTGCCGCGAAAGTCATATTGAGGCGGTGGTATTTCATCGTACCAGCCGCCCCAGTCATCCCACACGACCACGATTGCGGTGTGGTCCCAATAGGAGCTATTGCCGATCGTGTTCACCAGGCACGAAACCCAGTAAGGGCCGGACGTACTTTCGCTGCCCTGATGATCTGAATCCGGGAACGTCGGCACGATCCAGGTTACCCCTGCAAACGAATTGTTCTTGATGTCGGTGATGAATTGGCTCGACGGCGTCTTGACGTTATTCGTCCAATCGGGGCCGGGGTTCGGACACTGAGCGGACGAATCAATCGGCCCGGTTGTTCCGCAGCGAACCCGCTCGATCGCATCGAACTCCGACCAGATTCCACCGGATTTTGGAGTCGGGGCGTAATATCGCCAGCTCACTTTTGGAGTGCCGGCGCTGTAGATCCCATCCAGGAGATCCGCCATGGTGTGGAAGGTGTAAAAACACGGGTACGGACCGTAGGGATCATACTCTGGCGGCTCCAGAAGTGGGACGGTGGCACCCTTGGGCGATTCGCATCCTGGTGTATTTGAGCCCCAGGTGGACGGGAAGTCAACGGCAGCACCACCCGGAAAGACTTCATCGGTTCCGGCGATCAGATTGAGGTGGGCTGTAAAGCTTGGACCAAGCTCGGTCGGATAGAAATGGTCGGCGAGGGCCCAGTGGCTGGCCATAAAACGATAGGGCTTGGTTTCACTATAGTTTACGTACTTGTACGGAAAGGTCCCAGACGTCGCACAAGTACCGGAGCAGTTGGTGAAGCACGGGACTATTTCGCCCCGCCGTTCTTTGTCGAAGCCGTTCATCTGCCAATCATGAGCGGTATTCGGGTTTAATGCTGCAAGCGCATCCTGATAGCAATGTGAAATATCAGACGCACTGCTAGCAAGACTGACGCTCGTGAGCGTAACGGGATTCCCGTTGCTCTGGTAACCGACCGCCGCCGTAGACGCGCTCGGAAACGGGCTCGGACCGCCAAATATATTATTGAAGCTGCGGTTTTCTTGAACGATGATTACGACGTGCTGAATTGCGGGGCTGGGATTGTCGCTCGGCCTGAATGACCGGTGGTGACGCGCCTTGCCGGCCGGGAGGAGCGACTGGTCGAAGTTACCCCCTGAGTTACCCCCTGACGAGCAACCCACCGATACAGCTATGGCGAAGAGGACCAAAGAGAAGGATGCAATGAGACGAGATTTCATGGCTGCTCCTTGCTAGCGTAGCAGAGCCGTCCGAAAGGGGCGAGTAACCCTAGCTACGACTAGCTATAAGCATAGCCATAAATAGCCACGGTGTCGAGAACCCAGATGCCTACTTTTAGGCGGGTTGCGCGCCTAGCTGAGCCACGAACCGGCGCTCGCTTGACGGAGCAAAAGAAGCAGGCTTAGGCGCCGGATAGGGGGCATGATCTGCCATGAGCAACGCGAGTGAGCCACGACCTTAGTTGCTGACTTGGCTGCGCGAGCTCGCGGCGACGGCCGGCACGTTCGATCGCTCGGCGCTCGAGCCGGGGTACGCGCTCCGCTGCACGATCGGCGTAGCAATTCCGCTGGTGATAGCGGTGCTTCTCGGAAAGCCTTCGCTCGGGGTTGCCGCGGCGATCGGCGCCTTCATCACCGGATTCACTTCGCTGCAGGGAATCTATCGGACGCGCCTGATGGCGATACTGAGCGCCGCGCTCGGCATGGCGGTGACCAGCTTCATCGGCGCGTTGGCGGCGCATTCTACGGTCGGAGTCATCGCGGCGACGGCGGTCGCGGGCTACGCGTGCGGAACGATCGGCCAACTCGGCCCAGCGGCGGCAACGGTTGCGCTCAACTCACTGGTCGCGTTCGTGCTCTTCTCCAGTCAGCCGCTAGCTCCGGGCGCCGCACTGCTGCAATCGGCGCTCGTGCTGGGCGGCGGCCTCATTCAAGCAGTTCTCGTTCTGCTCGCTTCCCCGGCGGAGCGGTTCGCCGCCGAACGTTCGGCACTGGCGGAGGTCTATGAAAACCTCGCAGAGTTTGCTCGCGGGATCGCCGGGGGTTCGACGGCAATGCCGCCGATCACGCCGTTCGCAACCGCTCGTCAAGTCCTAGCCGACCCGCAGCCGTTTGCTCGCGCCGCAGAACGCGCGCGCCTCGAGCGTTTGCTCGAAGATGCCGAACGCATTCGGAAGAGTCTGGGCGCACTGGCAACGACGCACGAGGTTCCTGCGAGCGTCGACGACCAGCTCGACGTCATCGCCGGCTTATTGCGCGGTACTGCAAAGGCCGAAGCGGTCGAACTCCCGGAGCTCTCCGGCGACTTGGGCGTGAACCTGCGCGATGCCGTGCTGGCGGCATCGATGCTCTCGAGCGGACGGCTTCCGAACCTGCATCTGCTCTCGAAGCCTCGCCCGGGACCGTACGTTGAAAATCACATCGATTGGCGCAGTCGCGACTCCATACGTTCGGCCCTGGTGATGAGTCTTGCGATGGTGCTCGGACGGCATTTCGAGGCCGACCGCGGCTATTGGATTCCGATGACCGCAGCGATCGTGCTTCGGCCGGATTTTCAGACGACGTTCCTGCGCGGTTTCGCCCGCATCGCCGGAACCTTGATCGGCGCGGTCGTCGCCACGTTGCTGCTAAGGTTCGTGCGAGGACACGAAGGGCTGCAAGTGGCCGGAGTACTTGTGGCGTCCGCGGCCGCGTACCTCACCTTCAATCCAAACTACGCGCTCTTTACGGTAGCGATCACTTCGTTCGTGGTGCTCGTGCTCAGCATGCGCGGCCTTCCGGGAACGACGACCATCGCTGCGCGCGTTCTGGATACCATCGCAGGCGGCGGCCTCGCGATGATCGGCTATCTGACGTTGCCGACCTGGGAACGCAAGCGCACGCGCACGCTCTTGGCAGAGCTTCTCGACGCGCAGCGCGCTTTGGCAGATGCTATTTTACGAGCGTACGCGGCGCCGTCGGACGAGGCGCGTCAGCGGATAGAGCGGGCGCGCACCGACGCGTGGCGGATACGCACGACCGTTGAGGCATCTATCGATCGAAGCCGGCACGAGCCGCATCGAATCCACACCATCGCCGTCGGCCGCGCGCTGCGGATACTCGCGGCAACGCAGCGATTCGCGCTGGCAAATCTCGCGCTTGAGAGCGCGCTCGGGACGCCGCTCCCGCCGGCGTGCGCCGGGGCCTTGGCCCGTTTCGCGGATGCGCTCGACGAGCGGATGGCCGAGCTGGCGGTGGCGTTGCGTGGGTCGCGCCGCGCAACGCCCGACGACCGTTTGGCTGCGGCCCTCTCGCAGACCGAAACCGAACTCACCGATCAGAGATGTGCCAACGCGCAGTTCATCGTCGACCGGTTGCGGACGTACGTCGACGCGGCCGCGCGGGTGGCACGCTTGGTGGGCGTTCCCAAGCCCTACGCGTAGATGCCGCGGAGCAATGAGGCTTTAACGACCCGATCGATGGCCAGCGTATAGGCCGCCGTTCGAAGCGTCGCGTGCCGCGAGTTTGCGATCGTGCGGATCGCGCGCAAGTTCGTAAGGAGAAAATCTTCGAGCTTCTCGTTGACTTCCGCTTCCTTCCAAAAGTAGCCCATGCGATCTTGCGCCCACTCAAAATACGAAACGGTGACGCCGCCGGCATTGGCCATGATGTCGGGAATCACGACGATGCCTCGTTCGCGGAAGATACGGTCGGCTTCGGGCGTCGTCGGCCCGTTCGCGCCCTCGACCAAGAGCTTCGCCTGAACTTTCGACGCAAGCTCGGGCGTGAAGACCTTTTCGAGCGCGGCCGGGACCAGCACGTCGCAGGGGCTGGTCAGCAGCTCGGCGTTGGTGATCCTGTCGCCGCCTTTAAAACCTTCGAGCGTCCCGAACTTGGACGTGTGCTCCATCGCGGCAAAAACGTTGATGCCTTCCTCGCAATAGTACGCGCCGGTCACGTCGGAGATCCCGACGACTCTGCAGCCGCGATCTTCGAAGAGTTTTGCCGCGTAGCGCCCGACGTTGCCGAAGCCCTGAATGGCGATCGTCGCTTGTTCGGGGCGCAGCCCCATTTCGGCCATCTCGTCGAGCGCGCAGATGGTTACGCCGCGCCCGGTGGCTTCCACGCGGCCGCGCGACCCGCCAATCTCGAGCGGCTTGCCCGTGACCACCCCCGGCATGTTCTGGCGCACGTGCATCGAGTAGGTATCCATGAACCACGCCATCACTTGCGGCGTCGTGTTGACGTCGGGCGCCGGAACGTCCTTATCCGGGCCGACGACCTCGACCAGCTCCGCAGCATATCGGCGCGTGATGCGCTCGAGTTCGTTTGACGAGAGCGTCGCGGGATCGCAGGTGACGCCACCTTTGCCGCCGCCGAACGGGAGATCGACGACCGCGCACTTCCACGTCATCCAAAAGGCCAGCGCGGTCACTTCGTCGAGGGTCACGCCGGGATGGTAGCGGATACCGCCCTTTGCCGGTCCGCGCGCGAAGTTGTACTGCACGCGATAGCCGGTATAGACCTCAAACTCGCCCGAATCGCGCTGGAACGGAATCGAGAAGATAATCTGGCGCGACGGATGGGTGAGAATCCGGCGCATGCCGGCGTCGAGCTCGAGCAAATCGGCGGCTTCGTTGAAGTAGGCAATCGCGTCGCCGAAGACGGAAACGTCGCGAACGGAGGGCGCCGATTCGCGCAGAGCAGTGGTCATGCGCTACCCTTTCCCGATTTCGGCGGCGGAGCCCCTCGATTCATACGTTGAATCGGAAGTTTACGACGTCGCCCTCTTGCATCAGGTACTCCCGGCCCTCGCTGCGAAGGCGCCCGGCGGCGCGCAACGCCTCCATGGTCTGGTACTGGACGTAATCCTCGTACGAGATAACCTCGGCTCGGATGAAGCCCCGCTCGATATCGCTGTGAATCGTGCCGGCCGCTTGGGGCGCCTGCGTCCCTTTGCGAATCGGCCAGGCACGAGCTTCCTTTTCGCCCGCCGTCAGGAACGTCATCAGGCCCAGCAGCTCGTAGGTTTCGGCCGCCAAATCGTCGAGGCCACTGCGCTCGATGCCCAGCTCCCGCCGGAACTCGGCCGCCTCGGCTTCGCTCAGTCCGGCCAACTCGGCTTCGATCTTGCCGCTGAGCACGATCGCCCGGCCGCCCTCCTCGCGGGCGATCTCCTCGACGGTCCGTACCTCGTCGGAACTGCTACCGATTTGGTTCTCGTCGACGTTGGCGACGTACAGGATCGGTTTGGAGGTCAGAAGGAACGAATCGGCCGCGACCTGCGCCTCGAGGGAGTCCGGCGCGAAGCGGCGCGCCGGGCGCGCCTCTTCCAGCGCGGCGGTCACCCGTTGCGCGGCGGCGAGATATTCGCGCATCTTCGGGTTTGCTCGAATCTCTCGCTCGATCTTCGGCAGCCGCTTTCGCATCGTCGCAAGATCGGCCAGTGCCAACTCGATGGCAATGATCTCGGAGTCGCGGCGCGGATCGATGGCGCCCTCAACGTGCGTAACCTCGTCGTCCTGAAAACAACGAACCACCATCGCGATCGCATTGGTCTCGCGAATGTGGCTCAGAAAGGCGTTCCCCAGTCCCTCGCCCGCGCTGGCGCCGCGCACCAAGCCGGCGATGTCCACGAAGCGAACGGTTGCCGGGACTATCCGGGCGGCGCCGGCGAGCCGTTGGAGGACCTGCAGCCGCGGGTCCGGTACCGCGACCTCGCCGATATTCGGCTCGATCGTCGCAAACGGATAGTTCGCCGCCAGCGCCTGGGCCGAGCGTGTCAGCGCATTAAAAATTGTGGACTTGCCGACGTTCGGCAAGCCGACGATTCCGCAGGAGAGTGGCATAGTTGACAGGCGGCGGGTTCGGCCGCTCGCACGCCTCGCCCTTGCGCCGTCGCGAGGGGCTGCATGCTTCGGCAAGAGAATGTGCCGGGGGTGTCGGATAGGTCTGGATGCGCCAAATGAAGGTCGACAAGCTAGGAATCGACCTCCTTACCCATGATCCCGTGGTCATCCTTAAAGATATGGACGGCACGCATTATCTCCCGATACTCATCGGTCCCTTTGAAGCAACGGCGATCGCACTCGCGCTGGAAGGCGCGCCGGTGCCGCGTCCGCTCTCGCACGATCTCATGCGTAACATCCTCGAGTCGCTCAACACCAACCTCGAGCAGGTCGTGATTCACGACATCAAGGACTCGACGTTTTTCGCCAAGCTCGTCGTGCGCACCAACGGCGAGCTGCAAGAAATTGACGCGCGCCCGTCCGACGGCATCGCGCTCGCTCTCCGCGTCCCCGCGCCGATCTTCGTCTCCGACAAGATCGTGCTCGAGGAGGCGACCACCACCGAAAAGCGGCCTTCGAGCGACACCGAAATGGCCCGATTCAAAAAGTTCCTTGACGACCTAAAGCCATCGGATTTTAACAGATGAAAAACTATTGGAGCCAGCGCCTTGCCGCATTGACGGCAGTTACGTTCGTACTTTCGGGTTGCGCGTCCGGCTCGCAGCCGGCCTTACCATATATGCAAAACGGCACGGCATTGCGAATGCTCGATGCAACGGGCGCCGGGAAGATCACGCACATCGTCTACATCGTCCAGGAGAACCGCAGCTTTAACGATTTGTTCAACGGCTATCCCGGTGCGCTCACCGTCAAGAGCGGCCAAATCCATACCGGTCAGACGGTCAAACTCAAGCCCGTGCCGCTCTCGGACCAATACGTGATCGATCACTCCCTGGACGCGTTCATCGCAGCCTGCAACGGAACGGGATCGCTGCCCGGTACCGACTGCCAAAATAACGGCTTCGATAACGAGGGGAATGAAGAGGGTCCGCGCGGCGTTCAGTATCCGGAGTACGTCTACGTGCCGCATAGCGACTCGAAACCGTACTTCGACATGGCAGAGGAAGGCGCGCTCGCCGACCACATGTTCCAATCGCAGCTCGACGAGAGTTTCGTCGCGCACCAGTACATCATCGCAGCGCAGGCACAGTGGAGCGTCAACCTTCCCGAGGGATCGTGGGGTTGTACCACAAAGGGTTCGAGAGTTGCGACGATCACGACGGAGCGCACCTACGGTGCGTACCAGTCGGCATGCTTCGATTACCAGACCTTGGGCGACGAACTCGACAAGGCGAAGCTCTCGTGGCACTTCTACGCCACCAAGTATGGCGGGGGCAGCCACGACGGA
Source organism: Candidatus Cybelea tumulisoli (assembly GCA_003167155.1). Classification (GTDB taxonomy): domain Bacteria; phylum Vulcanimicrobiota; class Vulcanimicrobiia; order Vulcanimicrobiales; family Vulcanimicrobiaceae; genus Cybelea; species Cybelea tumulisoli. Next base: position 11,112 of record PMTY01000200.1, read on the forward strand.
GCGGTGTGGTCGAGCTATCAGGCCGTCAAGCACATTTACAACGGCCCAGACTGGAAGAAGGTCATCACGCCGAACTGGAAGTTCATCACGGACGTACGCGCCGGAAAACTTGCAAACTTCACCTGGATCACGCCGGTCTGCGACGATTCCGATCACGTCAACTGCCCGGGCGGCTACGGGCCGTCGTGGGTCTCGGCGCTCGTCAATGCGGTCGGCGAGAGCAAGTTCTGGAACTCGACGGCAATCTTCATCCAGTGGGACGACTGGGGCGGCCTCTACGATCCCGTTCCGCCGCCGTACGAGGATCGCGACAGCTTAGGGATGCGAGTTCCGCTGGTGATGCTCTCTCCGTACGTCAGGCACGGCTTCGTTTGCCACGACCAATACGAGACGGCCAGCGTGATCAAGTTCGCGGAGAACCTGTGGGGTCTCGGTCACCTCCGGACGCCGGCCGACAAGCGCGCGTTGTCGCCCGCGGACGAATGCTTCGATTTCTCGCAGAATCCCGCTCCCTGGGTAAAGATCAAGGCGCCGTTGCCGCCCAAGTTCTTCATGAAGCAATACGCCAGCGACTACTGGGTCCCGGATTACGAATAGGTCACACGGCGCCCTCGGCTAGATGTTCGCTCCAGCGGATCCGCCCGGTTAGCTGCATGATTGCGAACAGCGTGACGATGGCGCCGATCGTAATCGTCAGACCGCTCCAGCCTTCGTTGAATAAGGCGTACGAGAACAAGACGAGATAGACGAGCTGGGCGAGCCCGTTCTCGACGGCGGCGAACCGCCAGCCGACGACCAGCCGCAGATAGGAGATCGTAAGGAAGATCGTGACCGCGGAGCATATCAAGAACGCGGCCTCGATTGGGATTCGGTCGACCAGGTACGCGAAGAGCAAGTGAAACGCAAAGAACGAAGCGGCGAGGAAAAAGTAGTTGACCGGGTGCAGGTCGATCTTGCGCAGCGCCGTGATCGCAAGCATCACGAAGAAGTAGAAAAAGAGTGCGACGGGCGCCCAAAATGTGATCCGCTGCGCCAGCGGACCCGGCTGAAGCGGGTATGGGAAGGCCATCCCGATCCTGTTACCGGTCACCAGCGTCGCGTCGCGCCACTGCAGGCGCCAGCCAGGCCGCAGCGGCGTTTCGCCGTCGGGCGGCAACGTCTGCGGGGGGAAGTCGATCGCGTCGAAGTTCGTCGTCATGGTTAGCGAAAAATCGTTGACCGACTCAACGCCCGTACCGAAGCGATACGTCCAGGTCCCCATTCCGCGCGAGCGGTAGCCAACGTCCATCGAGGTTTCTTCGCCCGGCGGAAGCGTGAAATTGACGCAGCCCTGGTCGAGTGCCGTCGGGTCCGTTACCCGCTGCCCGCCGATGAAAGCCTGGAAATCCGCGTACGTTCCGTCGGTGGACGGGAATGCAAAATGCACCGAGAGCCGGCGACTGCTGGTGTCGTTTCGAATCCGGTAATGCGCCAGAAACCGGACGTTGTACAGGTTGTACCAGAGGAGACCGTCGCGCCGCTGCTCGAGATCGAGCTTGACGTTGATCCGGCTGCTGCGAATCGGCACGGCGACCGTTTCGTAAGCGCGCTTCCCGACGGCCACCCGCGCGCTCGCTTCCGGCGCCGATTGCGTCTGTGCGCTTCCCCAGAGCGCACCAAGCTTCTCGTGTTGACTTGAATCGGAATCGTTGGTGCGCTGCACGAGCGTCGCTCCCAGAATCATCCAGGCCACGCTGGCCGAGCCGAAGATGAAGACTATAGCTATCAGGCGTTTGAGCATGAGGCCCTCGAGTGGTGCTTGATTTGCTTTGCAATGCAAAGTTAACTACTTTGTATCACAAAGTAACCCTCGGCGCAAGGGTTACGGTCCACAGGATTTATTGTGGTCGTTACGCTAGAAGCGCAAGCGTATGAGTGATGATTTGCGGGCCGATATCGGTGTTTTTGGCGGGTCGGGCTTTTATTCGCTGATCGAGAACGCGCACGAAGCGTGGGTCGAGACGCCGTACGGCGCGCCGAGCGACAAGGTCGCACTCGGCGAGATCGCCGGACGCCGCGTCGCCTTTCTGCCGCGCCACGGCAAGGATCACCGGTTCCCGCCGCAAGCCATCAACTATCGGGCAAATCTCTACGCGATGAAGAAGCTCGGCGTGAAATGGATCGTCGCGCCGACCGCGTGCGGCTCGCTGCTCGAAAGCGTGCCGCCGGGGTCGATGGTCGTCGCCGACCAGCTGGTCGACCGCACGAGCGGCCGGAAAGACACGTTCTACGACGGGCCGATCACGACGCACGTGAGCTTTGCCGATCCGTACTGCCCGACGCTGCGGCCGATTGCGGTGCAAGCGCTGCGGTCGCTCGATATCGAGACGTTCGAGCGCGGTACGGTCGTCGTAATCCAAGGGCCGCGGTTTTCAACGCGCAGCGAATCGAAGTGGTTCCAAAGCCAGGGCTGGGAAGTCATCAACATGACGCAGTATCCCGAGGCCTATTTGGCGCGCGAGCTCGAGATGTGCTATGTCAACATCTCCTTGATTACCGATTACGACGTCGGCCTCGAGGGGATGCCGGCAGTTTCGCATCGCGAAGTAATCGAGGTCTTCAACCGCAACAACGAACGCGTGAAGAACGCTATCGGCAGAATCATCGAGAAGACTCCGCTCGGTTCCGACTGCACGTGTCAGCACGCGCTCGAGGGAGCGCGCTTTTAGCCCGTGAAAAGCCGTCAACACGTCGATCTTACGATCTACTTCAAGGCCTTCGGGCTGCTCGCACGCCACCCGTCGATCTTCGTGCTGCCGCTGCTGGCTGCCGTCGTCGACCTCTTGATGACGCAGCTTTCGTATCTCTTTACCGACCCGCTCGGGGGAGGGGGAGCCGGCTTCTTTCAAATGCTGGTGCAGTTGGTGTATCTGTGGGCCTTTGGAGTCACGATCATTCAGGCGAATGCCGTGTGGCGAGGGCGTCGCGGCGCGTTCGACGAGGCGTGGGAGGAGGGGCGCGCCAAGTTCGCGGGCATTCTATTCGCCGCGATCGGCTTTCAGTTCGTCGTGTGGGCGGCAAGCTATATCGGATCCTTCTTCGGATTGCTCGGGATCGTGCTCGGGGCCGTGGCGGCGTTCTTTCTGATCTATACGATCCCGGCGGCTTCGATCGGGGGAATACCCGGCGTGCTGGCGCTCTCCCAGTCCGTGCGAGCGGTCCGCGCCATGCCGATTGCCTCGCTGATACTTGCCGCGGTCTTCTTTGCGATTTGGTACGTCGCCGTGCCGCAAGGACTACCGTATCTGTTGATTCACGTTTCGCCGGCGATCTGGAACTACGCGAGCGCCGGCGCGCGCGCGATTGCCCTAGCGTACCTCGCCTTTCCTTTCTCCAGGCAATACGACGACGTCGCGTTTAGGGGTAACTGGTAGAATCACACCGCAATAACGTGCAGGTCCGGAAAGTTTCTTCGAAAGAAATCCGCGTCGCCGGTGATCAACGCGCCCACTTCGAGTACGTGCGAGCCTACCACGAAATCGGCGACGAGGCGACGGGGGATTGTTCGAGGACCATGTTTTCGGCGGCGGCGCGCATACTGCGCAAAGGCGAGCCCGGCGCGCGTCCAGACGCGTTCAGCCAACTCCCAGTCGACAGCGACGGCGGTTGCGCCTAGGAAGTCCACACATCCTCGGGTTTCCAAGCGGGATGCGCAAACAACTCCGCATAAACGATCGGCGAGATCACCAAACTCGATCTCGCGGCCTGTTCCCGTAGCAGATCCGCGACTCGCCTCGAGACATCGGGTGCGCCGCTGACAACCTCTATTATGACATTGGTATCGAGTTCGACGCTCACACGTCTCTTCCACGGCCGCGAAGCTCGCGGAGCCACCGCCTGATCTCTTCTGTGGACTGGCCACGGCCGGTGCGGAATTTGCCCTCGAACTTTGCGAACCGATCGGGCGAGAGATCGTTCCGGAGCACGATGCCGTCGGGGCCGATATCAAACGCAACGACGTCGCCCGCCCCGACGTTGAGTACCTTGCGAACCGCGACCGGCAACGTGAGCTGGCCCTTGGAGGTGATCTTCGCCTTACTCCTTACCACATTGTAAGGATAGCGAGCGCCTCGAACCGCTGTCAAGGGTGGGCAGGCCGCTATGGATCGCAGCCGCCGATCGGCGCGCTTCCCACCATTCCCTACTGCGCTATGCTGACGGGCACGCCTCGCCCGCAGGATATTTCCAGAACAGGAACTCTCCGTCGTCGCGGCTCGGTCCGATGATCATCGCGCCTGAAATCCAGAACTGCCGCGCGAAAACAGCTGATCGTCTGCGACGAAGTCGCCGCTTTCATTGGATGCGACGCGCGTGATAACCGAGCTTTTCCAAATCGGCCAGCACGCTCTGTGCTCCGGCGAAATGAAGTGCGCCCACGGCAACGAACGACACTCCCGGCTGCTGGAGCATACCTGCGATCTGCTTCGCAAAGTTGGCATTGCGCTGGACCAGAATGGTACTCGAAAGCGTCGGATCCAGCTTGGCATACGCGTCCGCAACTAAGGCTACGCGATCGACGTCGCCGTTATACCACGACGCGACGAGATCATCGACGGCAGCCGTGGACGTCGATGAGGATCCAGTGCTCGTCAAAAGCCGATGTAACTGGGCTACCTGCTCGGCTTCCGGCATGTCGGCTAGGAAATGTAGCTGCTGATCCATCGTTTCGAACCCATGAACTGGCTTGTGCGCATTGGTAAAGACGCTTCTCACGTCTAAATCCGCACCGCTCGCGGCACTGTAGCCTCCATGCATCATGGGGAGAACCACCAGCATCGCGCTGAGGCACCATGGCCGCATCGACTCCAGGCTCGACTCGCCCGGCAGGCCGAACGCTTTTACGCGCTGATCGAGCAATGCGACGTCTGCTGTCGATATCTGCGTGGAGAGCGGATGCGCCGGGTCTAAGCAAAGGTCCCGCATCGAAGAGAGTAGTCCGGCCTGGTCGTTGGGGTTAGCAATCTCGAGCCACAGGTCCTGACTCTCAGCAAGCGCGGCATCCATGACGGCGCTGTGCCAGGTCATACCGGGCTTCAAGACGTGCACGGTACCGAACAGATACACCTTAGACGTTGGGGTTTCCACGACCCACACCGCTGGCAACGCCGAGGCGCGCGCAACGCCGAACAGGGCGAGCGCGATCGCGAGCGACGAAACAGCAACGACCCGGCGCAGAAATAGAACCCTCATAATCTCTTTCCTTGACGCGACGACGAATCAGCTAGGCGCAAAGTTCGGCGCTACGGGTTCGGTTCCATCGAAGGCTCGCCCGAGGCGGCCGAGAAGCGAATCCGGGACAGCCCCGGACGGCACTATTGCGGTCGATGCGTTCCCCGAACAGCCCGCGAAAAATAAGCCAATAGCTAGCGCCGACAGCGCTCGAACGCCTGTTGCAGCAGTTTTTGTGCTCAAGGCCATAATTAGAAGTGATTCCCGCGCGACCCAGCGCTCCCGCAGAAAGAGTAAGAGCTTTCTCTGTCGGATGTTTGCCCGTAGAAAACCCGATATTCGTCAAAGAGAGGGGCGATAAGTCGAATGTCCGTGGCTCGCGTGGCCCCGACGATGTGAACAGGTTGTTTAACGCTCATTTTATTCGCCCGCTATAAACCTCGATTTACCGCACCAAGCAAAGGCTGCGAATTTGTAACGTAGTTCATGCAAGATCAAGGTGCATGATCGGCAGCAGCCTGCCAGCACCAACGATGGACGGCTCTTCGTCCACCTGGATCATACCAAGGCGCTCGTAAAATCCTCTAGCATTTGGATCGCCCGATAAGCGTAGTGCGTTCGCGCCGTTGGTTCGGGCGTATTCAACGGCCGCCAAAAATAGAGCCCGGCCGATGCCCTGGCGAAAATATTGCGGTTCGACGAACAGATCGCGTAAGAAAGCTGCATCACCGTCTATTCGAACGATTGCATATCCCAGTCGAACACCATCACGCTCCGCTACGATACCGTATTCAGTCTGTAAATATTGAGGATTTACGATCATGTCTGGCATTACCGAGGCCATCAAATCCTCGTCGTAACCCCAAGCGCGCTTGGACCGCAGCGCCAACTCGGTAAGGTATTCCGCCTCCGTTTCGAGTGCTGTCCTGAGCGATATTGACATTGCCAGAGGATACCATAATGGAGCCGGTAATGCGCTAGGGCGCAATTCGGCCCCGCAGCCGCGCCTCTGCCCCTCTGCATCGCTTCGCGCAAGCGAGGCCGCCTCGCGCCAAGCGGCCTAACTTTGCGCGCAGCCCAGCTCGCACTTGCAGCGTCACCGAGAAAGCTAAGCAGCGTAGTGCTTAGCTATTCGGCCCTGCGCTTGGCACGTAGTCCAGCGGTGCGCCAACGGGAATGAGTGGTTCGATTTTCAGGCTCTCCTGATAGTTCCTCAGAAGTTTTCCGGTGTGTTCCAGAACCCAGCTATGGAGGAAGGGAAAATCGTAGGGGTCGTTCCTTGGGGTCGGTATCAAGGTTGACAAGATGCGGAGTCGCAAGGTGCAAGGCCGTCGCGCGCCTCGCGCAGGTCAGCCGGTTTGTCGTTCAGGCCTTCGTGAATCAAGGTACGGTGCCGCAGGCAGCGACTATCGCGAAGCTGGAAGCCGTGCTGTAGCAACTGCAAAGCCCTTATTCTATAGGCTTTTTTGGCGTTGGCCGGCGATCGACGAGCTGCGGCGGGGGCGCGGCGTTTTAGCCCGTTCCTCTATGCCCGTTACGGTGCTGTACCATGGCAGTGTTTGAATTTCTTGCCACGCACGGGAGTTCGTTGCGACCTACCTTTGGCTCGTCGCGGTGGATCGGCTTTACCGGTTCTTCGTCGTCTTTGTTAGTGCGAAGCCGCCGGACTCAGCTCGTCTCTTTAGTTTGACACGGGGAGAGACATGCGCACCAGCTCGCCGACGAGCGCTGCGGAGACGTTTGTTCGAGCGAGGCGTTGCGCCTCATCCAGCTTCCCCAGGAGCGCCACGGCTTCTCTTCCCTTCAGCGGTCGCAGGCGGCGCAGCCGGTCGGCATAGTCGAGCGACACGAGCGTGACGCCGTCGTGGCCGGTCGCGACGATCCAATCGCGGACCAGAGTCTTGATCGTTTCCAGCCCGTCATCGAGCGTCTCGCGGGTTGCCCACGCGTCTTGCGGCGATGCGCCCTCGACGCTTTCAAAGAACCAGCGCGCGACGTGCGCGCGCAGCGATTCTTCTTCTCCTCCGAGCGCCGCGACGGCGCGCGTCACGCTTCCGCCGCTGAGCGAGGCTCCGAGTTCTGCATCGTTCTCTCCGTAATGCATGCGGCCCAGAACTTCGCGCACTTGTGCGTTGGAGAGTGAGGGGAACCGAACCTCAAGGGCGCGCGACCGGATCGTCGGCAGCAAACGTCCCGGCGCCGGCGTTGTCAGCAGCATCACCACGCCCTTCGGCGGTTCTTCCAAGAACTTGAGCAGCGCGTTGGCCGCCTCGCGCGTTGCGAAGTCCACGTCGCCGAGCAGCAAAACGCGCATCCCGCCGCTGTACGACTGCAGCGATAGCTGACGGACGAGATCCCGAGTCGAGAGTTCCTCCCCCTGGTAAAAACCTCGTGGCGCATCGGGATCGCCGATTTTGAGCGTTCCTTCGTGTTCCAAGAAATCGGGATGGTGTGCGCCCTCGGCAAAGAGCACGCACGACGAGCAGACGCCGTCATAGCCGAGAACTCGCTCTTTGGGCGCGAGGCAAAGCAGCGATTGCGCGAGCCGTCGCGCGAAAAACTTTTTCCCGACGCCCGCGGGTCCGGAGAAGAGATAGGCGTGCGCGAGCGTCTCGCGGGCAAGCCCATCGAAGTAGCGTTTAGGGCCTTGCGCGCCTACGACGTCGAAATGAAGTTCCACGCGTCTTCCAAAAGGCGATCCTGCGGCAGCGTGCCGTCGAGCACGCGGTGCCGCGGAGATTTTGCCAGCTCTAAATAACCCTGGCGAACGCACTCGTGGAAGGCGTCGTCCTGGCTTTCGATCCGGTCCAAGACATACCGCTCTTGCAGCCTCGCTCGCGCCACTTCGATGGGAAGATCGATCAGCAGGATGAGATCCGCCCGCACTCCGCCGGTCGCTTCATCGCATTGCCGTTGCAGCGCCGCGAGGTCGAGACCATGGCCATATCCCTGATAGGCCAGCGTTGAATCCGTGAAGCGATCGCAGAGCACGAGCCGATTTTCGGCCAGCGCGGGGCGGATCACCTCGGCGACGTGTTGCGCGCGTGCCGCATTCACGAGAAAGGCTTCCGTCAATGGGCCGATCGTCAGGGTGCGATCGAGAAAGATCGAGCGAATCGCATCCCCGGTTGCGGTTCCACCGGGCTCGCGCGTGACGACGACGTCGCGCCCTTCCATGCTCAAACGCTCGACAAGCCCTTTGTGCAGCGTGCTTTTTCCGCTACCTTCGATACCCTCGATTACAACGAACACGTTATCTCCGTGTCACCCTTCGACTGCGCTCAGGGTGACACACCTTCGTCCTTCGACAAGCTCAGGATGACACTATTGGCGTCAGCCTGACAAGGCGGAGGTGTCAACGGTTTTGTAGATTCGGACGCGGCGGTTGGGTTCGAGGCCGGTGCTGCGGGATTGTAGGCGGTAGCGTTCGGCGAGTTGGTGCTGCATGCGGCGAATGTAGGACGTTTGCGGAGAGAGTTCGATCGCGTTGCTGTTGAGCATCACCTGGTAGACCGCCTCCTCGGCTTCGCGCAGAGCAATTTCCTCGTTATCGATCGAGCCGAGGTTGAAGACGTCGCGCAGGGCGGCCTGAATTTGCGTGGTCGTGTTTGTCTTGATCGAGTAGATCGGGACGTTGTCCGAGGCGATCTGCTTGAGCTTGGGCTGTTCCTTGCGCTCGAGCGTCTTGAGCGTGAGCACGACGTCGGCGTCGTCCCAGTTGCGCGCCATCGCGGCGTTAACCCGTAGATTGGCGATGGCGCGTTCGATTTTGTTGCGCGAGACGCCGTAGGGGAAGATCGAAAGCGGCCGGTCCCGCTCCTCGCTATCGTGTTCGTGGTGATCGTAGGCTTCGCTCAGGCGAGGCATCGACTCCGTATCGGCCTCTTGGACGACGGTCACCGCACCGCCGGGCTGCCGCTGCCGTACCTCCGGCTGCGGCTGATATCCGCGCAGCAGCGCGTCGATCACGTCGGCGACGTTCTTGTGAATCGCCAAACGATCGCGGTCGTGGATCTCGATGACGATGTCAAACGTCGGGGGTGCCTTGCGCTCGAGGACCGTCTTTCGCGTGCCGCGCCGTCGCGCTTCCTCGTCCGACAGCGTGACGGCGCTCACGCCGCCCACCAAGTCCGAAAGCGTTGGATTCATCAAGAGATTCTGGAGGGTCTGGCCGTGCGCGGTCCCGATGAGCGTCACGCCGCGCTCGGCAATCGTGCGGGCAGCGGTCGCTTCGGCCTCGGTCCCGATCTCGTCGATCACGATGACTTCGGGCATGTGATTTTCGACGGCCTCGATCATCACCGCGTGTTGCAGCGCCGGATCGGCGACCTGCATGCGCCGCGCCATCCCGATGCCAGGATGCGGGATGTCGCTGTCGCCCGCGATTTCGTTCGAGCTGTCCACGATGACGACGCGTTTTCGCTCTTCGGATAGCACGCGCGCGCACTCGCGCAGCATCGTAGTCTTACCGACGCCGGGTTTTCCGAGCAGGCACATCGACGACCCGCTGCGTAGCACGTCGAGCAGAATATCGATCGTGCCGTACACCGCTCGGCCGACACGGCACGTGAGCCCGACGATCTTACCGGTTCGGTTACGAATCGCGCTGATTCGATGCAGAGTCTGCTCGATGCCGGCGCGATTGTCGGCGCCAAACGGTGAGATGCGCGAGCAGACGTGCGCGATATCCTCGTGGCCGATCGCGCCATCCGTCAGGTACATGAAATCGTGTTCGAAGCGGGCTTCCGGCGGACGCCCCAAATCGAGCACGACTTCAATGATGTCTTCGAGGTTATGCAGACGGACGAGGGCTTGCCGAATCGTGAGCGGGAAGATGTCGAGGAGCTGGGAGAGTTCCCAACTAGGGGATATGGAATGAACTCTTACTGCCAAAGATCGTTCCTCACTTCCGAGGCCTTCGCTGCACCGTTATCCGCCCTCGGCGATCACTCCTTCACGACGCGGATGACCCGCAGCTCGCCGTCGAAAGGGCCTTGAATGCGCACCCCGGCCTTCAACTCGAGGCGCAAATAGTCGATAATTTCCGGCGTAATCTCCTCGCCCGGCGCG
>PMTY01000007.1 GCA_003167155.1 Candidatus Cybelea tumulisoli
CCAGCAGTCGTGCCGACGGCGACGCCGTCGGTGGGCCCTTCGACCTCGCCGACCCCGACGTAGCCCAAAGCCCCGCAGGGAACCCCACCGTTTCGATGCTCGACATACTTCAAAAGATTTACAACGCCAAGGCCGCGTTGCTCGAACTGGAGCAGGCTCGCGAACCGTACGAGAACCTTCGTGCACGGGCATTGGCCCGGATTGGCGAGCGGCGCGGCTTCCTGGCCGCGCTGCAGCGAGCACCTGGCGGCGCGATCATCGCCGAGATCAAACGCGCATCGCCGTCGGCCGGCTTGATTGCGCGAAGCTTCGATCCCGTCGCCATCGCTCGGGCCTATGACGAAGCCGGCAGCGATGCAATCAGCGTCCTCACCGAGCGCGATCATTTTCTCGGCGAGCTGTCCTATCTCGACGAGGTGAGGGCGGCGACGGCGCGCCCGCTCTTGCGCAAGGATTTCATTTGGACGCGCTATCACGTCGCACAATCGGCGGCCTACGGCGCCGACTGCGTGCTCTTGATCGTCGCCGGCATGGACGATGCGGCGCTTCGCGAGTGCATCGGCGAGGCTGCGGAATACGCGCTGGACGTCCTGGTGGAGGTGCACGATTCGCGGGACCTCGAGCGCGCGCTAACGGCGGAGGCGCGGCTGCTCGGTATCAACAACCGGAACCTGCGAACCCTGGAAACCGATCTGGCCGTCAGCGCGCACCTGCTTCCGAAAGTCCCACCGGGGGTCTTTGCCATCAGCGAGAGCGGTATGCGCGACGCTTCCGACGTTGCCCGGCTGCGGGCTGCCGGCGCTCGCGGATTCCTCATCGGCGAGGCGCTCATGCACTCGGAGAATCCAAAGGCCCTGATCGCTGCGCTGCGAGAGGGTGCCCACGCCAGGCCTCGTGTTGACGGCCTGGTAGTATAGAAGGATGACGACGACAGCAGAAAAGCCGCGAACCGAGATCCCGCCATTCAAAAACGAAATCGTCAAGGATTTCAAGGACCCCGGCGACATCGCCGGGATGGAGGCGGCGCTTGCTAGGCTTGCGCAAGGCCTCGGGAAGCGCTACCCGCTAATAATCGGCGGTCGCCGGGTTGAGACGAGCAAAAGCATCCGCTCGCTCAATCCAGCCGACCCGCGGGAGGTGGTCGGCAGCGTCAGCTCGGCATCGAAGGCCGAGGCGCTGGAAGCCATCGAGGCCGCCACGCAAGCCTTCGAGTCTTGGAAGCACTTGTCGCTGCCCCAACGCGCCGAGTATCTCTTTCGCGCCGCGGAGTTGTTGCGCCAACGCCGGTTCGATTACGACGCGCTCCTGGTCTACGAAGTGGGAAAGAGCTGGGTCGAAGCCGACGGCGATATTGCCGAGTCGATCGACTTTCTGGAGTTCTATGCTCGCGAGGCGCTTCGATATGCACGCGAACAGCCCGTCGTTCCCATTGCCGGCGAACAGAACGAGCTGATCTATATCCCGCTCGGTGTCGGCGCGGTGATTCCCCCGTGGAACTTCGCGGGCGCCATCATGATGGGCATGACGGCGGCCGCGATCGTCAGCGGCAATACAGTCGTCCTCAAGCCGTCGAGCGATTCGGCGATTATTGCAGCCTGGTTCGTCGATCTGTTGGAGGAGGTCGGCGTACCGGCCGGCGTCGTCAACTTCATTCCGGGCTCGGGAAGTGAAATCGGCGATCTCATCGTGACGCATCCGCAGATTCGCTTCATCTCGTTCACCGGATCGAAAGAGATCGGGTTGCGCATCAACGAGCTCGCGGCCAAACCGCAGGCCGGCCAAAAGTGGATCAAACGGGTGGTTGCGGAAATGGGCGGTAAAGACTCGATTATCGTCACCGCCGATGCGGACCTCGACGCCGCGGTCGAGGGTGTCGCCGTTTCAGCGTTCGGATTCCAGGGTCAGAAGTGTTCGGCGTGTTCCCGTGCGATCGTCGACGAGTCCATCTACGACGAGTTCTTAGACCGGCTGAAGCGCCGAGTCGATCAGATCTCCGTTGGCGACCCGCGGGATCGCGCGAACTATATGGGCCCCGTCGTAAACGAGAGCGCGCTCAAGTCGATCATGAGTTATATCGAGAAGGGTCAGACGGAAGGGCGGCTGATTACCGGCGGAAAGCGCGTTGGTGACGGTGGCTTCTACGTTGCGCCGACGGTAATTGCAGACGTCGCACCCGACGCAACCATCGCTCAGGAGGAGATCTTCGGACCAGTCCTGGCGGTGATCAAAGCCAAAGACTTTAACGATGCAATGGCGATCGCGAACAATACCGAGTTCGGTCTGACCGGCTCGCTTTATACGACCGACGAGGCTAAGATCAAGCGCGCGCGCGACGACTTCTTCGTTGGAAACCTCTACTTCAACCGCAAGAGCACCGGGGCTTTCGTCGGCGCGCATCCCTTTGGCGGCTTCAATATGTCGGGCACCGATAGCAAAGCCGGGGGCCGCGACTATCTACTCCTCTTCATGCAAGGCAAGACGATCTCGCGCAAGCTGCCCTAGTTGTGATGCAGACGTGCGGCGGCTCGAAAGCCAAGGCTCCGGCCGAGCGAGCGATTTCGGCGAGTCGGCCGACTTCGAGGCGATCGGGGGCCCGTCGCGGGATGCGCGTCCCGTTAGGCCGCTGACGATCGAAGAACCCGACCCAGGAAGGGACTCGACCGGTCGCCGCCAGAGCGGTAGTGGCAAACGGACTTCGAATCGGCGACGATGTCGGCGAAACCCATCGCCGGCAGCAGGGTGTTTTGGAGGAGGCGGATTTTGGTCAGGATCGGATACGCCAAAGGCGATATGCTCGTAAAGCGTGAGCACTTTTTCGATTTACCGCTCCTTTCGGCGAAGGCTTCCTTGACACGCCACCAGGGCGGCGCTATGATAGCCGTCGTG
>PMTY01000131.1:0-10654 GCA_003167155.1 Candidatus Cybelea tumulisoli
CCGGCGGGGAACATATTCGGGCCCACTTTGCGGAGGAGCGGGTGTACCGGGCCTTTGGGATAGACCATAGCTGCGGAGAAGATTCGGTGATGACCGGCCGATTGAGTGCAAAAACGGCGACGGCTGTTGCAACGCAAAATGCAAATTGAGTCGTACTGGAGATTCTCACCAGTAATTTTCCCCGTTTCTTTCATCTAACGCATGCCCGGCTACTATCTAGGCAAGCCAACGACGCTGCAAAAGTCTGCTCTGAACCTTCTCAGGGTTCAATTCTCATTGCGTTGAGGACTCTGCAAAGCTCGCCGTAGCAAAAACGGCGGGACGAGTACGGCTCCAAATATGGAGACGTTCACGCGCGTGTGTGTTGCAGGTAGGGCTACTTGTTCAGTGTAGCGGGATGTACGAATAGCTCGACAAGAATGAACACGAGCATCGTCGCAATCGTGGCGTAGAGCCAGCGCGTAAATATCCGGCGGCCGCGCCATTCCGGCTCGAGTAGCCACGCCACGCAAGCGACTGCCGTCGTGACTACTACTACAACTGCGAGCACTAAGCCCATGCAAAACGCCGTTCTAAGCCCACTAAAAACGCCCCTGTTCGCATGAGGTCGCGCCAATGTTCTAAGACTGCTAACGACGCCAACAGCACTCGTGACGTTCCGAGCGGCCTTAGGGTTCCGAAGCGATAGCGCCAAACCTACCGATCTACGGCGCGGTTAAGCTGCTACAGCGTTTCCAGGGTGCTTGAAAGGGGCGCCATAGATCTTCGTCCTCCAGGCCCACAACGTGATCTGCCGGAATAACAGCGCTTTGGGCGTCATCCGGCGCTAGCCAAGTCCGGAGCAGCTGCGGGTGTGCCGATGCACGTCGCCGGAAACATTTTTTGGAGGAAAGAGGCTCATGAGCGAATCGACATCGAGTGACCGTCTGTCATTTAACCGCGCGGCATTTTTGGCCGGTGGGTTAGCCACAATAGGCGCCGCGCTTCCCCAAGGGAGCCGAGCCGCAACGCCGTCGCTACCGGCCGGCGTTACACCAGAGCGGCTGCTGGGACGATTGATGGCCGGCAACAAGCGCTTCGTCGACAACGACTTCCCAAATGCAAATAAGTTTGCGGAGAAACGAGAACTCCTTACCGCAAGTCAGGCACCCTTCGCAGCGATCCTCGGCTGCTCCGACTCGCGAGTAATCCCAAACCTCGTCTTTGTTCAGGGCATCGGAGACCTGTTCGTCGCACGGGTCGCGGGAAATTTTCCGGACGATTTGGTGACAGCGTCCCTCGAATACTCGGTCGAGCACTTAGGAACGAGACTCGTTATGGTGCTCGGTCATGAGGGTTGCGGAGCCGTTAAGGCCGTCTACTCAGCGATCGAGACCAACTCATCCTTGCCGAGCCACCTCTCGGAGCTCCAGCGACTCATGGGGCCTGGGATTGCCGGCGTAGTGAAAGCGCGCGGCACGGAGGACGCGGCAGTGGAGGCAAACGTGCGCGCGGCGGTCGCAAGGCTGCAGAAAAGTCCCCCAGTTTTATCGAGCGGCGCAGACTCCGGTCACCTACTCATCGTTGGTGGAATCTATCGCCTTGGAACAGGTGAGGTTAGGCTAGTTGAGTAGGCTCACCGCAGACCGTCTTTGTCACGCGCTAGTTTACTGCGTGGCTGTTTCAGTGCTCGCAGGCTGCGGTCAGCCGCAAATCCCCGCACAAGTAGCGCACACTGAGCAAACCCGGTCCTGGATGCTCCCGGAAGCGAACAAGATCAAGGAGCTGCTCTACGTTTCGGACGGATATACCAACGAGGTCTACGTGTACGACTTCACGACGAACTTGCTCGTCGGCAGGTTGGGCGGTTTCAAGTATCCGTACGGCCAATGCGTCGACGCCAAAGGTGACGTTTGGATCACGCAGTTTAGTAGCGCCGAGGTCATTGAATACGCGCACGGCGGTGACAGCCCAATTAAGACGTTGAATACCGCGGCCTTGAACTACTCGTTCGGCTGTTCGATCGATCCGAAGACGGGAAACCTCGCCGTGGCGAACGATGGAAGCAGCAACCCCGGTCAAATCTTCGTTTTTAAGGGCGCTTCGGGGACGCCCAAGGCCTATTCGAGCAAGAACTGTCCAGTGCTCGGATCGCCGGGTTATGACCTTAAGGGTAATCTCTACGTCGAGAGCGGCCAGGAGAAGACCTACGCCATTTGCGAGCTAGCGCGCGGAGCGAAGTCGCTCAAGGCGATGGAGATGAACCAAATTATCTATAGTGCGGGCAGCGTCATGTGGGATGGGCAATACATCGCCGTGACGGACGAGGCATACCAAGGCAATCAAACGACGGCGATCTATCAAATGGTCGAATCGTCATCCGGCAATCTCGTTATCGCCGGCACGACCGTACTCGCTGATGATTGCGGCAGCGCAGAGTATATAAGCCAGCCGTTCATCGTTGGTACGGTGAACACTCCCCGCAACAGAACGCAAGGCACGGTTGTCATAGGTGGCAACGAAGGTTGCCACGGACGGTTCGACTCCTGGTCGTACCCGGCTGGAGGCACTCCCGCTCCGTTGTTCATGGCGCCGAAAGAGCCCGTTGGCCAGTCCGTGAGCATCGCCCAATGAGGCGCCGTTTCTCCCGCTACCTATTCAGCCTGTGCACGACCGCTGCAGTGCTCGCGGCCTGCGGCAGGCTTTCCCAGCCCGAGAGTGACGCGGCAAGCGGAGCGTTCAGAGCTTCGTGGATGGCTTCCGAAGCGAAGGGCGACGATCTGCTCTACGTCTCCGACGAGGTCGGAAATAGCGTCTATGTGCTCGCATATCCGAAGCGAAAGCTGGTCGGGATGCTGACCGGCTTCGGGTCTCCGGCGGGCGAATGCGCCGACAAACTCGGAAACGTTTGGATCGTGAATCAAACTCCTGCGGAGCTTATCGAATACGTTCACGCCGGCACGACTCCCATCGCCACGCTGCATCTTCCAGGCAACACTCCGTACGGATGCGCCGTCGATCGAAGGACCGGAAACCTCGCTGCCACCAGCAGTGCGGGCGTCTCAATCTTTGCCAATGCGCAAGGAGCGCCAACGACGTACTCCGTTACCGCAACGTATTGCGTCTACGACGGCAGAGGCGATCTCTTCGTCGATAGCGATCCTATGGAAGAGCTTCCACGTGTCGGCGGCCCGTTCCGAAGCATCGGGGTGTTTGTTACCGGCGTGCGTGGCGGCCTCCAATGGGACGGCGAATATCTGGTGGACGCCGCCGATCCTCAATCGGGCACGGGGGACGAAGTGGCGATCTACCAAGTGGAAGTCACCGGAACCGGCGCCGGCATCATCGGGGCGGCACTGCTCACCGGCCGGAGCTTTTCAAGCGGTTCGCAGTTTTCGCTAGCTGGCAAGACGATTATCCAGCCCGATGTAAACGGCCCTGGCGTCGCTCTGTACGCGTATCCTTCCGGCGGCTCACCAAAGAAAAACCTCAAAATTCTCGGAGCGAGCCGTCTGTGGGGAACGGCCGTCAGCCGCGGTAAAACCGGCGAACGTTGAGCTGCGACCTAATTCTCGATCGCGCTGACCGTCGCCCCCAGGAACGGCTGTTTGTCTAATCCGGCAAACGTCTTGATAGGATCGCCCCCTTGAGGGTAGTTCCAAACGCCAACGCTCTCGTCTTCCGGTAGGATGACCATGCCGCGAAAGAGCGTGAACTGCGCTCCATACGGGTTACCTTCGATATCGAGCGTCGTCGTTCCAACGACGCTCCCTGTGGAACCGTTGATCCTAATGCGGTCGATCACTGCCTCACCCGATCCCTGCGACGCTTGGACCGCAAGGTCTTTACCATACCACTGAATCGCATATTCGCCCGAAATTGTCGCGGCGATTGAGATTTGCCGAAGAGAGCTGCTTCCTTTCGGAAGTTCGATTAACTCAAAGGTTCCGCTATCGCTCTCGCCGTCGGCAAAGAGGTTGCCTTTGTCGTCGTACGTGCAGAAGTTAAGCATCTCAACACCCGAGAGTTTATATGATTGCGCCGAGCCGCTAGCGTGGCTATACACTTGGATAGAGCCGAGTGCGCTCGCAACTGCGAGGTTGCCGCTACGGGGATCGACGGCGCATCCCAGCGGCTCTTCGCGGGGATCGGCCAGCGTTGCGATCGGCGAGCTTCCGCCATGCGCGTACTCGGCCACGGATAGATTCAGCGGCAGTGCTACCCAAACGTTGCCGTCACGATCGGAGCAGAGACCCTCGGGCCAGTCGTACGTGTCGAGCGTCTGAAGCAACTTTCCCCGGGGGTAGCTCAATACGGAAATTCCTTCGCCAGGAGCAGCCAAATAGAGTAGGTTCCCGCTCTTTGCTTCTTGCGGCACCGCGCCCGTCGAGCCAGTCGGCTGCATGTCATCCTGAGCCAGTCTGCCCTGAGCGGAGTCGAAGGGAAGGACACCGCATCCCGTCAGCATCGCTGCAGCAACGATAAGGCCGAGTGTAAAACGGCCGAAGCCCGAAGGTGTCATGTCAGTGCCCCCCTGTCCAAGGCCAACAGTTCGACAGGGCAGGGGAACCGCCCGGGCGAGGGAAAGTTTTTGGATCTCTCGCGCTTGCGGGCGAGGATTCCGAGGGAGGCCTCCGCCATGAAGAAAGCCTCGATTTTTCCAATATGCGCCCTGGGCGCGATTGTGGCAGCCGGTATGGCCGCGTGCAGCGGGGGTGCGCGTTTCGCGCCAGCCGGAGTGGCTCCGGCCAGTCGCGGCGGAGACCTGACGCTGCTTTCGAGGATGCGCGATGCGGCGTTGACCATGCCGTACTTTCACAACCTCCCGGTGCATACCGACCACCGCAAGCACTTCATGTGGCCAGCCTCGAAAAAAACTGCCCTACTCTACGTTGGCGATTGGGCGACTAACGACGTTTACGTCTACGATTATCCCAGCGGTAAGTCCGTTGGATCGATGGGATCCTTCAACGAGCCTTACGGCATGTGCGTGAACGACAAGCATGACGTCTACATCTCGAATTACGGCAACGGTGACGTTGACGAAATCGCGCCTGGCGGCAAGACAATCGCAACGTATTCGACGGGCGGCAGCGAAGCGATCGGGTGTTCGGTCTCGCCAAAGGGCGATGTCGCGGTCACATCATTCGACCCGGGCGAAGTAACGGTCTTTGCCGGCGGCGACCCGAGCAAAGGCACCACCTACACCGGCTCGTGCACCTACTTGTGGCCGATGGGCTACGACCGCAGCGGTAACCTCATCGGCGTCGGCGAGACCTCGTCAGGCGGCCGCGCCTACTGCGGGTTGCTGTCCGGTGCCAAGAGCATGTCGTCTTTGTCGTTCAGCGGTACGATCGACTTTCCAGGCGGAACCACCTGGGATGGCAAGTACATCGCGCTCGGCGATCAGGAGGCAGGCGGAGTTTTCCAGACGGGCGTCTGGCGTGCGACGATCTCCGGTTCGACGATCACGGCGGTCGGCAGCGAAGTCGTCTTCAGCGACTCCTGCTACAACGATTACGCCGACGACGTCAATCCGTTCTTCGCCGGTATTACGCCAAAGAGCAAGGTGCAAGCCACGACGATGGTTGGTCCCAACCTGTGGTGTACCGATGCCGGCACGGGCAAGGTGGACTATTGGAACTATCCGGCCGGCGGTGCGCCCTCCGGAAATCTCGCCTCTGCTCCAGCAGAGCCCTATGGCGCAGCCGTTACGGGCGCGGCACCTACCGCTAGTCCGCCCCCCGCGAAGCGCAAAGTAGTGCTCAGCTTTGCCGGTGGTTCGTCAGGCGAGACGCCGAACACAAAGCTGATCTCGGATTCAGGCGGAGATCTCTTCGGCACGACGGAGTCGGGCGGAACGAGCAACGACGGAACCGTCTTCGAGCTCGTGAAAACCGGCAAGAAGTATAGCGAAACCGTTCTCCATTCGTTCGGCGGCTCGGACGGCGCGAATCCGGAGGGAACGCTTCGTCTGACTGCTTCGGGCGTCATCTACGGAACCACCGCGCAAGGCGGCGGCGCTTCGTGCGCCTGTGGCGTTATCTTTTCGCTTACGCCCGCAGCGGGCAGCTATACGTACGCCACGCTATATAAATTCGCAGGCGGTTCCGACGGTGCCAATCCGATGGCGGGCCTCATCGACATCGGCAACGGAACTCTGTACGGAACGACGGAATACGGTGGCGACCTCTCGTGCGCAACGAGCGGTTGCGGGACGATCTTCCAGTACGACCCGATGCACGGGTATGCGCAAGACGCGCAGCTCAACTCCACCGTGGGCGCCTTCCCCGTCGCTCCGCTGACGCTGATCGCTTGCGGTTCGACCTGCAGCCTCTCCGGTCTGGCCGGCGTAGGCACGCAGGGCGGGAGCGGAAGTTGCACGGGCGGTTGCGGTACGATCTTTGAAGCGGATGAAGTCGGCACTTCCTGGGCCGTGAACCTCGCCTACTCCTTCGGCTCGCAAAGCGGCGACGGCAGCGATCCGCAAAGCCCAGTCACCCAGGTGGGGGAGTATCCGCCCGCATTTGTGGGCGCGACGAGATTGGGCGGCGGATCCTGCAACTGCGGTACGGTCTATTACACCCGGCGTCCGGCAACCGGCACCTGGTCCGAAACGGTGCTCCACCAGTTCGCCTCGGGCACCGGCGATGGGCAATACCCCGTCGGCAACCTGGTCGTCGATTCGTCACACGCGGTGCTGGGCAACACCTACGCCGGTGGAAAAACCGGCGCGGGCGCGGCGTTTGGGGTCAGCTACACCGGCTCGGGCTCTTCACCGCAAGAAGGCGTGATCTATAATTACAATGCAGCATCGGGCAGCACGCCTCTCGCCGGCTTCGCCCTCGCTGGTTCGGGAAGCGACACCCGCGACACGACCGGCACGACGGACCATCTTTTCGCCACCGCCAGTGCCGGCGCGAAGTTCGGGTTCGGCTCGGGACTGGTCATTGTCCACGAAGAGGGCTCCGGCTTTCTCAAACCCTACTCGCCTCAGCGATAGCGCGCCCCTCGTTCCAGCCCGCGCCTTCTTCTCGCAACCGTGTAAGCTGGGCGCTTTCGAACTCGGCTCGCAGCGCAACGAACGCCGCGTCGCAGCCCTGTTGCTCCGTATGGCCCAGGCGCACGTTGAGCGCGCTCAGCCGGTTCTCCGCGTAGCCGAGCAGACGCGCCGCGCGCGCCGGATCTCCGCCCGGCTGCAACGCCGCATTCACCGCTAAGTGCTGCGCCGCGAGCGCGAAGTATACGTCCATCTCGCCGCTGCGCGCCAGCGTCAGCGCTTCGAGCCCATGAGCCTTGGCCTCGTTGAAGGCGCCGAGCGAGATCTCGTAGGCGGTGATATTGAGCAGATCGCTGATGATGTGAAAGCGGTTCTTGGATTCACGGTCGAACGTCAAGGCCTCCAACGCGAGCTCGAGTGCCGTGCGCGCATCGCCGGCTCGAAACTCGGCCTCCGCAAGATTTCGTAAGATGCCGATCGCACTCTCGTGGGCGTCCGCGGCTTTATACATCCGCTGCGCTTCGTCGTAATACGCGCGTGCGCCGGCGATGTCGCCCATCTCGTTGCGCGCGTCGCCGATATCGTGCAGGATGCCTGCGGTCGCGCGATCCTCGTTTCGCTCGCGATAGACTTGCAGCGCCATCTGCAGCCAGGCCTCGCCTTCGGAATACCTGCCGAGACGCGTAAGCGCGTAACCAACATAGCGCTGCGACTGCGCCGCACTCAGCTGGTCGCCGAGCGCAGTGAACGCCTCCTCGGCCCGCCGCGCAACGTCGAACACCTTATCCCAACGATAACTTACCGCGTACAACTGCGCCTCGTATAAGTCTATCTGCGCTCTGGTGGATGCAGGGATATCGTCGTCGATCGCCTCGCGCGAGATCGCAAGCCACCGCCGGCGCTCGGACAACGGAAGGAACCAGACGTGCTGCAATGCCAGCAGCAGGCGCAAGCCGATCGCGCGGTCTTCGCCGCCCAGCGACCACTCGAGCGCTGTGCGCCAGTTGTCAACGTCCGGCGCGGTGCGCCGGCGCCACTCCTGTTCCGGCGTCTCCAGCCGCGAGCGTTCGAGCTCCTCGGCCAGATCGAGGAAGGCCAATGCATGAGCGCGAGCGGCCGCACTCCAGTCGCCCTGCGCAACGAGTTCTTCAGCGGCGAACTCACGCGTCGACTCGAGGAGGCGGTAGCGCCGGCCTGCATTTCTTTCAGCCTGCACCAGCGACTTGTCGACGAGCGATGCGAGCAGGTCGAGCGCGGCGGTTTCATCGACGCCCGCGTTGGCCGCGCAGCGGACGATCGCGTCGAGCGAACCGCCGCCGGCGAAGACCGCAAAGCTGCGGAAAAAGCGTTTCTCGTCAGCGGAGAGCAGCTCGTAGCTCCACTCGATCGTCGCCCGCATCGTCTGCTGCCGAGCCGGCGCGGCGCGATTACCGCTCGTGAGCATCGCCAGTTTTCGCCCGAGCCGCTTCGCGACGTCGTCGATTCCCAATGCCTTCAATCGCGCGGCGGCAAGCTCGATCGCCAGCGGCAATCCGTCGAGCCGCCGGACGATCTCGCCAACAGTCGCCGCGTTTGCATCGCTCAGCTCGAAATGGCGATCCGCGGCGCGCCCCCGCTCGACGAAAAGGAGGACTGCTCCATACCCAAGCACACCCTCCGCCGTGCAGCCCTCGGGCGGCGGAACGGGTAGCGGCGGAATCGCATAGACGGCCTCGCCGCCGACGCCCAGAGCCTCGCGGCTCGTCGCAATCAGACGCACGTTGGGGCATCGGCGAAGAATCGCATGCGCGATCGTCGCCGCTTCCTCGATGAGATGCTCGCAGTTGTCGAGAATCAGCAGCAGCCGTTTCGGCGCCAGGTGCGCCACCAGCATCTCCAAAACCGGTCCATCGGATGGTTCGCGCAACCCGAGCGCGGCGGCGACGGCGCTTGCGAGCAACTTCCTGTCGCTCAGCGGCGCGAGTTCGACGAACCACACGCCGTCGCCCGATCCGTCGAGCAAATCCGCGCCGGCCTGTAATGCCGCGCGCGTCTTGCCGACGCCCCCCGAGCCGACGATCGTTACCAGCGGCGCGTGCTCGATGAGGCCCTTGATTTCGTGCAAGACTTCCTCACGCCCAACGAGCGGTGTCACCTGCCGCGGCAAATTGTTGGGCATGGAGCCCAGGGATCGCAACGGTGGAAACCCTTGGTGCAATCCCGGTGCGCGCAGTTGCCAAACGTGCTCGGGATCGACAAGATCTTTGAGATGGTGCTGGCCCAAGTCGAGCAGCTCCGCTTCGTCAGGCATCACTCCGCGCAGCAGCAGCGCCGTGGCACCGGAAAGCACGACTTGATGGCCGTGCGCCGTGTTCAACAAGCGCGCAATCCGGTTGACGACGGGCCCGAAGTAATCGCCGTCGCGCTCGTCGGTCGCGCCGGTATGCAACGCCATCCGCACCTTAAGCTCGCCGACCGCGCTCCAGTCCTCGGCGTTCAGCGCGCGCTGTGCGTCCAAAGCGGCGGCGACCGCATCGGATGCCCGCCAAAACGCCGCGTAACACGCATCGCCGACCATTTTAAAAACGTGGCCTCCGCGGCCCTCGACGCAGGCGCGCACGATCTCGTCGTGGCGACGCAAAGCTGCGCGCATTGCCTCACGCTGCTCTTCCCAATGCTGGGTGCTGGCTTCGATGTCGGTGAAGAGTAACGTCACCGTCCCAGTCGGGGCAATCATCCGCACGTCATTCGGCCGGCGAGCGGTCTCGTCCCAGTGCAAGGCGTTTGAGCGTGCCGGCAGCCGCATAGTTCCCCGAAGACCACCGGCACGAGATGTCGCACAGCCCGAACGAAAACGGCGGTTGCAGCGGCGCGCGAGAGTCTCGGCAGCGTGCTAATACTTAGCTAAAGAGAGCCAGCGATTTCCGTCTTGGATTTGCCAGCTCGCAGGATCTGCGGTGCGGCTGCGGTACGTTCCGTCGCCGCCCGCACAGCCGCCGCCCGCGCCGAGTGCCTGCGCGCAGAAGCTTGCGACGATGTACCTGCCGTTGTAAACGACGTGCTGAGAGGTGCAGCCCGTCATCCACTTCGGATAACTGTGCATCCCCCAGTCGGAAGCCAAAACGACATCCCATCCCACGATATCCTCGTGTGCGGTCCGCGCTTTGTACAAGATACAGTCGTTGAGACCGAGGATCATCGGGGCGTGCCCCGCTACGCTAACGCGAAGGACGCTGGCCCCAAAGCGCGCCTGGTCGGCACTCGACAGCGCATACGGAAGATGGTGAGCGCAGTTCGCTAACAGAGCGGCTGCAAGGAGTAATCCTCCGCTATACTTCGTCGTCGTCGTCGTCGCCGGCGTTATCTATGTTGTCGATGTTCTGGTCGCCATCGGGCGGCGGAGAGCACGGGTTCGGGTCCGCANNGTCCGCCGGTTCAGAGGGACTGGCTGGTGGTGTGTACATTTTGGCCTCTTACCCACTTTGGCGCCTGCTGCTAGTCGCGTTGCGCGGGATCTTGCGGGTGACGACCGTAGCCAGGAAGGTTGGTCTCGAAGAGGCTTTCGAACGAGCCCGGGACTTTGACGGGAATGTAGGGCAGCGGTTTTTGCGTGAAGTCGAGGCAGTCGGCGAACCGGTCCGAGCGCGAGTCGCTGGTTCCCAGGCTGCGCAAGCCATAAGTGTGTTCGATGAAGTG